>DATGYC010000147.1:0-2690 GCA_035298385.1 Symbiobacteriaceae bacterium | reverse complement strand
GCCTTTTGTGGTAAGGATTCTCCATTACGGGGCGAATTATGCGTAGGCGAGCGTTGTTTTCGTAAATTCTACGAAATGTGGGCGTTCCCCTGCTGGTAAGTTATGAAGTGAGGGGTTGGTGTAGAAGTCGGGTCTCCGTCTGACGAATGGGCCTGTGTGGGTCGTTTTGGGCATTTACAGCTGATTACGCTGATTCTCAGGTTATCCCCTGTGGGCTTTTTGATATTTACACAGATTGCACAGATTACACAGATTATTTAGTGGTCCGCTGTTGGCCTCGTTGGACTGATGATAACGGGCGCCGCCTCATCTCATTGGTGGTTCCAAACCGTGGGACGACAGGTGTCACGGAAGAGAATGCTGGTCTTGGATCCGGCCCCATCTCAAAGTGACTCTCATCCAGTATACCCGGTAATCTGTGTAATCAGTAAATCTGTGTAATCTGTGTAAAAAAACCACTACACCAAACCACGCGCACACGTCCCCACCCAACAAAAAACCAGCCCCTCCAAAGACGGAGGGGCTGGCTTACGTCCATCTACCTTACTGGGCGAGGAGCTTCTCCAGCGCCACGAACTCCAGACCATGCGCCTCGGCGACGGCCTGGTAGGTGACGTGACCGTTGATAACGTTCGCGCCCTTCGCCAGGGCGGCGTTCTCGGTCAGCGCCTTCTTCCAGCCCTTGTTCGCCAGCTGCAGGGCGAAGGGCAGGGTGACGTTGGTCAGGGCGATCGTGGAGGTACGGGGCACGGCGCCCGGCATGTTGGCAACGGCGTAGTGGATCACGCCATGCTTCTCGTAGACCGGGTCCGCGTGGGTGGTGATCTTGTCGATGGTGGCCACGGAGCCACCCTGGTCGATCGCCACGTCGACGATCACCGAGCCCGGGGTCATCCCCTTGACCATCTCCTCGGTCACCAGCTTCGGGGCGCGGGCGCCCGGAATCAGGACCGCACCGACGACGAGGTCGGCCTTGGCCAGCGACTCGGCGAGGCTGTACTCGTTCGAGATGCGGGTCTGGAGGCGGCCCATGAAGATGTCATCGAGGTAGCGCAGCCGCTCGGCCGAGACGTCGAAGATCGTGACGTTGGCGCCCATGCCAACCGCCACCTTCGCCGCGTTGGTGCCGACGACGCCGCCACCGACGATCACGACGTTGCCCGGAGCGACGCCCGGCACGCCGCCGAGCAGGACGCCACGGCCGCCATGCGCCTTCTCGAGGAAGTGAGCGCCGATCTGGACCGCCATACGGCCAGCGACCTCAGACATCGGGGTGAGCAGCGGCAGGGAGCGGTCAGCGTTCTGCACGGTCTCATACGCGACCGCCACAACCTTCTTCTCGACCAGCGCCTTCGTCAGCTCCGGCTCGGGCGCGAGGTGCAGGTACGTGAAGAGGATCTGACCCTCACGGAAGTGGCCGTACTCCGAGGGGAGGGGCTCCTTCACCTTCATGATCATCTCAGCCTTAGCCCAGACCTCCGCCGCGGACGGCAGAATCGTGGCACCGGCGGCCGTGTACTCGGTGTCCTCGAAGCCCGAACCCTTGCCAGCAGCCTGCTCAACGATCACCTGATGACCGGCCTTAACCAAGGCCAGGGCGCCCGCTGGGGTCAGCGCTACCCGGTTCTCGTAGGCCTTGATCTCCTTGACTACGCCGACGAACAACTGGATTCTCTCCTTTCGCAGCCCACCCAAGACCCGCGGCTGGATCGCTTTTGCAGGCGGATGGTACTTGCTTCAGGACCAGTATGACAGTCTCCCCTAAATCTTTCAACCCCCGATAATCTTGTCGCAATCCTCGGCAAATCGTTTTCAGAAACGTATCATTTTAACGTTTGATTCAGCCAGACATGAGCGACAAGCTTGGGCGCCAGGGCGCCCTCGACGAGGCTGGCGAGGAGCAGTCCGCTCCCCATCAAGAGCAGGGTGACTGTGTAGGCCCCGACGACTGGATAGAAGGAGGCCGGGCGCCGCCCCTCCCGCCAAGCCTTGATCATCGAACGGGCGAAGGCGACCCCCGCCGTCCCGCCTAGGATCAGGCCCGGCACCTGCAACAGTAGCCCTGGGAGAAGCCCCCCCAGGGCGATCCAGAGCCCGGTCTTGCCAAACTGCGCTGCCAGGAAGGCGAGCGTAAAGCCAGCGTTAAACCCCCGCCAGATCGTCAGCCCCCAGATGCCGACGATGCCGATGATCGAGAGTCCCGCCAACCAGATGAAGAGCAGGATCTGCAGGTTGATCAGCAGGGAGTGCCAGATCAGGGCCCCCACGCTACCTTCGATGCCGATGTTGAGCATGGTCTTCACGTAGGTGTGTAGCTCAGCCTGGTCTTGCTGACTGAGGGCAGCGACGGCAAGGGCGCCCAGGAGCACCCCGCCCAGGTAGAGCCCGGAGAGCCCCATGATGGTGCCGCTCCAGCGATCGATGAACTCAAGCATGGTCGCACGCCAAGCGGCCAACCGCACCTTGACCACTCCCCCAGGTCAGTCGTTTCCAAAATATCCTATGGGGGAGTGGCTCCATTTATGTCACCGAGTTAAGAAGAGGAGTGCAGCGAGGGTCTTCGCGTCCCGAATCTCGCCGGAGCGGGCCATGGCAAGCGCCGCCGGGAGGGTGAGGCGGATCACCTCGATCTGCTCATCCTCGTCGCCCTCCAGCTTAGAGGGCGTCAGATCCTCCGCTAGGAAGAGGTG
>DATGYC010000146.1:0-4641 GCA_035298385.1 Symbiobacteriaceae bacterium | reverse complement strand
TCATGCCGCCAGCAATGAGCAAGGCGACCACCAGGTACATGAGAAGGGGCAAGTAGGGATGCATCATCGCTACCTCCTTACGCATGACGGTACACAATAACAGGCAGACGGTAGACCTTGTGAATACTGGAACGAAATAGGCCGATAGGGGACGGAATACCGTCTGAGTCCTGTATCAGTATACCAACCTCGATAAGGCGCTGTCAGTAGCTTTGTGAAGGTGTGCTCGAAGAAAAATGAGCCAAATGTCTCAGATTCAGTAGGATTTTCGCCCTAGCTAGAGATTTATCGTTCGAATGACAGGGATAGCGACTAGGAATGGGATTCGTTGCACAGTTGCGCCAATCGCGCAATAAAAGCTGAAGGATTCTGTGCGTTTCGTTCGAATTTTTTCGTCCATCCAAGCGAAAGTGAGGGGACGAACTCGTGATCGCAGCAAAGCAGGACCCCGGGCGCCCCAGTCTCATCGACCGGTTCAACTCCACCTGGCATGAGCGCACCATGTGGCTCTTCACCTTCATCGTCTTCAGCCACTGGATCGAGCATATCGTCCAGTCGATCCAGATCTATTGGCTGGGCTGGCCCCGCCCCGAAGCGCTTGGCTTCTTGGGCCTCGCTCTCCCCTGGCTGGTGAGGTCCGAATGGCTGCACTATGGCCACGCCCTGGTCATGCTGCTCTTCCTACTGCTGCTACGGCGCGGGATGGTTGGGCGCCCCCGCCTCTGGTGGGACATCACCATCGGCCTCTCCATCTGGCACCACTTGGAGCACTTCCTGCTTCTGGCCCAGGTGATGTTCGGCTTTACCCTATTCGGCAAGGCTGCACCGACCTCCATCCTCCAGCTTGTCATTCCGCGGGTCGAACTGCACCTCTTCTACAACGCGATCATCTCCCTTCCAATGGTGATCGCCATGGCCCTGCACATGAACCCGACAAAGACGGAGCGCAAAGCGATGACCTGCACCTGCGGGCGCCACGTTGGCCGCTTGCACCGTGCCTAATGCGAAAGACCGGGCGCCCCACCGTGGGCGCCCGGTCCTGTTAGCCTCTCTGCTGGTTGACCAGCCGCATGAGCTCCTCCCAGAGCGTCCGGCGCTTGATCGTCTCGGCGGCGAGGAGGCGGGACTTTAGTTCCACGCCATCCGGGCGCCGCACCAAGGCCTCCCCCACTACCGCTCCCGCCGTGACCGGCGCCTTCAACGTTGGGGGTAGCTTCAGATCCAACTGCGGGACTTGGGCGCCCGCCGGGAGCACCAGGGCGAGCCCCTTCTCCAGCTTTAGCGGCAGGCTCTCCTTCTTGCCCCGGATGAGGGGCGCCTGCGCGATCAGATCGCCGGCCTTGCCGTACTGGTGGAGCCGGAAGGTGGTGAAGCCCCACCGCAAGAGGGTGGCCGCATCGCCAAAGCGGTTGCCGTCATTGAGGATCACCCCGATCAACTGCTGCCCCTGCCGGGTGCCCGAGAAGACTAGGCATTTGCCGGCATTTCCGGTCGTGCCCGTCTTGACGCCGTCCGCCTCAGGGAGCATGTGGAGCAGCCGATTCGTGTTGTGCAGCACCACGTCTCGGTCCAACTCTTCATAGGTCAGCCCGGCCGAACGGGAGCCCACAATCTGGGCGAACTTGGGGTTGCGCATCGCATACTGGGTGATCCGGGCCAGATCGTAGGCCGTCGTATAGTGCGCCGGGTTCGGCAGGCCGTGCGGATTCTTGAAATGGGAGGCCTGGGCGCCCATCGCCCGCGCCCGCTCGTTCATCTTTGCCGCAAAGGCCTCCTCTGAGCCGCTCAGATATTCGGCGAGGGCGACGGCGGCATCGTTGCCGGAGCGCAGGAGCAACCCGTGGACCAGATCGTGAACCGAGTGGACCTGACCGGCCACCAGGTG
The DNA here is from genome assembly GCA_035298385.1 of Symbiobacteriaceae bacterium. Classification (GTDB taxonomy): domain Bacteria; phylum Bacillota; class Sulfobacillia; order Symbiobacteriales; family Symbiobacteriaceae; genus DATGYC01. The sequence continues at coordinate 2,756 of DATGYC010000146.1, read as the reverse complement.
CATTGTGGAGCCCTCGGTGCGGGCGGCCTTCTTGGAGACCTTCACCTTATCTGCCAGGTTGGCCTCCTCCAGAATGATGATCGCCGTCAGGATCTTCGTCGTGGAGGCAGGCTCCCGCCGGGCATGAGCATTTCGCTCAAAGAGGATCTGACCCGTCTGCCCATCCATCAAGATGGCCGCACTGGCCACGATGCGCGGGGACTTTACAGGCGCCTCCTTCGTGACGGGAAGGACGAGATCGTCCGGTGCGGCAGTCGCCCCGGGGCCAGCGAGAGCGGGAACGGGTACGGCAAGAAGTAGCATGAGAGCAAGGAGCGACCGGCAGGCGTAAGAGCGTAGGTCCACGTCGGACACCTCCGCCCTCTAGTATGCCCTCGATTGGCGGCCTCACCGCTGGGAAAAGCAAAAGAGGCCAGGGCTACGACGAGCCCGGCCTCGAGCGCTATGTGTGGGGGGCGAAGGTCAGGGTGAACGGGCCACCCTTTAGCGGCTTGTCAAAGGTCTCACCGTTGACCTTGATCGCCGTGAGCGTCTCCGCGTGACCGAGGCGAATCGTGATGGTCTTCCCGGTCCAGTGGGTCTTGGCGGGATCGGTGGTTGTCTGCTCCGCGACGACCTTGCCATCAACGGTCACCTTCATGTAGACCGCTTGCTTATCCGCAAACTGCAGGGTGACATCGATGGGGCCTGTCCCATTCACATCGAAGAGGACCGCCTCGCCCTTTGACTTGTTCATCGTCACCTTGGTTGCGGGCGCCTGCGTCGAGGCCGGATTGCCGGTCGCCGTCGTGCCCGGGGCCGTCCCCGAGCCCGTCCCGGCTGTGCCGGTCGCCGTGCCCGCTGCAGCGGTGGTGCCGGTCGAGATCGAGCTCGTGGCGCCCGGTTCCGTCCCAACTCCCGGCTGCGAGGCCGGCGGTGCTGCGGACTGATTGCCTAGGCTACGGATGATCAGGTAGCCCGCGACGACTACCGCCAGCACCCCACAGGCCACAAGCAGCGGCAGCCCCGACAGGCCTGGCTTATGCCGCTCCGCGCGCTTGATCGTCGGCATGGGCTGCGCCTTGTGGGGCCGCACCTCTGCCTTGACCTCGCTCACGGGCTGGGCGCCCTGTGACGCCTCGGCCTGTTCGGCGTTGACGGCCTGCGGCTGGCCCGCCGGGGCGCCCGCCTGCTGCTCCTTATACAACTCGACTAGGTGGGGACCATCTAGCCCCAGCCAGTTTGCATACGAACGAAGGAAGCCCCGCACGTAGACATCCCCCGGAATCACAGCGGGGGTCTCGTCCTCGAGCGCCTGCAGGTACTTCTTACGGATCTTGGTCTCCTCTTCAGCCTGCTCCAGGGAGATCTCGCGGGCCTCGCGTGCTGCACGAAGTTGCTGGCCGATCTCGTGCAACCCGTTCACCTCCTGAAGAACCTCTTTATTTTGAATACGAGATTCGTAAGCGCATTTCTACGCCAGTCGACAATTCTCCTCTTTCGTTTGCCGAATGACGCCCAATCTAGGACCATCATAGGGTGCCATTAGGAAGAAAGTCCTATACAATGCGAAATGGACCACCCCGCTTATGGGGGTGGTCCATTCTTTCTTAGGGGTGAATGCGGTTGAGCAGGCGGGCGAACGGGATCGTCTCGCGCACGTGGTCTAGGCCGCAGATCCAAGCGACGGTGCGCTCGAGGCCGATGCCGAAGCCCGAGTGCGGCACCGAGCCAAAGCGGCGCAGATCGAGGTACCAGCCGTAGGTCTGCGGGTCAAGCCCATTGTCGGCGTAGCGCTGCTCGAGCAGGGCCTTGTCGTGAATGCGCTCCGAGCCGCCGATGATCTCGCCGTAGCCCTCCGAGGCCAGGAGGTCAGCACCGAGGATCACATCCGGGTTCGTCGGGTCCGGCTGCATGTAGAACGCCTTGATCTTGGTCGGGAACTTCTCGACGAAGACCGGCCGGTCGAACTGGGCGGTGATCGCCGTCTCGTGCGGGGCGCCGAAATCCTCGCCCCACGGGATCGGCTGCCACTCATCCTCCGGCTTATGGATCTGCTCGAGGAGTGCGACCGCCTCCGTGTAGGTGATGCGCGGGAAGGGCGCCTTCACCTGCTGCAGCGGCTCGAGGTTGCGATCGATCGCCTTTAGGTCCGCCGCACGGTTCTGCAGCACCCTAGTGACGATATGCTCGATCATCTCCTCCTGCAGCTTCATGTTATCCTCATGCGTGAAGTAGGCCGCCTCCGGCTCGATCATCCAGAACTCGTTGAGGTGGCGGCGGGTCTTCGACTTCTCGGCGCGGAAGGTCGGACCGAAGGTGTAGACCTTGCCCAGCGCCATCGCCGTCGCCTCCGCATAGAGCTGGCCCGACTGCGAGAGGAAGGCGGGCTCGCCGTTGACGTAGGTCGTCTCGAACATGTCGGCGCCGCCCTCAGCGGAGGTACCCATCAGGATGGGCGCCTCGGTCAGGACGAAGCCGCGGGACTGGAGGAACTCGTGGATCGCCATGGCGATCTCGTTCCGGATGCGCAGGACAGCGGCCTGCTTCTGGGAGCGCAGCCAGAGGTGACGGTTGTCCATCAGGAACTCCGTGCCGTGCTCCTTCGGCGTGATCGGGTACTCTTCGGCGACCTGGACGACCTCAAGCTCCTTGATCCCGATCTCGAAGCCGCCGGGGGCGCGGTCATCCTTGCGGACGGAGCCGCGGATGATCAGGGAGGACTCCTGCGTCAGCGTCTTGCCGGCCTCGAAGACCTCGGGGGCGACATCCTTAAC
>DATGYC010000145.1:0-3725 GCA_035298385.1 Symbiobacteriaceae bacterium | reverse complement strand
CATTCTGCTCTGACTTAGGAGCCGTAGCACAAGCGGTCAGAAGCACCAGGGCGGCGGTCAACAAGAACAAACGCCTCATGATAACTCCTCCTGCACTCACAAAACGACGATAGAGTGTCCCCAAGGGGACACTCTATTACTTATAAATTCAGACGTAAAACACCTCTAATTTACCCAAAATATGGTTGAAACATCTAGCCCACCGTCAGCCCACCGTCGATCACCAGTGAAGCCCCCGTCATGTAGCTCGAGGCCGAGGAGGCCAAGAAGAGCACAGCTCCCGTCATCTCCTCTGGCCCCGCAAACCGGCCTAGCGGAATGCGAGCGACTTGGGCTGCCAACCAGGCCGGGTCTGCCGCGGCCGATTCGGTCATCTCCGTCAGCACCCAGCCCGGCAGGAGCGAGTTGACCCGGATCCCCTTCTTGGCCCAGGCCACGGCTAGAGAGCGCGTCAGCCCGTCGAGCCCCGCTTTGGCGGCGTTGTAGTCCGCGTTGTACGACTGCCCGACGACCGAAGAGATCGAGGAGATGTTGATGATCGAGCCACCGCCAGCGGCAGCCATCGCCGGGTAGACCGCTTGGGCAAAGAAGAAGGGCGCGTCCAGGTTCGTCGAGAGGACTTGGTCCCACTCCTCGGGCGCCTTCTTCAGCGGTGACCCGGGCCGGACGATCCCGGCGTTGTTGACCAAGATGGTGACCGACCCGAGATGCTGAACCACCTGCTCGACGGTAGTGCGGATGGCCGCTCGGTCGGTCACGTCGCAGGTCAGGCCAACCGCCCGGCGCCCACGTTCCACGATCTCAGCCACGACGGCTGCGGTCTTCGCCTCATTGCGCCCGATGATCGCCACGTCGGCGCCCGCCTTCGCCAGCGTCAGGGCGATCGCCCGCCCGATGCCGCCGTTGCCGCCCGTGACCAGGGCCACCTTACCGCTTAGATCGAAGATGCTACCCCCTCCTTCATGCTGCTCGACATAGATGGTTCCAGCCCATCGGTACCAACACCTGCCACCCCCACCTTCCCATTCCGATGAATTGGTTATACAATGTGAATCATATAATCTTTCTAGATCCCCCTGAGACGGGAGGCGAACCTTCGTGGCGCGATCCGCACGGGCTGGAGGACTCCCCTTCGGCATTGGTCAGACCAAGCCCCACCACTACCTGGAGATGGCGAAGATCGCCTGGCTCAACCGTGACAACCTGCCCTACGCCTGGCGGATCCTCAACAAGGGCGTCTGCGACGGCTGCGCCCTTGGCACCAGCGGGCTGAAGGACTGGACGATCGAGGGGACCCACCTCTGCCTGATCCGCCTGAACCTCCTGCGTCTCAACACAATGGGGCCCCTTGACCCCGCCAAGCTAGCTGACGTCAGCCACCTCCAGCACCTGACCAACCAGCAACTCCACGAACTGGGCCGCCTCCCCTACCCGATGCGCCGCCGGAAGGGCGACCCCGGCTTCACCCGGATCACCTGGGAGGAGGCCGAGGAGCGGATCGCCGACCAGATCTGGCTGACCCCGCCCGAGCGCCAGGCCTACTACGTCACGGCCCGCGGCACCGTCAACGAGACCTACTATATGGTCCAGAAGGTCGCCCGCTTCGTCGGGACCAACCACGTCGACAACGCCTCCCGCATCTGCCACGCCCCGTCGGGCGCCGCCATGAAGGAGTCGCTCGGCATCGGCGCCTCCTCCTGCTCCTACGCCGACTGGATCGGGACCGACCTGCTCGTCTTCTTCGGCTCCAACGCCGCCAACAACCAGCCGGTCTCGACCAAGTATATGCTGCAGGCCAAGGAGGCCGGGACCCAAATCGTCACCATCAACCCGCTGCAAGAGCCGGGGATGGAGCGCTACTGGATCCCGTCCGACACCGAGTCGGCCCTCTTTGGCACCAAGCTGACCGACCACTTCTTCCACCCGCATACCGGCGGGGATATCGCCTTCATCAATGGCGTGCTCAAGCATCTCATCGAGCTGGACCGCATCGACCGCCCCTTCATCGAGGCGCATACGACCGGCTGGGCCGAGTTCGAGGCGTCGCTGGCGGCGCAGGACTGGGTCGAGCTTGAGCGGTATGCCGGCATCTCCCGCCACGAGATGCGCCGCTTCGCTGAGCTCTACGCGGAGGCAAAGTCGGCCGTCTTCATCTGGTCGATGGGGATCACCCAGCATGCCTTCGGGGTCCAGAACGTGACGGCGATCCTGAACCTGGCGCTCGCCCGCGGGATGATCGGGCGCCCCCACTGCGGCGTCATGCCGATCCGGGGCCACTCGGGCGTCCAGGGCTCCTCCGAGGTCGGCTGCGCCCCAGACCTCCTTCCCGGCGGCGTCAAGATCGGCTCAGCCGAGCAGGAGCGGATCGAAGCGCTCTGGTCCTTCCCGGTCCCCACCTGGAAGGGGATGACGATCACCCGGACGATCGAGGCCGCCCTGGACGGCGAGCTCGACCTGCTCTACACCGTTGGCGGCAACCTGATCGACACCCTGCCGGCCCCGGATACGGTCGCCGCCGCCCTGCGCAAGATCGGGCTGCGGGTCCACCAGGATATCGTCCTGAACCGCTCGATGCTGGCGGCGGGGGACGAGGTGATCCTCCTGCCGGGCGCCACCCGTTACGAGACCCCCGGCGGCGTCACCGAGACCTCCACCGAACGCCGGATCATCTTCTCGCCTGAGATCCCCGGCCAGCGGATCGGTGAGGCTCGCCCCGAGTGGGAGATCCTCATGAAGATCGCCGAGCGGGCCTTCCCCGAACGGGCCCATCTGATCCACCACCAGAATACGGCCGCGGTCCGGGCGGAGATCGCCCAGGTCAATCCGCACTATGCCGGGATCGAGTCGCTCGCCAAGGAGGGCGATGCCTTCCAGTGGGGCGGCCGCCTCCTCTGCCAGGATGGCCACTTCCCGCGCCCGGACGGGCGGGCCCAGTTCGTGCCGGTCCAGCCGCCGGAGACGACGGTCCCCGCGGGGATGTTCTACCTCTCGACCCGCCGGGGCAAGCAGTTCAACTCGATGGTCCAGGCGGAGCAGGACGGCCTGACCGCCGGGCGCCGGGATGACGTCTTCATCGCCGCGGCGGATGCCGCTGCACTCAGCTTGGCGGATGGCGACGCCGTCCGGATCACCTCGGAGTGGGGAGCGTTCGAGGGCCGGGTCAAGATCGTCCCGATCCGGGCCCGGAACCTGCAGATGTTCTGGCCCGAGGCGAACCGGCTCCTCCCGCCCAACAACCTGGACCCGATCGCCGCCGTGCCGGACTACAACGCCTGGGTCCGGCTGGAGCGACTGGAGCAGCCCCGATGAAAGGCCGGATCAGACGCAAGCTGGTCCGGCGCTACGAGGACGGGGCCTGGGTGACCGGGCGGGAGGCGATCATCGCGGAGGAGCCCCTGGCGATCCGGCTGATCCCCTGGGGCGAACGCCCGCCCGGCCTGACCGTCGCCGTCACGATGCGCACCCCCGGCCAGGACTTCGAGTTGGCGGCGGGCTTCCTCTGGACGGAGGGGATCCTGCCGAACCACGCCGCCCTGCGCCGCATCTCCTACTGCGTCTCGAGCGGGGAGGAGCGGTACAACGTCGTCAACGTCTGGCTGAATCCAGATGTCCCGGTCGATGCGGACCGCTTCCGGCGCCACTTCGCCATCTCCTCCTCCTGTGGCATCTGCGGGACCGCCTCGCTGGAGGAGGTCTTGGCGCGGGTGGGGCGCCCGGGTAGCCGG
>DATGYC010000144.1:0-9814 GCA_035298385.1 Symbiobacteriaceae bacterium | reverse complement strand
GCGAGAGGAGCAACTCAGTGCCGCCAAGCGCCAAGGCATTGAGCAGGTCCGCTTCGTCGGTCTGACCGACTTTGGCCTGCCGGAGGATCCCCGTCTGGAGCGGGCGGTCGCAGACCTGTGGGCCGACGTCCATCCAGAACTTGTCCTGGCTTTCGATCCGAAGGAGATCGTACCGGGGATGGCTAACCGGGACCACAAGGCGCTTGGTCGAACCGTGGTCGACCTTTGCCGCCGCTATCTGGGCCGGACAAGGGTCTACTTCTACGGCACGCACCAACCGAACGTCCTAGTCGACATCGGGACGGTGATCGATGCCAAGGAGGAGGCGGTTCTGGCCCATCGGAGCCAGATGATCCTCCTGACCGAGGGCGGCTACCGGCAGGCGGTGCGCTGGTGGGCAGAGGTGGCGGCTACCGGGGCGCCCTGCCAGTACGCCGAGGCGCTCTATCGACTGCTCTAGCTGCATAGATCAAGGGTGGGGGGCGCCCGGAGCCCGCCACCCTCTGCGCGCCGGTGCAGGACTCCACGGGGCGTTCGTCGAACCAACCACAACAAGAAGGAATGTTCCTAAAAAGTGATGCAAGGAGAAGAACGCATGCCACTTCGCATCGGTCATCGCGGCGCCGCTGGCACCCACCCGGAGAACACCATGGTCTCCTTCCACCGGGCGATTGAGCTAGGCTGCGACGGGATCGAGTTCGACGTACACCGCACGGCTGATGGTCAGTTGATCGTAATCCATGACGGTTTCCTCAACCGGACCACGAATGGCACCGGCCTGATCATGTCTACCACCTACGATCAGATCGAGGCGCTAGACGCGGGCTCCTGGAAGAACCCGCAGTTCACCGGCGAGCGGATCCCTACCCTGCGCCAACTGATTCGCGAGACCCCCGCGAGCCTCACACTCTACCTGGAGTTGAAGGCCGGCTCCGTTCACTACCCGGGGGTCGAGGAGGAGCTCCTCACCGTTCTGAAGGAAGAGGGCGCCCTGGACCGCGTCCAGATCTCCTCCTTCGACCATCACGCCCTGAAGAAGATCCATGGGCTCGCCCCTGAACTCCCGCTCGGCATGCTCTTCGCCGACAACCTGTTGGACCCGGTCGGCCTGGCGAAGCAGGTCGGTGCCGAGGCGCTCCACCCCGCCTGGGAGTGGGTCACCCCGGCCTTCGTCGAGACGGCGCACGCCGCCGGCCTGAAAGTTAACGTCTGGACGGTCAACCTCCCCGAAGCGATCATGTTGATGACCGCCTGCGGGGTTGACGGCATCATGTCCGATTTCCCGGACCGAATCGAAAAGTAGCAGCGAGTTGCCATCCCCGCCTCATCCTCTTTCACCGCCCTCTCCTGCGGAGCTAAAAGCGCAGGGTCCTCGGAGAGGGCGGTGACCATCGCACCACCAGCGCGGGGGGAGAGGAGATGGCTGGATGCGAGTTGCGCAGACGATTCATGCGTTGATCGGCGAGACCCCGCTCCTGCAGTTGACCCGCCTTGACCTACCGAAGGGCGTGGAACTCTACGCCAAGCTGGAGTACTTCAACCCGGGCGGATCGGTCAAGGACCGACTCGGCCTCGCCCTGATCCGGGCCGCCGAGGCCGCTGGGCATCTGCACCCCGGCGGGACGATCATCGAACCGACGGCTGGGAATACCGGCATCGGCCTGGCCCTCGCGGCCGTCGGGACCGGTTATCGGGTGATCTTCTGCGTCCCAGCGAAGTTCAGCCAGGAGAAGCAGGAGTTGATGCGCGCCCTGGGCGCCGAGGTGGTCAACACCCCCACGGAGCTTGGCATTCAGGGTGCGATTCACCGCGCCCAGGAGTTGGCGGCGACGACTCCGGGCGCCTACGTCCCGCAACAGTTTGCCAACCCGGCCAACCCGGCCGCCCACTACGCCACGACCGGCCCCGAGATCTGGCAGCAGCTAGAGGGCCGGGTCGACATCTTCGTCGCTGGGGCCGGCTCAGGTGGGACCTTTACCGGTGTCGCCCGCTTCCTAAAGGAGCAGAACCCGCGCCTCAAGGCGGTCATCGTCGAGCCCGAAGGCTCGGTCCTGCAGGGTGGCACACCTGGGCCCCACAAGGCCGAGGGGATCGGGGTCGAGTACATCTACCCGACGATCGACCTGGACCTGGCTGATCGCATCTACACCGTCGCCGACGTCGACGCCTTCGCCTTGGTGAAGGAGCTGGCTCGACTGGAGGGCGCCCTCGTCGGCTCCTCCAGCGGCGCCGCCTGCTGGGCGGCGATCGAAGAGGCGAGGCAGGCCCCGCCCGGTACCCGCATCGTCACGATCTTCCCAGACTCGTCCGAGCGCTATCTCTCCAAGCAGATCTATCAGGGAGGGATCTAGGCATGCGGCTGAAGTCTAGGCTGATCCATGCCGGCTGGGAGGCCGACCCGACGACGGGCGCCGTCAACGTCCCGATCTATCAGGTCTCGACATTCAAACAGGAGGCCGTCGGCGTCCACAAGGGCTACGAGTACGCCCGGACCGGCAATCCGACCCGGACGGTCCTCGAATCCCTGATCGCTGATCTGGAGGGTGCAGTGAGGGGATTTGCCTTCGCCTCCGGCCTCGCTGCCCTCACGGCGCTGCTGATGCGCTACTCCGCCGGTGATCACCTGATCCTGGGCGACGACCTGTACGGTGGAACATTCCGGCTACAGTCCAAAGTCTTTCAGCGATTTAACATCTCGGCCACCATGGTCGATACATCTAATGAGTCCGCTGTGCGAGCGGCGATCCAACCAGCGACGAAGGCGATTCTGCTGGAGTCGCCGACCAATCCGCTCCTGCGGGTGACCGATATCCGGGCGGTCGCAGAGCTGGCTCATGCCCATGGGCTAGAAGTGATCGTGGATAACACCTTCATGACCCCTTACTGGCAGCGGCCGCTCGAGCTGGGCGCCGACATCGTCTGGCACTCGGCTACCAAGTACCTCGGCGGCCACTCCGACGTGGTCGGCGGGCTCGTCGTCGTCAAAGACCCGGCGATCGGGGAGGAGCTTGCCTTCTTGCAGAACGCTGCTGGCGGCATCCCTGGCCCGCAGGACTGTTACCTCTTGGTCCGGGGTATCAAGACCCTCGGCGTCCGGATGGAGGCGCATGAGGCGAATGCGCGGCGGTTGGCTACGTGGCTACAGGGTCAGCCAACGGTCCGGCGGGTCTACTACCCGGGCCTGGTGGAACATCCGGGCCACAGCACGCAACGGGCGCAGGCGGGCGGCTTTGGCGGGATGATCTCCTTTGATGTGGGCGAGGGCGCCCTGGCTGACCAGGTGCTGAAGCGGGTCCGACTCTTCACGCTGGCGGAGTCGCTCGGGGCGGTCGAGTCCCTGATCGAGCTGCCGGCCCGCATGACCCATGCATCGATTCCCCGCGAACACCGGGAGGCGATCGGCGTGACGGATGGGCTGATTCGTCTCTCTGTCGGTATCGAAGACCCAGACGATCTCATAGAAGACCTAGCGGTAGCGTTGGCCTGACGCTGCACCCAGGCGAGTAAGAGGAGGCGGCACGGGGGTATGGCGATCAAGATTCGGCGAGCGACCGCTGCCGATGAGGCGGCGATCGATCAGTGGCAGCAGTCGATGGAGAGCCTGGATGAGTACCTAGCCGTCCAAGTTGGCGATGTGCGGGACCCGCAGGCGGCCCGGAATCGCTTTGGCGAATGGCTCCGGCAGCCACGGGAGAAGAAGGTCCCGACCGGCTGGGAGCGCATCGACCTGGTCGCTGTGGAGGAGAGTGGGGCGATCTGCGGATACGCCGTCGTCAACTTCGGCATGAACGACCCGCTGACTGGCCAGCCTGAGGGCTACGTGAGCGAGCTACACGTCTGGCCCGAGTACCGGAGCCGGGGCGTGGCCGGTGGTCTTCTGGAGATGTCGGAGGCCTACGCCGGGCAGCGGGGCGTGCCCTACCTGACCCTGCAGGTCTCAGCGACCAACCAGGCCGCCATCCAACTCTACCGCAACGCCGGGTTTAAGGAAGAGACGCTCAAGATGGTCAAGCGGGTCACCCGCTAGCAAATGAAGTCGGACGACAACAGCTGTCGTCCGACTTTTCTTTCCGTATCCACTTACTAACGGTAAGCGTCTGATAGAACGTAATGAGTTCGCTCCCGGAATGCGCGGTAACGCTGCGTGGGAGCCTAGTTAACAAAAGAGGTGAGCAGGATGAACGTGACCCAGCAGACGACCAAGACCGTTCAGCAGGCGATTGATGAGCGTCGCTCAATCCGGCGGTTCCAGCCGGAGCCGATTCCGCAGGCGGACCTCGTGGAGATCCTCCGGCAGGCCGGTGAGGCCCCTTCGGCCTGGAATGTGCAGCCCTGGCGCTACATCGTCGTGACCGATCCGGAGACGAAGGCGCTCCTGCAGGAGGCCGCCTACGGCCAGGGCCAGGTGACCAGCGCTCCGGCCGTGATCCTCGTCACCTCCGATATGGAGGACGTGATGGCGCACCCGGAGGAGACCGTCCATCCGGGCATGGGCGAGGAGGGAAAGGCGCGCATGAAGGCGACGCTCGAGGGCGCCTTCGGCAAGCAGTCGGTGGAGCAGCGTGGCCAGTGGGGCCTGACCCAGACGAACATTGGGCTCGGCTTCCTGATGCTCGCGGCGCAGGGCATGGGCTACAGCTCCGTGCCGATGCTGGGCTTTGATCAGGCGAAGGTCCGCCAGATTCTGGGACTGCCGGAGCACGTCCTCTTCGCCGCGATGCTGCCGATCGGAAAGGCGGCCGAGGAGGGGCACTCCAAGTTCCGCCACCCGCTGGCGAAGATCGTCTCCTGGCGCTAAAGCAAAGAGGGCTGGCCTGTTGGCCGGCCCTCTCTTTCGTCTTAGCCAACCCGCAGGCCCACCGCCTCCGCCAGGGAGGTAGGGCCGAGGTACTCCCGCAGATTCTCCATGTCCGGGTCGCTCTGGGCGTACTCCAGGTAGGAGAGATCGCCCGAGACCGCCTCCCGGAGCCAGTGGAGCGCCGTTGGGAACTGCCGGGCCAGCGAGTAGTAGCAGGCGATCGTGTAGGCGATCAGGGCGGTCCGCTGGGGGGCGCCCAGCGCCTTGTCGATCGCCTGACGAGCGAGCCAGCCGTAGGTCTCGCGCTGATCGGGCGGGGCGCCCTCGGCCCAGTTCTGGTAGGAGCAGGCCATGGCGGCGTGTAGCAGGCCCAAGGTGATCGGGCTCTTCGCCTTCTCCACGACCTCGGCATAAGCGGCGACCGACTTGTCCTGCAGCCCGAGGAAGGAGTAGAGGTTCCCTAGGTTCAGATGGGCCTGGTAGTACATCCCACAGGTGCCCTTGACCCGGGCATCATCGACGGCGTGGGTAAACTCCTTCAGCGCAGAGGTCCAGTCGCCCATGCGCTGGAAGAGGAGGCCGCGGGTATTCGCGTCCCGCGACAGGGCGATCAGTACGGCATCGGCCACCAGGGAAGCGATGATCCGGGTCAGATCACCCGGGGTTGGGTACTGGTTGGGATCGACCGAGACCACATGCAGATACCGGACGTAGGAGGCGCTGGTGTCGACTAGGGAGACCGAGGCATGGATGAGGCCATCCCCCTCGGAGATCTCCACGTTGATCCGCTGGACATGCCTGACGTAGAGCATCTCCAAGAACTTGGCCAAGAGGCGTGCCTGGACAAAACCGGTCTCGATAATGAAGTTGAAATCGGGTAGGACGGCGCCCTTCTCATCGTAGAAGGTCAGGCCGGCATCGTTCATATTGGTCGCCAGTTGGTGGGGGAGGCCAGGCAGGCGCAGGGTCGGGTCGTTAAAGTTGCCCAGCCCAAGCAGGGGGATCCCGCGGGCTCGCAGGAACGCAAGCCGGATCGACTCCCGCCCGACTCGGTAGAAGGCGATGACGAAGACCAGGAGCATCGCGGACCAGCCGACCGCCTGCATCACGGTGGAGATGGCTGCGCTGCCAGAGTTGAAGAACGGGATCCAACTAAGCAGCGGTTGCCACCAGGGCGTGTCCGGTTGGTTCTTCTGCCCGAGGACCCGCTCAAGCGCCACCTTCGCCTCGTCATTCTGCGGCCAGAGGGCGAGCGCGTCCGAGTAGTAGCGCTCGGCATTCGCCAAGTCGCCGTTGTTTTCGTAGACCTGACCAACTGCGTAGAGCGACTGGGACTGTTTGATCCGCTGCTCTAGGTCAAGGTCTTCTGCGCGGGCCAAGCGCTGAAGGGCGCCGGTCATGACGATCGCCAGACCGAGGGCGACCAGGAGAAAGGCGAGACGTCGCAGCCATTTGCGCATAAAGCTCCCCCTCTCCCCGCGTTCTCTCACCTAATTCGATTCATTCCCATCTTTTTCCTCTCGAATGGGCTGTGCTGGAAGCGAGAAGGGAAAGGAGATACAATAAGGATGCTTGGCTTCATCGCTGAGGAGGGAACCGGATGCTCTGGCTCTTAGAACTCTTGCTTGGCGCCTTCCTGATGTCCATCTCCGTCAACATGTTCCTCTTGCCACAACGGCTGGCCGAGGGCGGCGTAACCGGCATCGCCATCCTTCTGGATCATCTAATCCATCTGCCAACCTGGGTAACGACGATCGTCCTGAACATCCCGCTGGTCATCTTGGGCGTTCGCCTTCGGGGTCGGCAGATGCTCTTCAAGACGCTGCTCGGGATCGGGGCCTACGCCTTCTTCCAGTGGGCGACCACCTACCTTGAACCGATGAAGGTGAACGTGGTTCTGGCCATCGTCTATGGCGGTCTAACGATGGGCATCGGCCTGGGCCTGGTCCTTCGCTCGGGCGGCACGACGGGCGGGACGGATATCCTGGCGATCGTCGCCCAGCAGAAGTGGGGGATCTCCGTCGGGACGATGGTTTTGCTGATCGATGCATTTGTCCTCTGTATCGCAGGCTTTGTCTTTGGGGCAGAGGCAGCGATGTGGTCAGCGATCACGCTCTTCATCTCGTCCAAGATGGTCGATCTCGTCCAGGAGGGGTTCTACGCCGCCAAGGGGATGACGATCATCTCGGAGAAGCCGGACGAGATCGCCCAACGGATCATGACCGAGGTGGAACGGGGCTGCACGGTCCTCAACGGCCGGGGCGCCTGGACCGGCGAGGCGAAGGGCGTTCTGTACGTGGTCCTCCAGCGCAGTGAGATGACCTACGTCAAGGAGATCATCTTTAAGGCGGACCCGAAGGCCTTTGTGGTCGTGGCCGATGTGCATGAGGTCTTGGGCGAAGGCTTTAAACCCATAGCAAAGTGAGGAGCCCTCCAGTCTTGTGGAGGGCTCCTTTTCACAACTCTGTTAGTAGTCGCTGCACGCCACGCGTCACCGCCGACTGAGGCTCGGGTGCCACCCGACAGGGGAAGCCGCAGTGGTCGGCGAGGCGCTCTGCCAGGCCAGCCAGGTTGGCGCCGCCGCCGGTCAGCAGGAGGCCCTGGTGGCCCAGGTCCTGGAGCCAGTCGGGCTCCGCCCGGGAGAGGACTCGCAAGAGCAGACCTTCGACGGCCTTCAGGTAGAGGTCGACCGTTTCAAAGAGCCAGGCAGCGGTGATCGAATCAGCCAGAGGGCGCCCCGAGATCGTCGATCGGCCCTGCACCGCTACGCTTCCCGTTCCACCCGCCAGCGCCTGACCCAGCGAGCGCTTAGCGGCCTCCGCCTCGGAGAGGCTGATGAAGAGGCCCCGCTCGACCTCCAGACGGTCCCGGATCTCCCGATCGATCGCACGCCCCCCGATCGTCAGCCGCTCCGCCAGCAGGATCTGGCCGTTGGCGAAGAGGGTGACCCGGGTCGCTGAGGCGCCCAGATCCAGGAGGAGGCTCGCCGGGGGCTCCTCGATCGGCAGCCCCGCCCCCAGAGCGGCCGCCAGCGACTCATCGACCAAGTCGACCAAGGCGGCGCCGGCGTCCAGGGCGGTCTCCAGCATCACCTCTCGGGTCAGGGGCGGGGCGCCCGTCGGCAGCGTAAGGATCAGGTGGACCCGCCCCCAGCGATGGAGCCGGCTCTGCTTGATCAGGTGTGCGAGGAGCGCCTCCAGCGCCCAATCATCGACCAGAACGCTGTCGCGGAGGGGGCTGACCAGGGTGTAGCGGCCCGGTTCGGCCTCGGCTAGGCCGAGCGCCGGGCGCCCTGCCGCTGCGGGGCGCCGACCAGCTTTGGGCACCGCGACGAAGGCGGGCTCAGCTAGGTGCTGCCCCTGCAGGGTGATCGTGCGTGCCGAATAGCTGCCCAGATCGATGCCGAGTCGCTCCACAGACGCACTTCCTCTCCGCACACATCTGGTGTAAAATGGAAAATAGTGGAACAAGAATGGGGGGTGCCCTGGTGGAGGAGATGCGCGAGGGAGCGGCTGGGTTCCGCCAGGTTCAGGAGTGGGTAGCCGAGGGGCGCTACCCGGAGGCGGTCGTTCTGTTAGAGGAACTGCTGATCGACCCGAGCCTTGGGCGCTCCCAGCGTGCCCAACTGCACGCGCTCGCCTGCTGGATCCTGGATGGTCCGCTCGAGCAGAGCGGACCGCGGGCGGTCCTGCACGGTGAGGAGGCCGTGCGGCTCTCTGAGTCCCTGCATGATCCGTGGCATCGGGCAGAGGCGCAGGCCCACCTGACCGGCGCCCGGCTCCACATGGGCGATCTTGAGGGCGCCCGCGCCGAGCTCGGTCGCCTGGAGGCGGACGTGGCTGAGACCCCAGGGCTACTCTCGGACGAGGAGCGGACGCTCTTCGTCTTGACCCTGCTCCTCGCAGCGGCCAGGGGGGAGTGGGCGTTCTGCCTCGCCCTGCTGGCCGACCTGGACCCACAGCCAGATGGACCGGAACTCGAACTCGAACTGATTCGTGCCTGGGCCACCCTGCAGTCTGGGGCGCCCCTCGCAGAGGTTCGGTTCTGGCTGCCGCCGCCGTGCCTGGATCCGATTCTTGAGGCCGAGCGGGCCCTGCTGGAGGCTCGCCTCGCCCGCGCAGAGGGCAGGCCCATCAATGATGAGGCCATCATGGTGGCTGGACTCCGTCTGGCGGCAGCGGGGCGGCGGGACGTGCTCCGCCGCCTAGCCCTACCGGAGGCGCCAGTAGACGAACGCGGGCACGGCACCAGAGGCCAGAGCCAGGACGGCAAGCCCGAAGGCGCCGAGTTTTAGCTGGGCACGCCAGGCCATCCGAGCGCAGATGATCGTCTGCGCGATCGTGATGACCACCGCCAGAAGCGCCAACAATGCACCCATCGATCCATCATCTCCTATTCCATCTTCTCCCGACTCCCCGAGGGTTGCGGGCTCAGTTGGACGCCGAACCGGCGCAGTTGCATCCGAACGCTGACCGTGATCTGGGCGTCCTTGTACTGGTTGGGCCAGTTGAAGTGGTGCCAGGCGTCGACCGTCGGGAACTTGCGGACGATGTACCGCCCCAGACCGCCGACGTCAGACTGCCATTCCTGGGTCTTCTTGAAGAAGGTCTCGACCTGTTCTTTCACCTCTTCGGCCACATGGCTCTCTAGCTGATCACGCATGTCGCTCTTGGTGTAGTCCACCAAAGCAGGCATGCCGATCACCTCGCCCTCCAGCGTAATCAAGATCTCAAACTGGGGGCGCCCGTTGTTCAACTTCACCTTCACTTTGGTGGGGCGCCCGGTGGAGATCCGCACGGCACCGGTTCGGTCCGGGGCGTGCGGGTCGACCACGTCCAGCGTGGACTGGGCAAAGGTGTTTTGGACCAGGAGCATCGCCCGGGTATCCTGGGCGTCAAGGGCACCGACCATCTTGGTCTGGCGGAAGGCGGCCGCGCCGAAGAAGTCGACGGCGGGACCGCCCTTGCGGCGCGAGATGCCGGGAACCAGCCGTCGTTGGGACTCGGGTTTCGCCGA
>DATGYC010000143.1:0-8719 GCA_035298385.1 Symbiobacteriaceae bacterium | reverse complement strand
AGGACTTCCGCCCCCACAATCGAACAACGTAAGATCATCCATTTTCGGGAGGTATCCATTTCCATGGACCAATACTTTGCCGCCAACCGGGATCGCCATCTTGAGGAACTAAAGGCCTTCCTCGCCTTCCCGTCGATCAGTACCCTCTCCAGCCACGCTGGGGACCTGCGGGCCTGCGCCGAGTGGCTGAAGGCCGCTTGCCTCCAGGTCGGCCTGACCAAGGCTGAGGTGATGGAGACCGGTGGCCACCCGCTGGTCTACGCCGAGCGGATCGAGGATCCCGCCCTCCCCACCGCCCTCATCTATGGTCACTACGACGTCCAGCCGGTCGACCCGCTCCACCTCTGGGAGAACCCGCCCTTCGAGGCGGTCATCAAGGAGAACAAGATCTGGGCCCGTGGCGCTGTGGATGACAAGGGCCAGGTCTTCATGCACCTGAAGGCGATCGAGGGTCTCCTCAAGCTGGAAGGGAAGCTCCCGATCAACCTCAAGCTCCTGATCGAGGGCGAGGAGGAGTCTGGCTCGGTCAACCTGGAGCGGTTCGTCGAGAGCCACACCGACCTCCTGCAGGCCGATGTCGTGGTCATCTCCGACACCGCCCTCTACGCCCCCGGCGTGCCCTCGCTGACCTACGCCCTGCGCGGCCTGGCGGCGCTGGAGTTCACCGTGACGGGCGCCAAGGGCGACCTGCACTCGGGCGTCTACGGCGGCGCCTCCCCGAACGCTGCCCAGGCGCTGGCCCGCCTGGTGGCGACCCTGCACACCCCGGAGGGCGGCGTGGCCGTCAAGGGCTTCTACGATGGGGTCCGTGCCCTCTCCGCCGAGGAGCGGGAGAACTTCGCCTCCCTGCGATTCGATGAGGCGGAGCTGAAGACCGAGTTGAAGGTCTCCGCGCTCCCCGGTGAGCCGGGCTTCTCAGCGCTCGAGCGGATGTGGGCCCGCCCGACGCTGGAGATCAACGGCATCTATGGCGGCTTCCAGGGCGAGGGGACCAAGACGGTGATCCCGTGTGAGGCGACCGCCAAGGTCACCTGCCGCCTGGTCCCAGACCAGGACCCCGTGCAGGTCCAGGACGCCATCGAGGCGCACCTGAAGGCGAACGTGCCGCCGGGCGTCTCCGTCACCGTGAAGCGCAAGGAGGGCACCCCGGCTGCGATCACCCCGATCGAGCACCCCGCCATCCAGGCGGCGATGAAGTCGCTCTCGGAGGGCTACGGCGCCGAGGCCAAGTTCATCCGGTCCGGCGGCTCGATCCCGATCGTCGGCCTCTTCCAGCGGACGATGGACCTCCCCTCGGTGCTGATGGGCTTCGGCCTTGAGACCGAGCAGGTCCACGCCCCGAACGAGCACTTCCACCTGGAGAACTTTGATAAGGGCCTGCGCGTGCTCTACACCTACTGGCACGAGTTGGCCTCAGCGATGAAGTAAGCGATAGAGAGGACCGTGCTACGGCGCGGTCCTCTTTTCGTCCCGCCTGCCGCTCCTACTGCGCTCCCCTTCCGTGAAGACTAAGGAGCAGATCGGTCCGCACGGAGGGATCTTCTTGAAGCACGCGATCATCGTCACTGGCCTTCTCCTCCTGGTACTCACACCGACCGGCGCCCTCGCCTCGCCCAAGCCGGACCTGACGGCGGCGGTCTACAAGGTGATGGAGGCCCGCGCGCAAGCAGGGCTCAAGCCGGGGAATGAGACGAGACTCGACCCACTCTACGACCCGCGACCGGGCGGGGGCGTGACCGGGCCAAAGCTCCTCGCCTGGGAGAAGGCCCGGGCCCGCCACCTGCAGAGCTGGCAGGCGCAGGCCGGCGTCTCCATCCAGAAGGCTGGCGTAGCCGTCATCCTCCGCAACGTCCAGGTCGCTGGGGAGCGTGCCTCTGTTCAGGTCCGCGAGCACCTGCGACTCCGCTGGCAGTACCGGACCCGCTCCGGCGAGAACCTGACCCAGATGGTCTACGACCACGAGATGGAGCTCTACCGTGTGAACGGGCAGTGGCTGGTCCGGCAGGATGCCTACGTCGACACCCTCTTTCAGTCGCATCTCGGGCCGGACCACCAGACGCCGAGACCGCTCCCGGTGGGGCGCCCCGACCGGCCCACCTTCCTCACACCCTCGCTGATCATCCCCCGCCGGACAGAGTCCGAGGGCCGCTACCAGCCCGAGCGGGCCGTCGCCTACGCCACCCGCTGGTGGGACGACTTTAACCCGCGCTACCGGAGCGAACGAGATGACTGCGCCAACTTCATCTCTCAGGCCCTCGGGGACCAAGAGGGCGGTAGTGCCCCCCACTGGCCCGGCGAGTGGAATGCCGCCTGGTACTATGACTTTCAGACCAGCACCGGCTCCCGACCCTGGATCAATGCGGACGGGCTCCAGCGCTTCCTGCTCCACCCGCCGCGCGGCCCAGACTTCGCCTATGGCACCGTCCTGGCTGAGGGAACCCTGCAGCAGATAAGTAGCGCCCTCGGCCGCTTAAGCCCCGGCGACGTGATCACCTACGCCTGGCCTGACCAAGCGGGCCAGAACGATGGCGTCTACGACCACTCCACCCTGGTGACCGCGATCGACTCAGGCGGGGCGCCCCTCGTGACCGCCCACACCCACCCCGTCTACAACGCCCCCTGGCATCTCGGGCACCTGACAGACGCCACCCGCTTCAAGCTCATTCAGATGCGGCAGCGATTTCCCCTCCCCTAAGCGCTCACCCTCCTCGCGGCCGAGCGGGGCGCCCCCGCATGAATCCACAGCCGCGCGGGGATGCTGACCTCAGCGAGTTCACGGGAGGGAACGCCCATGCGCACTGATACATGGAAGGCCAAACTAGCGATCCTCGCCCTAGCGGTTACGCTGATCACGCCGGCCTGTGCCACGAAGAAGCCGATGCCCACCCCGACGACACCGGGCGCGACGACGCCTGCCACCACCAAGGTCTCCGCCGGCATGGTGACGGACGTAGGTGGCCTCACCGACAAGTCCTTCAACGAGGCCGCCTGGAACGGCCTGCAACAACTGGAGAAGGAGAAGGGCGCCAAGGTCAAGGCGGTCGAATCGAAGCGCCAGGAGGATTACGAGCCGAACATCGCCACCATGGTGGACGGCGGCTTCAACATCATCTGGGGCATCGGCTTCCTGATGGGTGACGCCATCACCGCCTCCGCCACCAAGTACCCGAACCAGAAGTTCGGCCTGATCGACGCCGAGGCTACTGGCAACAACGTCGCCTCGATCCTCTTCAAGGAGCATGAAGGCTCCTTCCTGATGGGGATCATGGCTGCCAAGACCTCCAAGTCGAAGAAGGTCGGCTTTGTCGGCGGGATGGATATCCCGGTTATCAAGCGCTTCGAGGCGGGTTTCAAGGCGGGTGTGCAGTCGATCGATCCATCAGTGACCGTCCTGACGGTCTACTCCGGCTCCTTCACCGATCCCGGCAAGGGTAAGGATGTCGCGCTGAACATGATCAACCAGGGCGCCGACGTCATCTACCACGCAGCCGGTTCGACCGGTGAGGGTGCCATCGAAGCGGCCAAGGAGAAGAAGGTCTTCGCCATCGGCGTTGACAAGGACCAGAATTCGCTGGCCCCTGATACCGTCATCTCCTCGATGATCAAGCGGGTCGACTTGGCGACGCACGATTACTCGCTGAAGGCGGCGGAGGGCGGATTTGTCGGCGGCAAGTCGACCATCCTAGGTCTGAAGGAGGAGGGCGTCGGCTACGCCGCGACCACCAAGTGGGATCAGATGCCCGCCGGGACGAAGGAGCTCGTCGACAAGTGGGCAACAGCGATCAAGGAGGGTAAGGTGGCGGTCCCCGGCGACCTAGAAGCGCTGAAGACCTTCAAGGCACCTTCACTCTAGCCGTTTCTAGGGTCATCACCCAATTTTTAGGCGCAAACCTACCAGAGGTTAGGCTCATACCCAAACAGAGCCTAGCTAAATGTTAGCGAATGTGATATTCTCTCTCTGGTATTCCAAACACCCAAATTGGGAGGAATAGAGAGAGATGTCGCGCAACCTAACGATCAAGGCCGCTTCCCTCGTGATGGCCCTTGGTATCCTAGCTGGCTGTGGTGGTGCCAAGGCTCCGGAGCAGGCCCCGGCCAAGGCCCCGGAGAACAAGCCCGCTGCTGTCTCCTTCAAGGCTGGTATGGTCTCTGACGTGGGTGGCCTGAACGACCACTCCTTCAACGAGGCTGCCTACGGTGGCCTGACGAAGCTGAAGGCCGATGGCCTCGCTGGCGAGGTCAAGGGCGTTGAGTCCAAGCGCCAGGAGGACTACGAGCCCAACATGCAGAACCTGGTCGACGCCAAGTTCGACATCGTCTGGGGCATCGGCTTCCTGATGGGCGACGCTACCGCCGCCCAGGCCAAGAAGAACCCCAACCAGAAGTTCGGCCTGATCGACTCCGTGGTTGAGGCGCCGAACGTCGCCTCCATCACCTTCAAGGAGGAGGAGGGCTCCTTCCTGATGGGCGTCATCGCCGCTAAGACCACCAAGTCCAAGAAGGTTGGCTTCGTCGGTGGCATGGATATTCCCGTTATCCACCACTTCGAGGCTGGCTTCAAGGCCGGTGTCCTCTCGATCGACCCGACCGTCCAGGTCCAGACCGTCTACACCGGCAAGTTCGATGACCCGGCCGCTGGCAAGAACACCGCCCTGGCGATGATCAACTCCGGCGCCGACGTGATCTTCCATGCCGCTGGCGGCACCGGCGACGGCGCCATCGAGGCCGCGAAGGAGAAGAAGGTCTACGCCATCGGCGTTGACAAGGACCAGAACTCCCTCGGCAAGGATACCGTCATCTCCTCCATGATGAAGCGCGTCGACGAGGCGACCTACATGGTCTCCAAGCAGGTGAAGGAAGGCAAGTTCAAGGCCGGCGTCACCGCTCTGGGCCTGAAGGAGAACGGCGTCGGTACCGCTCCGTCCACCCGCTGGGATCTGATGCCTGCCGACACCAAGGCCCTCGTTGAGAAGTGGGCTGAGGCGATCAAGTCCGGCAAGGTCGTCGTCCCGAACGACATGGAGAAGTTCAAGACTTTCAAGGCTCCGCAGCTCTAAGCTAGGGGGGAAAGAAGGGCGGGACCAAAATTGGTCCCGCCCTTTCTGTCAAACATGCTACTGAAACTTACCGGGATTACCAAGCGCTTTGGCTCGCTCGTGGCCAATGACAGCATTGACCTCGAGGTCAGCAAGGGCGAGATCCACGCCCTTCTCGGTGAGAACGGTGCAGGTAAGTCGACCCTGATGAACCTGCTCTACGGTCTCTACACGCCTGATGAGGGAACCATGGAGTGGAAGGGTGAGCAGGTCAACATCCGCGACCCCCGCCACGCCATCTCACTCGGCATCGGCATGGTCCACCAGCACTTCATGCTCGTCCCCGTCTTCACAGTCGCCGAGAACATCGTCCTGGGCACGGAGCCCACCGCTGGCGGCGCCATCGACATGAAGCGGGCGATCGCTGACGTGCGCAAGCTCTCGGAGCAGTACGGACTCGCCGTCGACCCCGAGGCGAAGGTCGAGTCGATCTCCGTCGGTCAGCAGCAGCGCGTCGAGATCCTGAAGGCGCTCTACCGCGGGGCTGAACTCCTGATCCTGGACGAGCCGACGGCGGTTCTGACCCCGCAGGAGGTCCTGGAGCTCGGCGAGATCATGAAGTCCCTGGTTGCGCAGGGCAAGACGATCATCATCATCACCCACAAGCTGAAGGAGGTCCGCCACCTGGCAGACCGGGTCTCCGTCATCCGGCGTGGCCGCAAGGTAGCGACCGTCGATGACCCCCGGGCGAAATCCGAGCGCGAGCTCGCCGCCTTGATGGTCGGTCGCGACGTCACGCTCAAGGTGGAGAAGGGCGCCGCCAACCCGAGTGAGGTGGTCCTTCAGGTCGAGGGACTCTCGGCCAAGAATCACCGCGGGGTGGAGGCGCTCAAGTCCGTCTCCCTCTCCGTCCGCAAGGGCGAGATCGTCGGCATTGCGGGCGTCGACGGCAACGGCCAGACTGAACTGATCGAGTGCATGACCGGCTTGCGGCGCGTCGCTGGCGGAAAGGTACGGCTACACGGCAAGGAACTGACCGGACTAACGCCCGGTGCCATTCGGGATTCGGGCCTCGGCCACATTCCAGAGGACCGGCACGCTCGTGGCATGGTGCTCGACTTCACGGTGGCGGAGAACTCCATCCTCGGCGAACAGCGCCAGTTCTCCCGCTTTGGCTTTCTCGACTTTGGCCGGATGAAGCAGCGGGCTGCCGATGCGATCAAGCACTTCGACGTCCGTCCACCGGAGCCGGAGTACCTCGGTCGCAAGCTCTCGGGCGGCAACCAGCAGAAGGTGATCATCGGGCGGGAGGTCCTGCGTGGGCCGGACTTCCTGATCGCGGCGCAGCCGACCCGAGGCCTGGACGTGGGCGCCATCGAGTTCATTCACAAGCGCCTAGTCGCCGAGCGTGACGCCGGCAAGGCGGTCCTCTTGGTCTCGCTCGAACTGGATGAGGTGATGGCCCTGGCAGACCGAATCTTAGTCATGTACAAGGGCGAGGTCGTGGCCGAGATGCCGGCCTCGGAGGCGACCGAGGAGAAGCTTGGTCTTCTGATGGCGGGAGGTGCGGTCAATGCCTAGTTGGCTGAAGCGCTCCCTCACGACCACCGGCCTCTACCTGCAGACGAACGGCACCGAGATTCTTGTCCCGATCCTCTCGGTCGTCGCTGGCCTGCTGATCGGCACGATCTTCATTGCCGGCTCTGGCGCCAGCGTCAGTGAGGCCTATACCGCCTTCTTCCGCTCGGTTGTCGGCTCGCCGCCCTTTGCGGAGCCCCGCTTCTTCGGCGAGACGTTGGTTCAGACGATTCCGCTCATCTTCACCGGCCTGGCGCACGCCATCGCCTTCCGTACTGGACTCTTTAACATTGGTGCTGAGGGCCAGTACATCATGGGCTCGCTGGCGGCCGCGATCCTCGGCTACGCCATTCATCTGCCGACGGGGCTCCACCTCGTTGTCGCGCTGGCGGGTGGCGCACTTGGGGGCGCCCTCTACGCCGCGATTCCCGGCCTCCTGAAGGCCTATCGCGGCGTCCATGAGGTCGTCAACACCATCATGCTGAACTGGATCGCCTTCTACTTTGTTAACTGGGCGATCCATCTCCTGAAGGATCCCAACGCCAAGACCGGCTCTGCCACGCCTGTCGTGCTCGAGACGGCCAAGTTTGTACAGGGGCTGATCCCCGGCTCCCGGCTGCACTACGGCCTCCTCTGGGCCATTGCGACGGCGATCGTGCTCTACATCTTCCTCTGGCGGACCGCCAGCGGCTACGAGATTCGGGCCGTGGGCCTCTCGCCCGGCGCCGCCGAGTACGCAGGCATCAACGTGCAGTGGAACATCGTCAAGGCGATGATGATCTCGGGCGCCCTCGCTGGCCTGGCCGGCGCGGTGCAGACCCTAGCGATCAACTACCGCTTCTACGAGCAGATCGGCTTCACGAACTATGGCTTCGACGGCATCGCCGTCGCCCTGGTGGGGCGAAGCCATCCGATTGGCGTCCTCCTCTCCGCCCTCCTCTTTGGCGCCCTGGGCCGTGGTGGCCCCGCCATGCAGGCAGCGGCTGGCATTCCGAAGGCCGTCATCTGGGTCGTCCAGGGCGTCATCGTCTTCTTCGTCGCCTGTGAAGGCCTCTGGCGGTTCCTTAAGCGCAGGAAGCAGAAGGGGGCGAGCGCGTAATGATCTGGGTCTTTATCGCCTCGACGCTGCGCGGCGCCACGCCGCTGCTCCTGGCCGCGCTGGGTGGCGTCACATCCGAGCGCTCCGGCGTCGTCAACATCGCCCTGGAGGGCATCATGCTGATGGGCGCCTGGGCCGCTGTCTACTTCTCCGTCCTCTCGGGCTCGGCCTGGATCGGGACGCTCGGCGCCATCGTGGTCGGCACGATCATCGCCGCCCTGCATGCCATCGCCTCGATCCGGTTCAAGGCGAACCAGGTCGTCTCTGGCACGGCGATCAACCTGCTGGCGGCTGGCTTCACCGAGTACGCCTACAACGCCTGGCGGGACATCACCTGGGATAAGGCGATTCCGATGCCGGAGCTCGGCTTTGGCAGCTACAAGCTGACGATCTTCGTCCTCTTCGCCGCGATCCTAGTCGTGGTCGTCTGGTTTGCGCTCTACAAGACCCCGTGGGGTCTGCGGCTGCGGGCGGCGGGTGAACACCCGCTGGCGCTCGATACCGTCGGCGTCAAGGTCGAGCCGATGCGCTACCAGGGCGTCCTGCTCTCGGGTGTCTTTGCAGGCCTGGCGGGGGCGGCGCTCTCGATCGGCATGCTCTCGCGGTTCACACTGGGAATGTCGTCGGGCAAGGGCTTCATCGCCCTCGCGGCGATGATCTTCGGCCGGTGGGATCCGATCGGCTCGGTCTTCGCCTGCCTGCTCTTCGGTGCGGCAGATGCGCTCTCGACGCTCCTGCAGATCTGGCAGGTGCCGATTCCGTCCTTCTTCGTGCTGATGGCGCCCTACGTCTTGACGATGCTGGCGCTGGCTGGTCTGGTGGGGCGGTCTACGGCGCCGAAGGCGCTGGGTACGCCCTACACCAAGGGCGGCAAGTAACGTTTCATAGGGAGGAGCCCACGGCGATTGCCGTGGGCTCTCTCTTTTGGTGGTGCCCTGCGGCAAACCGGCGCGCCTTTCTGCCTGACTTCTGCCAAACCGGCGCGCCCTTCTGCCTGACTTCTGCC
>DATGYC010000142.1:0-1706 GCA_035298385.1 Symbiobacteriaceae bacterium | reverse complement strand
GCAGGCCTGGAGCTGCCCGATGTCGATGCCGAGCTCAAGCGCATTGGTGGAGATGACGCCGAGCAGGTCACCCGAGCGGAGCCCCGCTTCGATCGCCCGTCGCTCGAGCGGGCGGTAGCCGCCCCGGTAGCCCATGATCTTGGACGCCTTGGAGCCACCGACGGCCTCCTTTAGATAGGTCGTTAGGAGCTCCACCTGCTGGCGGGAGCGGGCGAAGAAGATCGTCTGGATGCCGTTCTTGAGCAGTTCAGCGCCGACGCGCGTCGAGGCCTTGACGGCCGACTCGCGGATGCCGTCCTTGCCGACCTGCGGCGGGTTGTAGATCAGGAAGTGCTTCTCGCCGCGGGGGGCGCCCGACTCGCCCACGAGGTGGACCGCCTCACCGATCAGGTTCTCGGCGAGCTCCTGCGGATTGGCGATGGTGGCGGAGGAGCAGAGGAAGGCGGGCTTGGAGCCGTAAAAATCGCAAATGCGCCGGAGGCGACGCATGAGGTTGGCGAGGTGGGAGCCGAAGACGCCGCGATACTGATGAAGCTCGTCGATCACGATGTAGTTCAGGTTCTCAAAGAGCTTGACCCACTTCGTATGGTGGGGAAGGATGCCGGTGTGGAGCATATCCGGGTTGGTGATCACGATTTGACCCGCCAGACGGCAGGCCTGCCGAATCTGCGGCGGGGTGTCACCGTCATATACATAGGACTTGATCTCGGCGCCCAGCTTGGACCCGAGGTTCTGGACGGCGACGACCTGGTCCTGCGCGAGCGCCTTGGTCGGGAAGAGGTAGAGCGCCCGGGAGGCCGGATTCTCGAGCACCCGGTTAAGCACAGGCAGGTTATAGCAGACGGACTTGCCCGAAGCGGTCGGGGTGACGACGACGGTAGAGCGGCCTGCGATGGCGGACTCTACCGCCTCGGCCTGGTGGCTATAGAGGTTGCTGATCCCCTGCTCCTTCAGGGCTGCGATGAGGCGGGGGTCCAGGTTGCTGGGCCACTCCCCGTAGTTCGGCGGGACGGCGGGAAGGGTCTGCCAGGCAGCGATGCCGCTCTTTAGGTCCTGGGCCTGATTGAGTCGATCGAGGATTTGTGCAAGATTCATCGTGAAAGATTGACCTCCCCGGCTGTGGGCGGGTGATGTAGAATCAAAGGAGCGTCTATGTCGATGGCACTTGATCTCTTGGCGATTGGCCCGCACCCGGATGACGTTGAGCTTGGGATCGGCGGTACGCTGGCCAAACTCAGTCGGGCGGGGAAGGCGACGCTACTCTGTGATCTGACCCGGGGCGAGATGGGCTCGAACGGGACCCCGGAGGGCCGTGTGGCAGAGGGGGAGGCGGCGGCCGCCATTCTGGGCGCCCGTGGCCGGGTCAACCTGCACTTGCCGGATCGCTACCTGGACCAGCGGGACCCGGCCCAGCTACGGGCGGTCGTCGATCTGATCCGGGCTGAGCGGCCCGATGTCGTGGCCGTCAACTGGGGAGTCGATCGGCATCCCGACCACGTGGCGGGCTGCGCCCTGGTGGAGGAGGCGATCTTCATGGCGGGCCTTCGGAAGTACGAGACCGGCGCTGAGCCGTTCCGACCGCGTCGGGTCTGGTACTATTTCATCAACGATGAGTCGATCCCTTCTGTCTACGTCGATGTGAGTAGCGTTTGGGACGTAAAGCAGGCGGCGCTGGCGGCGCACGTCTCGCAGTTCGGCGCCGGTGA
>DATGYC010000141.1:0-3389 GCA_035298385.1 Symbiobacteriaceae bacterium | reverse complement strand
CCCGCCTCACTGGAGATCCCGCCCCCCCTCACTGGAGATGCCGACCCCGCCTCGCTGGAGATACCGCCCCGCCTCACTGGAGCTACTGCTCCGCCTCACTGGAGATGCCGACCCCGCCTCGCTGGAGATACCGCCCCGCCTCACTGGAGCTACCGCTCCGCCTCACTGGAGATGCCGCCCCGCCTCACTGGAGCTACCGCCCCGCCTCACTGGAGCTACCGCCCCCCCTCACTGGAGATACCGCCCCGCCTCACTGGAGATACCGCCCCGCCTCACTGGAGCTACCGCCCCGCCTCGCTGGAGATACCGCCCCGCCTCGCTGGAGATGCCGCCCCGCCTCACTGGAGTTGCCGCCCCCCCTCACTGGAGATACCGCCCCCCTCACTGGAGATACCGCCCCCCCTCACTGGAGATATCGCCCCGCCTCACTGGAGCTACCGCCCCGCCTCGTTGGAGATACCGCCCCACTGGAGATACCGACCCCACCTCACTGGAGATGCCGCCCAAACGAGCACCCCCCCGCTACGACTCCGTAGCGAGGGGGTGCTTCTTGCCTTACCGAACCAGGAGCACGGGACAGGTAGCGGTGTTCACCACCCGGTGGCTGACGCCCCCAAGCAGGATCTCCTTCAGCGGCGAGAGCCCCCGCGAGCCCATCACGATCACGTCGAACGGAGCCGTGCTCGCCATCTGGACGATCTCCGTCGCCGGATCGCCCATCTGGACCTCAGCGTGGACCTGCTCCGGCGCCAGGCCCATCGCCTTGATCGTCGAATCGATCACCTCGCGGGCCGTACCACGGACCATTAGGTCGATCGGGGTATCCCAAGCGGGCAGGAGCACCATCGGCACGTGCAGGACATGGAAGACGGTCACGCTCGAGTCCGGCGTCAGGCGGGCCAGAGTGGCGGCCGTCTCCGCGGCCTTCAGGCTACTAGGTGAGCCATCGGCGGCCAGGAGAATGCGGCGATACATCTGGCTTACGCCTCCTTCCGGTCTCGATCAGGCCCCTCGGCAGTCGCTGCACGCCACGGGGTACCGATCGCGGGGAGCACGAACCGGTCGGCGCCCAGGTAGCCGGCGGCCTTCCAAGCCATGATCAAGAGGACAGCGATGAAGAAGAGGACCGGGTTGGTGCTGGCGCTGCCGGCCAGCATGAAGTTGAAGTTCATCAGGGCGCCCCCGAAGGCAGCGAAGCCGGTCAGCAGGCCGACGATCAGGCAGATGCCGATCAGGACCTCACCGTAGGCGATCAGCTTGCCAAACCAGGTGTAGGTGTTGTGGCCCAACAGGAACTCCAGGAAACTGCGGTACCAGTCGTAGGTGATCGCGGCCTTACCGGTCGTCGGCACCTTGATGACGTTGGTCCAGAAGCCCTTCAGGGCGCTGCCACCGTCGACCCAGCCCGTGCCGGTCGCCTTGTGCCAGCCAGCCATCAGCCACTCGTAGCCCAGATAGATGCGCAGGACGGCCCAGAGCCAGGCGAACTTGGTCGTGTTGAACAGCTTGTGCACGAAGGCGGGCTCAACGGGGATCGCATCATAATTGCGCTTGGTCATGACAAGTTCACTCCTTTTGGCGAATCACAAGGTTCATTCTGCTTTCAGCTTACGGAGACAGCGGCTAGACCTGCCATAGTACTTTGGGTGGATTGGGGTCTAGTGCTCTATCGCGGTACGATACAATCAGTGAATCTCAGTTCTCCGTCAGGCGGTTGCGCAGGGCATAGGAGACCGCCTCCGAGCGGTTGCGCAGCTGGAGCTTCTCCATGATGTGGCGCATGTGGTTCTTGACCGTCGACTCGGCCACAAAGAGCTTGGTGCCGATCTCTTTGTAGGCGTAGCCCTGGGTAGCGAGCTGGAGGACCTCCAGCTCACGGGCGGTCAGCACCTCCGGCTCGGCCGGCGGGGCGCCCACGCTCGCATGACCCTGCCGGAACTCCTTCAGCACCTTCCCAGCGATAGCCGGGCTGAGCGGGGAGTCGCCCTGGAAGGCCTGGCGGACCGCATTAGCCAACTCCTCGGGCCCAATCTTCTTCAGCAGATAGCCGTCCGCCCCGGCCTTGATCGCCTCAAAGAGGTC
Organism: Symbiobacteriaceae bacterium; assembly: GCA_035298385.1. Lineage (GTDB taxonomy): Bacteria > Bacillota > Sulfobacillia > Symbiobacteriales > Symbiobacteriaceae > DATGYC01. Next base: position 1,307 of record DATGYC010000141.1, on the reverse strand, counting down.
CTGATCGAGGTCGGAGACGGTCAGGATCACCACCTTGACGTCGGGGTGCGCCGCCTTGATCCGGCGAGTCGCCTCCGTGCCGCCCATGACGGGCATGTTCAGATCCATCAGCACCAGATCGGGACTGAGCCGGGGAATCGCGTTCAGGGCATCCAGGCCGGTCTCTACCTCCCCCACCACCTTGATCTCAGGGGCCATGGCGAGGGATGCCACTACGCCCTTGCGGAAGATCCGCTCATCCTCGGCCAACAGCACCTGAATCACGGTCCAGCACTCCCTTCGACTGCGTGTGTAACTCTATGTAAGGAGGGAACCACCATGCGTGTTCTCCTCGTTGAGGACAATCCGGACATTCTTAAGGTCGCTTCCCTCGCTCTCCACCTGGATGGGCGCTTTCAGGTCTTGCAGGCCAGTTCCGGGCGCCAGGGCCTGGCGCTGGCCCGTACGGAGCGCCCAGACCTTGTGGTGCTCGACGTAGTGATGCCCGAGATGGACGGCTACGAGACCCTGCGCCGACTAAAGGCGGATGCGACGACGGCCGCGATTCCGGTCGTCTTCCTCACGATTCACGGGACCCCGGAGGAGCGGCAACAGGGTCTGGCGCTCGGCGCCGTGGGGCACGTCCCTAAGCCGTTCGATCCCCTCCAGTTGCCGGCGCAGTTGCTGGCGCTCGCACATCCTTCACACTAGTTCGTTCACTTCACTTCATCATCCTGCCACACGGATCGAAAAGCCCCCCTCGAGCGAGGGGGGCTTTTGGCTCTGTCACAGCGGGGCCTCCCGCCGACAGGGGCCCTTGGCTCTGTCTCAGCGAGGAGCCTCCCGCCGACAGGGGCCTTTGGCTCTGTCTCAGCGAGGGGCCCCCTCCAACGGGGGGCTCCGCACGCTTGCTTAGCGCTTCTCGGTCTGCAGGGCGGCGCCGTTGATCTGGACCTCAACGTTGCCTTCCATACCGCCCAGCTGGAAGTAGCCGACCGGGTTGGTGAGGGCCATCGTGGCAGGGCCGGTGGGCGGGACGACCTGCGCCTCAATCACCCAGGTGCCGTCGACGAGCTGCGTACTGACGATCTCGATCGAGTAACCACCAGAGCGCTGCAGCCCACCGCTGATCGCCAAGTAGCGGCCTTCCGCACCGTTGATCACGCTATAGGAGGCGGCCTCTGCACTCTTCTGGGTCATCGCCCAGGTCTGCAGATCGGCCGGCGCCTCCGCGGCGTCGATGGCGCTCGGGGTGATCTGGATCGAGACGGAGTCGTCGCCCTGGCCGATCGCCGGGGCGGTCATGAGATCGAGGTTGGCGTCCGCAT
>DATGYC010000140.1:0-3059 GCA_035298385.1 Symbiobacteriaceae bacterium | reverse complement strand
ACTGAACGATACATTACTTCAGGCTGCACGCACTGCTGGTCTGACTGGGATTCGCACAGAGCCTAATTACACGGTCGTAGCGCCACCAAGCTGGAAAGGGGCGCCGTTCGCATGGGAGGGTAATCCCTTCGCCTGGGAAGGAAACCCTACTGTCCAGCCCAGTTCCGTATCGCTCCCAAGCCTAGTCCCCGCTGGGGCGAACCCCCAGGAGGCAGCGAGCCTCTTCGTAGCTCAGGACGCCTTTGCACGTATCCGGGTGACGGAGAACGGTCAACGCAGCCCTCGGCTTGCTACCGAGACGGGTGAAGGCGTGCTGGTCGGCCTTTTCGACTCCTGCCCAACGGCTGAGGCACTGGCCGCACTGCCGGGTGGGGCGCCCGCCTGGCTCCACACGCACCCTGCAGCACCGGCCAACGTGGGTGGGCCCTACGTGGACCACGGCCTCTTTAATGCATCCCTGATCAACTTTATCGCCCCGAATTCGGAGATCCATCTCTACCAGGTGCTTAACGGCGAGATGTACGGGGAGACCACGTGGCTAATCACCGCTCTGGCCAACTTCCTGAACATGGCTGAGGGGCGCTCTACGGTGACCAGCCTAAGCCTGGGCTCTATGTATGAAGGGTACACAACCATGCCCGCCATCGAGGCGCTTCTTTCGGAACTAGTGCGGCGTGGTGGTGTCATCTGTGCCGCCGCTGGAAATCGGGCTCGTCCGGCCCTCAAGGCTGCCGCTGTTCCGCAGGCTCAGATGCCGGCAGCCCTTCCCTATGTGATCGCTGTCGCCGCCTCGAACCAGGAGGCTGTCCGGGCCTCCTACTCCCAGTCTGGCGATATCGCTGCCCCCGGCGGCGAGGCGAGTGAAACAGGTCCGAACGGGGTGGATGATATCATCGGCCTGGGGACGGCCTCGCCGACCGGGTATATCCGGATGGACGGCGGCACCTCCTTTGCCACCCCGCTAGTGGCGGGCGCCGCCGCTCTGGCTCTCTCTGACCTGGCGCAGCAGGGCGCCCCTCAGAACGCCAACCGTTGGCAGCAGGTCTTTGACCGTCTGGCTACCAGTGCCATCCCGCCGGCCGGCGCGGAAGGCACGCTGAACACGACTGGCCTTGGTGCCGGAATCATCCAGGTGACCGCGCCGAACAACTAGCGACCACGGAAAGAACCTTGTCCAGATGGGGCTGTTGAAAAAGTGGTGGTAGACGTGCGTCTACCACCACTTTTTCTAATTCTGGCTACCAAAGGGTAGGCGCCCTAGGTGAAGGTGTCGTTGGTACGCTGCGACTACGCGTGGTTTGCAACCAGGCGGCGGATGTTTAGGGCCGCCGCTGCCATTAATAGTTGTTCTCGCATGTTGTGGAGTCCACGACGCATGGCCCGCCTCAAGCAGTGGCGGGCTTTCAGGGTTGCATTTGTGCCCTCGCACCAAATAGTGCGCAGACGCAGAAGCTCTCGGTACCGATCGGTTTTCGTCCGCTCGTGGGCCTGGTCTAGGTGCTCTTGGAGCAACGGACGTTTAAGTTTCCGGAACTTAGCGGAGGGGGCGAGGCATTGGTCTCGCAGCGGGCACGTCTTGCAGTTCTTTTGACTCGCTGAATAGATCTTCTGGGCCTTGTCACGGGCGACATACTTGAAAGGCAAACTGTTTCCGGCTGGGCAGACATAGCTGTCGGCCTGCGGATCATACTCAAAATCACGTACGGTGAAGCGATTATCATCTGCTGACCCCGAGATGTGTTCGACTGCCGGTGTGTAGCTGGTAATGCCCATCTCAGCAAGGCGCGCATGTACTTCGGCACGGTCGTAGCCAGCATCGGCCGCGGCTTCTTCAATCTCATGACGCGTCATGGCCTGCTCAATGCAGTCGACGTATGGTTCATGATCATTAACGTTTCCTGCGGTTGCCGTTGCATTGAGGATAATCCCGTGCGACGGTTCAATCGTTAGATGGGCCAGATAGTGAAATCCCTTTGGCTTGTTGGGACGGTTCATGTATCCCGCATCCGGATCCGTCGTGCTCCGACGAATCGTACGCTTCTTGCCTTCCCCATCGGACTCCTTGTCAGCCTTGCTACCGCGTTTCTTCTTTCCCAGCTGCTCCCGCTTCGCCGTGTCCTTCTCACGCGCAGCGTCAGCGAGTGCGGCCACGTACTCGCGAGGTGCTTTGGTTACGGTTACAAACTCAGCCGATGCATCGCTGGCGTTGGCCTTCACGTGAGTCGAGTCGGTAACCACAGCCTGACTCTTTACGAGTCCAGCCTGCTTGCACTGTTCGACAATCCCTTCAAAGATGTCCAGAAACAACGTGCTACCCTTGAAGCGGCCATTCCGGTTCGCAGAGAGCGTAGAGTGGTCCGGTACACGCTCGTCGAGCTGAATTCCAAGAAACCACCGATAAGCCAAGTTCAGATGAACTTCCTGTTCCAGGCGTCGCTCTGAATCGATCCCGTATAGATAACCGACCAGCCACATCTTGATCAGCCTGACCGGATCAATGGACGGTCGTCCGCCGTCCTTGTACAGATCCTTAACCTTGCCGTAGATGAAGTTGAAGTCGACCTTGCTCTTGATCTGTCGAAGAAGATGGCCGCCCGGAACGAACAACTCCAGATCCACGATCATGACCCGAACCTGTGAGTCGCCATCCCGCTCCATCATGTGCTGTCACCCTTCCTCAATCTCTACCAACTCCTTCGACATCCAGTAGCAAAACTCATTGTGGATAAACGAAAAACCTCCGCTGACTTGCAAAGTCAGCGGAGGTTTTTCAACAGCCCCGTCCTTGCGGTGGCTCTTTGCTTATCTGCTGGCCGAGAGACCGTTGCCTTACTCCTCAACCCAGGCCCGAGACCGCTCGACGGCACGCTGCCAGCCTTGGTAGCGCTTGGCGCGCTCGGTGGGCGCCATCTCCGGGCGGAAGGTGCGATCTCGCTGCCACTTCGCCCGAAGCTCGGCTTGGTCCGACCAGAAGCCGACGGCCAGACCGGCGAGATAGGCTGCGCCCAGGGCGGTCGTCTCGTTGACGACCGGGCGGTCGACCGGGGTGGCAAGCAGGT
>DATGYC010000139.1:0-7692 GCA_035298385.1 Symbiobacteriaceae bacterium | reverse complement strand
AAAAAAAGACCTCTGCACCCCAGCAAAACCCCAGCAAAAAGCCCCCCAGGCGCCAACCGGCACCCAGGGGGCTTTCCAATTACTCCGTCATCAAGTTGATCTCCGCCTTCGCCGTCTCCCCATGCGCCACCGACTGCCCCTTCAGGGAGATCGAGCCCATGAACTGGGCCACCACCGTCCCCACCAGGACCGTCCCCAAGCTACACCAGAAGACCACGTGCAGCGACGAGGACATCATATCCTTCGCCCCGCTCAGGAGCGCCGTCGCCATCTCAGGCGGCAGCGCAAACGGCAGCTTCCCCGAATCGACCAGGAACCGCACCAGGATCGCCGGCGCAGCCGCCACCGCCGCCATCGCCTCCGCCGCCGCAGGCGGGGCCGCCGCTAGCATCGGCTTCAGTCGCTCGAAGACCGGCCCCACCGTCGAGGGGAAGAAGGCCTTCAACTGGTGATTGTAGACCACGCCCAAGACCGTAATCCCGACCGAGGCCCCGATCTGCCGGAAGAAGGTGGCCGCTGAGGTGACCGTCCCCCGCTTGTTCGCCGCAAAGGCGTTCTGTGGCGCCAAGGTCAGCACCGGCATCGTCAGACCGAGCCCGGCGCCCATGATCATGATGTTCCAGGTCGCCGTCCACTGCGTCGTCCCGCGGTGCCAGCTCGTCATCAGGAAGAAGGCGAGGGCCATCAGGAGCGTGCCGAGCGTCAACTGGGTCCGGTAGTTCATCTTCAGGGTCAGGAAGCCCGCCAGGGCCGAGAAGACGACCATCGACATCAGCATCGGGGTCATCACGTTGCCGGCCTGGTTCGGATCGACGCCGACGACGCCCTGGATGAACCAAGGGATGTAGACGATGGCGCCAAACATGCCGATGCCAAAGATGAAGCCGAGGAGCGACATCACCGAGAAGGTCCGGTTCCGGAAGAGGGTCAGGTCCAGGACCGGCTCCGGCACCCGCCGCTCGGTGATCAGGAAGACGATCAGCATCACCGCCGCCACGGCGAAGAGCCCGAGGGTCGTGACGGAGGACCAGCCCCAGTCACCGCCCTTGTTCAAGGCCAAGAGCAGCGTGACGATCCCAGCCGTCACCGTGAAGGAGCCGATCCAGTCGATCGGACGCTTCTCGCCTCGGGACTCCCGATAGGTCAGCATGATCATCGCCAGGGCGATCAGCCCGATCGGGAGGTTGATGAAGAAGACGTAGCGCCAGCCGAACTCGGTCGTGATCCAGCCACCAAGCTTGGGGCCTAGGATGGAGGAGAGGCCCCAGACCCCACTGAAGACCCCCTGCATCTTGGCCCGCTGGGCGCCCGGGTAGAGGTCACCCACGATCGTAAAGCCGATCGGCATCAGCATCCCGGCGCCGATCCCCTGGAAGCCACGGTAGAGGATCAACTGGGTCATATCCTGGGCGATGCCACAGAGCATGGAGCCGGCGACGAAGAGGACGATGCCGGTGGCGTAGAAGATCTTCCGGCCATAGATGTCGGCCAGCTTGCCCACGACCGGGACGATCGCCGTCGAGGCGAGCATGTAGGCGGTGATCACCCAGGTGAAGATCGTCTCGCCATGGAGGTCCGCAATCATGCGGGGGAAGGCGGTATCGACGATCGTCTGGTCGAGCGCCGCCACAAAGATGCCGACCATGAGGGCGATCGTGACCCAGGTCCGGCTGATGGGCCTCGGGAGAGTCTGGTCCAAGCTGTTCAGTCCTTTCCTTTGTGGGGGTGGGGAGGTGGTTGGTGGGAGGTGGTTGGTGGGAGGTGGTTGTAGGGGTTTTTTTATGGGGATTAGGGGGATTAGGGGGATTTTTACCTGGATTATTGACACTGGCCTCGGGAATCAACCTTGCAGTATGGGCCCCACGCTAGATCCGAAGAACGCCGTCACCGCAGTACCCTCCGAAAGCAGGTTCCCCCGCCAGCCCCCCACACCAAGTCATCCCCAAAATCCCCATAATCCCCATAAAAAAGAACTCTCACGCCCAAGTCACAGGCACCCCAACCCAGCACACCTTCCTATCCCCCACCAACTCCGCATCCACCTTCTCATGCTGCACCAAGTGCGAGGCATCCGCGAACCGAACCACCCGACACGAAGGCGCCAAACCAGAAGGCGCACCAAGACCGGCAGGTAAGGCTCGCTGCCACTAGGTTTGCCCGATTGATTCTATCCCCGCCTGTCGAGGGCGATGACCCGGAGCCCAGCTGCAGCCGCCAGCCCCTCCCTGTCTGAAAAGAGAGAGACCCGCCTCCATTTCGTGGAAGCGGGTCTCATCACCTGCTAGTGCATATTCTTGATCCAGAACGGGACCGACCGGAGTTCGTGCTCCAGGGTGAAGCCGTAGCCCCGCACCTCACGCGCCTCCTGGACGATCATAAATGCGTTGGGCTCGATCTCGTGCACGATCCGGTCCAGCGTCCGCAACTCGGATTCGCTGATCACGACGAGAAGGACCGGACGCTCCTGCTTCGTCCACTCACCGTGGGCGGCAAGACGGGTGCAGCCCCGCTTCAACTCGGACGTGATCGCTTGACCGAGCACATCTGGGTTCTGGCCGATGATCAAGACCGTACGGGCCGTGTTCAGACCCTCGGTAATCGCCTGCATCACCCGGTTCGTGACGACCGACATCACGACCGCATAGAGCGCCTTCTCGACCGAGAAGACCAGGGCGGCCCAGACCAGCACAGCGATATCGATGATCAGGATCTGCTTGGCGAGATCCCAGCGGAAGTAGTGGTAGAGGACCTTCGCCAGGGAGGAGTTGCCGCCGATCGAGCCACCGGCGATCACGACCAGGGCGATGCCGAGGCCCAGGCCGAAGCCACCGAGGAGTGAGGCGAGGAGGAGTTCGTGGGTGGGGGCGTAGGCCTGCAGGGGCCGCAGGAGCACCATGCCCACGGAGTAGGTCGACATGCCGATGATCGTCTTGGCGAGGCCGCGCAGGCCGTACAGGCGCCAGAGCAGGACGATCAGAGGCACGTTGATTGCGAAGTAGAGTGGGCCGTTGGGGACCTTCCACAGATACTCGAGGATCACGGTCAGGCCACCCAGGCCACCCGAGGCCATCTCCAGGGGAATAATGACCAGGTTGACCGTCGCAGCGATCAGGAGCGAACCCAGCATGATGAGTCCGTACTCCAAGAACTTCTTCTGCATGTTGAACCCTCTACGTGTAGAATTTGGTTATCCTTGCCTATGATACTGGGAGAGAGCGGTCTCCACAAGGAGGCAGGGACCCGATTGTCGAAATCTACCCGGAAAGTACGTCCCGGGTTTGGAGGAATCTGCGATGAACGATTGGAAGTCCCAACTCTCCTCGCTGGGCGACAAGCTCTCGGCCGAGGATGCGAAGGTTACGCAGGCCAAGAAGGAGCGCCTGCAGGCGCTTCGTAAGGCCCTGAAGGAGTACGAGACCGTCCTGACCGATGCGGCCGCCTTTGGCGACGCCTTCGGTGTCGACCTCACTTGGGAGATTGCCCGCTTTGACGCCCAGTATCCCTACCTGCGGCTGACCATCAAGAAGCCGCTCCTGCGCTACGAGCTACATGGCAAGGATGGCGAACTGACGGAGCTCCTGCAGGAGGGCGCCGGTTCCGTCCAGCGCCGGGCCATGACGGTCGCGGCGGTGACGCCGAAGCGGTTCGGGGAGCGGCTGACCAAGTGGATCCAGGCTGCAGCGCAGGCGAATCGGAAGGTACCGAAGTAGAGTCAACTCGGCGACGGCGCTCCCAGATGGGGGCGCCGCTTTTCTTGCGCCGAAAGTTGACGGAAAATGGTTGACGCCTTTCGTACAGCGGCATAAACTAACAATCAAACGGATATCTAATCGTAATGAGGTGGCAGAATGGCCGAGGAGCGGTGTGAAGTCGTCTGCATCGAAGCAGAGAAGGTCGCCCGGCTCAAGCCTCAGTTGGCAGAGACTAGTGGCATCAGCCTACTCTTTAAGGCCCTGGCCGATGAGACCCGTGCCCAGATCGCCCTGGCGCTCTCGCTCGAGGAGCTCTGCGTCTGTGACGTCGCAGCCCTGATGGGCGTCTCGGAGGCGACGGCGTCGCATCACCTGCGCCTCCTGCGCAACATGGGCCTAGCCAAGTTCCGCAAGGCGGGCAAGCAGGTCTTCTACTCGCTCGAGGATGCCCACGTGGTCGGGCTAATCCAGCTTGCACTGGACCATTTCCGGGAAGGGAAGGGGCGGTAAACATGGCGGATGCAGCAAGTATCGCCGTCCTCTCCGTCAAGGGGATTACTTGCCTGGACTGCGCCGCGAAGTTCGAACGAAGCGTCGCCGCCCTCCCCGGCGTGACCAGTGCGCTCTTGAATACGGCCACGGGTGAGCTGCGGGTGGAGGGCGCCCTTGACCTGGCGGCGATTCGACGAGAGGGGCAGAAGGAGAACTACGTGATCCTGGCACCGATGGAGGCTGATGCATCCGTCGAGCGGGACGTAACGGCAGAGCGCCGCCGGGCTGAGCTCTACCGAATGGGGGGCGCCGGACTCCTGCTCCTGGTCGGCTACGGGCTGGTCTGGGCGGGGGGCTCGAGCGATCTGCCCGCTCCCGCTGGGCCGTTGGAGCCCCTGCATCTGGCGGCGCTTACCGGTGCGATCCTGCTCGGCGGCTGGACCAACTTCAAGAAGGCGTTCTACGCCATCCGCTCCTTTAGCCTGACGATGGCGGTCCTGATGACGGTCGCGATCATCGGCGCCGTCCTGATCGGCGAGTGGGAGGAGGCCGCGGTCGTCGCCTTCCTCTATGCGGTCTCGGAGTTCCTGGAGGCCTGGACGCAGGCGCGGGCGAACCGGTCGCTCCGTCAGTTGATCGAGCTGGCGCCGAAGCGGGCTCGGGTGAGCCGGCATGGCGAGGCGGTGGAGGTCTCCGTCGAGGCCGTCGGCGTGGGCGAACTCGTCCTGATCCGCCCCGGCGAACAGATCGCCCTCGATGGCCTCGTGCTCAGTGGCCTCTCCGCCGTCAATCAGGCGGCGGTGACCGGTGAGTCCGTCCCGGTCGAGAAGGGGCCGGGGGATGAGGTCTTCGCCGGGACGCTCAACACGACGGGCGCCCTGGCCGTCAAGGTGACGAAGCCGGCTGGCGAGTCGACGATCGCCAAGGTGATCGAACTGGTCCAGGCGGCGCAGACGAAGAAGGCACCGACGCAGGCCTTCGTCGACCGCTTCGCAGCGGTCTACACGCCGATCGTGATGGGCCTGGCCCTGCTGGTGATCCTGCTGCCGCCGCTCTTGATGGGGGCGGCGTGGGCGCCCTGGATCTATCGGGGGCTCTCCCTGCTGGTGGTGGCCTGCCCGTGCGCGCTGGTGGTCTCGACACCGGTCTCGATCGTGGCGGCGATCTCGAATGCGGCCAAGCATGGTGTCCTGATCAAGGGTGGGGTCTACCTGGAGGCGGCCGGGCGCCTAAAGGCGATCGCCTTCGATAAGACCGGCACGCTGACGGTAGGCGCGCCGGTGCTAACGGACCTGGTTCTCCTGGGGGAGACGGGGTCTGTGGATACCGGGTCCGCCGATGCCGATGCGGGCGCCCGTGCGGCTGAGGCTGCCGTGCTGCGCCAGGCTGCCGCCATCGAGGCGAGTTCCGAACATCCGCTGGCGAAGGCGATCGTGACCGCTGCCAGGGAGCGCGGCCTCGCCATCCCGGTGGCAGAGGGGATGCGGGCCCTCGTAGGCGAAGGCGCTACCGCCTCCGTCGAGGGCGAACCCCTCTACGTGGGCAACCAGCGCCTCTTCAGCGGACTCGGGCTCGACCTGGCGCCGCATCAGGCGTTGATCGAGCGCCTGCAGGGCGAGGGCAAGACGGTGATCCTCTGTGGGAGTAGCACAGAACTGCGGGCCCTCCTGGCGGTGGCGGACCAGATCCGCCCCACCAGCCAGGCGACGCTGGCCGCTCTCAAGGAGGCCGGGATCGGGACGACGGTGATGCTGACCGGTGACAACGAGCGGACCGCCAAGGCGGTAGCGGCGGCAGTCGGCGTCGATCAGTACCGGGCGGAGCTTCTGCCCGACCAGAAGGCAGCAGCCGTCGAGGCCCTCCTGGCCGAGCACGGCACGGTCGCCATGGTGGGCGACGGGATCAACGACGCGCCCGCCCTGGCGACAGCCTCCCTCGGGGTAGCGATGGGCGGGGCCGGCTCCGGTGCGGCCCTCGAGACGGCCCAGATCGTGCTGATGGCGGATGATCTGGCCAAGCTGCCCTTCACGGTCCGGCTCTCCCGGGCGGCGCTGGCCGTGATCCGGGCGAACATCGCCTTCTCGATCCTGATCAAGGTGATCGCGATCGGTCTGGTCTTCCCGGGCTGGCTCTCGCTCTGGATCGCCATCCTGGCCGATACGGGGGCGACGGTGATCGTAACGCTGAACTCGATGCGGTTGTTGCGGGTGAGGCCGTAGAATAGGAGAACGACCTGGGTGTTTGGCCCAGGTCGTTTTTTGTGGGGTAGAGTCGTTTTTTTACACAGATTTCACTGATTTCACTGATTACACGGATGGTCTGGTTAGACGTTGCGGGCCTCTGCACTCGATCATGGAGGTGCGAACCGTACTACCTGACAATCTGCTGTGTAATTCTTAAAATCTGTGTAATCTGTGTAATCTGTGTAAAATATGCCCCTTGTCTCCTATGGCACCAGCAACGCCGTTAGATACATCACCGCTACCCCGGCCGTGAAGCCGCCCAGGCTTAGCCAGTTCAGGCTCTTCCCCGCCTGCTTCCAGAGGAGGCGCCCTACCTCCCAGATCACTTGGGCGATCGCACCGGCGCCGACGCCGAAGAAGAGGGCGCCCAGGACGGGCGAGGAGACGTAGGCGCCCAGCCAGGTACCCAGGATGGCGGGGGCGCCCGAGACTGCTGCCAGCTTGACGAAGGTCCAGAAGGAGGGCCGGTCCCGCAGGAGGGGCGCCCCGATTCCGATCCCCTCGGTCACGTTATGCAGGGTAAAGCCGATCACCAGGAAGGTCCCCAGCGCCGTCTCACCGAGGGCGAAGGCGGTCCCGATGGCGAGCCCCTCACCCAGGTTGTGCAGGCCGATACCGCCCGCGATTAGGTAGGAGAGGCGCAGCCTTCCCGCCGGCGCATCGGTGCCGCCAACCCGCTCGGTGCCCCCGACGCCGATCAGGACCAGCAGCGCTAGCAGGAGGCCGAAGATCAGGAGGAGGGGACCGCGGAAGACCCCGGGGACCTCACCGGCCAGTTCCCAGCCCTCGATGACGGTATCGGCGAGGAGGAAGGCGAGGAGCCCGACCGTCAGTGCCAGGATGAACGAGAGGACCCCCTGCCCGGTCTGCCGCAGGGCCGGGAACCAGAGGAGGCCGACCCCGATCGGGACGATGCCGACGTAGAGGCCGATCAGGGCGAAGATCAGGATGCCGCGGGCGCCCAGCGCTGGCGAGGCCTGCGCCACGGGAATGACGTGATCGAAGAGGATTCCGTTGCTGGTGATCAGGCGAACCGCGTAGGCCTCACCCGCCACCCAGGGATAGGCGAGGGTCAGCTTGGCGCTGCCGAGGCGCGCAATCGTGGCTGAGGGGCTGAATTTGGTCTCCCAGTAGGCGTCATCGACGGCGACGAGGGCGATGGTCGCTTCAGCGGGGCCGGTGTTCTGGACCGTCAGCTCGATCATCCCGTCCGAGAGTCGGGTCTTGGTGACCGACAACGCCTCGACGGGGGCGGCCGAGGGGAA
>DATGYC010000138.1:0-7099 GCA_035298385.1 Symbiobacteriaceae bacterium | reverse complement strand
GGGTTCTGGGCGAGGTGTTGACGGGCCTGGGCGCCGTACTCCCCGAGGACTTGGTCGTAGGGGCGCAAGGCACCCGGCAACGACTGCCCAGCGGGCCCGACGCCCATATCACCCTGGGAGCCCGCCCCGATCTGGCCGGGGACGAAGACGGAGGCGAGGTCGGCCGGGTTGCCGGTCCAGTTGGAGCCGACGCCCCCGCTGGACTGCCCACCACCACCGGTGCCCTGACCCTGGCCTTGACCCTGGCCTTGACCCTGGCCTTGACCCTGACCTTGACCTTGGCCTTGGCCTTGGCCCTGGCCCTGGCCCTGGCCCTGACCCTGACCCTGACCTTGGCCCTGACCTTGGCCCTGGCCCTGACCCTGCGCTACTTGACCAGCCTGCCCGGCGGCGGCGGCCTGCACAGCCCCCGACGCCTGCTGCAGATCCCCGACCGCCCCCGTCACCTGGGCGCCCAGCGCCACCTGCGCCGCCAACTGATCCGCCCGGGCCCCCGCCGCCTGCAGGGCGCCCTTCGCCGCCGCTAGGTCCCCAGCCACCAGGCTAGAGCCCGCCTGCTGGAGCGCCCCCGCAAGCGCCGGGTCCGCTCCGGCGCCGGCTGCCGCTTGCGCCAACTGTTCAGCCAACTGCGCACGCTGCTCCGGCGTCATCTGTGCCAACTGATCAGCGAGGGCGTCCAGATCGGGCAGGGCGTTCAGCCCGGCCATCGCCCCGGCAGCCGCCCCGCTTCCAGCGCCCGCCAGGGCAGCGATATCGCTTTCGGCCTTCGCCACCGCCTGCTCTACCCGCTCCGCCGCCTTGGCGGGATCTAGGGTTCGGTCGGCGGCAGCGAGCTCCTCGCGTAGCTTCGCCAGCGCCTCGGCCAGCCTCTGCCGCTGTTCCGGGGTCAGGTCAGCCCTCTGGAGCTCCTTCTCGACCGCATCGACCTTGGTCTCCGCTTGAGCGATCGCCTGCTTCACCTCGCCCTGCCGGACGACGCGCTCAGGCAAGGGCCAGCGGGCTGTACCCAGAAGGAGCAGTACCGCTACCGTGAGGGCGCCGATCGCTCGCCAGGGCGCCCGCAGGGGCAGCGCCGCCGCCGGCTGGAACCGTGCCAGGTGTGCAAGCGCATCCTTGCGCTGGGCCAGGATGATCGGTGACTCCCCCGCCAGGTCCAGAGCGGTCGAGAGCCGATCCGCCAACTGCAGATGGCGATCGAGAAAGCGAGCCTGCCGCGCCGCACTGGGCCGCCACAGGAGCGGCCAGGCAAGCCCGGCCAGCCCACCTACGATCAACGTCCCAAGCGCCCAGCGCCCAACCGTAGGCCACCAGAGCAGGTGGGCGATCCCCCAGAGGAGGGCGCCCCCCACCGCCCCCGCGGCCAGTCCGAGGGGAAGGGCCAGAATCAGCGCCAGCAGAAGCCGGCGCCCAGCCCAAGGACGGAGCGCCTCCGTCACCTGATTCCGCTCCATCCGAGACCCCTCCCTTACTCTTGGGTCAGCCGGTGCACCCGGCGAGCGGCCGCCCAAAGGGCGAGCGAGCCGAGCCCGAGTGCCCAAAGGCCGTAGACCCACCAGATCGCCTGGCCAAACCCAACCGAGAAGACTCGGTCAAAGATCGACCGCACCTCCGAGAGCGGACCGCCCGTGGCGATCGCAAGAGCGACCCCCGGGTTGAGCCAGATCGGCAGGGCGATCCAGGCCGGCACATTCTCCGGCTGGTTGTAGAGGACGAACGTGATCACGATCAGGAAGAGGGTCCCCGCCGTCAGGAAGAGCACGGTGCCGTAGGCGGCGACGATCGCGGCCACCGACCGCTTCAGCACCGTCGACCAAAGGATGCCGATTGCGCCCACGAAGTAGAGCGTCGCCAGGTAGACCAGGATCGTCCGCCCCAGCGCCATCAGTGAGACGCCGCCAAAGAGGAAGAGCACACCGTAGAGCGGCAAGGTCGCGACCAGGAGCAGCCCGGCAAAACCGAGCGCGGCCATCAGCTTGCCAAAGACGACCTCAAAGGCCGAGAGCCGCGTGACCAGGAGCAGATCGAGCGTCTGGCGCTCCCGCTCACCCGCCAGCGCTGCACCGGTCAGACCGGGCGCCGCCACGAGCAGCAGGACCATCTGGACGACCGCCAGGAAGGCGAAGAGGATGGCGCCCATCTCCGGGGCGAAGCCCGAGGTGCCAATGTTCATCGTCGCCATCATGCCAAGGAGCAGGAGGCCGATCACGCCGACATAGACGGCGATCAGGGCGGGCGCCCGCCAGCCACGCATCCGGACTCGCCCCTCGCGGAGGAGGACCGGGTTCAGCAAACGCTCACGCAATCCGCCCATCACTTCGCCTCCCCTCCCGTCACGGCCATGAAGACCTCTTCCAGCTTCGACTGCAGCTCGGCGAAGTGGATCACCGGCACCCCAGCCCCGACCAGCCCTGCCAGGAGTTGGGCAACCGCCTCGTCCTCGCCATCCAGTTCGATCCGCAGGCCGTGCTCTGTCTGTTGCACCGAGCTCAGACCCGGCAGTTGGCCGGCCCGAATCGCTGCCTCGGCGGGGTCACCCGCCACCCGCACCTCGATCAACCGGGCGCCCGCCCGGCGCAGCACCTGGCCGACCGGCCCCGAGACCGAGAGTCGCCCATCCGCCACGATGCCGATGTCCGTGCAGATCTCGGCCAGTTCGGCCAGGATGTGCGAGGAGATCAGGATCGTCTTGCCCATCCGGCGCAGCTCCTGCAGGATCTCGCGCATCTCAACCCGTGCGCGTGGGTCCAACCCGGAGGCCGGCTCATCAAGGATCAGCAGTTCGGGATCATGGATCAGACAGCGGGCCAGACAGAGCCGCTGCTTCATGCCGCGGGAGAGACCGTCGACGTAGGCATCCTTCTTGTGGCTCAGGTTGACCAGCTCCAGCAGGTCACCGATCAGGCGCTCCCGCCCAGCCCGGGGGACCCGATGGCAGTCGCCATAGAACTCCATATACTCGGAGACCTTCAGGTCATCGTAGACACCGAAGAAGTCGGGCATGTAGCCCATCCGGCGCCGCGCCTCCTCCGGCCGTCGAGTCACATCGATCTCGCCCATCACGATCTTGCCCGCCGTCGGGCGGAGCAGGGTGGCGATCATCTTCATCGTCGTCGTCTTGCCCGCACCGTTCGGGCCGATCAGCCCGAAGATGGCGCCAGCCTCGATATGCAGATCGATCCCCTTGACCGCCTGGAAGGTGCCGTACTGCTTCTGTAGCCCTTCGATTTTGAGCATTAGCGGAGGCCCCCCTTCCCGACCGGGAGCAGCAACTTCTGCCAGAGCAGGTGCGGCCCTTCCTCGATCTTCACGGCGCCCGTGAACCCATGCCCCGCCAGGGGCTTCTGCAGCCAGGCGAAGACCTGCAGGAGCTCCTGCTCCTTGGTCGTCGGGTCCGGCCCATTCAAGAAGGACTGCAGAACCTGCTGCTTGCGATTGCGCAGGCGCTCCGCTGGGGTCCGCGCCGAGCCCCAACCCTCCATGGGGATGTTGGGGCGCCCGACCAACGACAGATCGAGGCTGAAGGGCTCGGAGGTCGCACCGGCAGCGATGGCGCCGATCTCGGTGCTGGCACCGCCCCGAATGAGCGTGATGCCCTCGACCGGTTGGTCCAGATGATTGACCAGGCGCCCCGTCAGCACGTTCCCCTCTACCTTGGCATCGACTAGGACGAGCCCCTCGGGCAGCTTGACATCCTTCGTGAGAGCGAAGGATGAGAGCGAGTAGGTCGTGACGTTCCGGAGCTCAATCGTCGGTTGGCCACTCAGGTTGATCGTTCCCTGCCGCCAGGTCTGGTCGTACTCATTGAGGGGGCGCACCAAGCTATCCGCCGGAACCGGCACGGCCAGCCGCTCGCCCGACGGGGAGTAGAGACCGACGAAGGTCGAGAGCCGCCCGGAACCCGTGCCCGGGAAGAGCTCGGTGATCGTGATCAGCGAACCAAGGACGCCCGTACGGCGCCCGCCGCTCCCGAGCCACGCCCCACCGACGAAGAGGAGCGCGAGGATCGGCACGGAGACCCAGAGCAACTCCCGGCGATCCCGCCGCTTGAGGAGCCAGTAGGAGAGCGGGCCGATGATCACGACGTAGAGGACCAGTACGCCAAAGAGCAGACTGAGCGGCGGGATCTCCAGGGCGCCCATCTGCTGCAGCGGATTGGCCATATGCTGGGTGCGGAAGCCCTGATCCTTCCAGGGCAGGACCGGCTGGATCTGCAGCAGGCTGGCCATGAACGGACCGGTCCCGTCCCAGGTAGCGAGCGGTGCCAGCCCCGGGTCCGCAGCCAGGTAGAGGACCCGGCCCGCACCGTAGGCCTTCGCAACCGCCAGGGGCACGCCTCCCGCCTCGGCGAGGATCTGCCCGCTGGTGACGGTCGCCAAGCTGACCGGTCCAGCGCCAGGGGCGCCCTTGCCGGGCGCCAGGGTGCCGAGGGCGCCCAGATCAGCAGTGCCCACACCGGTCACCGAGACTGGCAGGAGGCCCGCTGGCAGGGGCGAGAGCGTCGCCTTCCACTCGGGTCCACCGCCGATGAGCAGGGTCCCGCCTGCGGCAACCCAGGAGGCTAGAGCGTCACGCTGCTCCGGGTTCAGACGCTCCGTCTGGTACCGATAGAGCACGAGCGCGTCAAAGACGCCCAGCAGGCTGGACTCCGTCGGGAACTGCTCCGGGTCAAGGCGGGCCATCTCCACCCGTGCATCCGCGAGGGGCTGCCCAACCGCATTCGCCCCATTGCCGAGGACCTTGTAGCCGTCCAGCCCGGCGATTCCGCGCTCATCATCGGTCAACAGGCCGACCAAGTAGAGGCCGGGCTCCTTATCGGCCAGTAGGGTCTCCGTCTCAAAGACCTTCTTGCCCTCAACCTCAAACCGGACCGTAATCTTTCCGGAGTTATAGGAGCGCGCGAAGGGGAGCGGCACCTTCTTCGTCCCGCCAGCCGGCAAGGTCAGCGGCACGCTAAAGGCCACGCTCTCAATCTCACCGGGATTCGCCTCACGCTGAACGATCAGATCGCCCTTCAGCTCCCGGCCATCATTCTTTAGTTCCAACCACAGGGCGCCCCAGCCCTCATCACTCAGATGCCCACCCAGCAGGTGGGCGCCCCCCGTCACCGCCGCCGCTGCGGGCAGCGCCACTAGGAGCAGCAGTAACAGGGCAAGGAGCCCACCACCGAGTCGCCGCACAGAATAACCTCCCAATGAAAGCTCTTATCAAGGGTTAGATGTGTAGATAGGACGTTCCGGTTCCCAGCCTCCCCTTCAAGTTTGCGTTTTCGCGTGAGAATCCTCCTGAAAAGGGCGCCCTCTACGCAAAGGAGGCCCTCGCTATCCGTTAGCGAAGGCCTCTCGTGCGAGGCGTAGCCGTTATCTCCCCCTACTGCAACGCGCTCCACATCTCGGTCCCCTCAATCCCTAACCGCCAGATCGCCACGCCCTGAATGCCATACTTCGCAGCAGCCACCAGCTTCAACTGGACCGACTCCAGGTTCTCGTACCAGAGCTCACGCTCCTCCGAGCCACCCTCGGTATGCAGCACGTAGGGCGAACCCGACGAGGTATCCCAGTGATCCCCGTAGCGAGTAGCCAGGGTCTCGGCGTAAGCCCCACCCACAGAGGAGGCGATCTCCCCGCCGTTGACCGGCCAGCAATAGCCATAGCCCGCCAACCCCATCAGGAGCTTCGTGGCCGGCACAACTGAGGCGGCGTACTTCAGGACGTTATCCACCCACGGCAGCGATGCGACCGGCCCAGCCGTTCCGCCCGCCCAGTGCTCGTCGTAGGTCATCAGCGTCATCCGGTCGACCACGGCCCCAATCGCCTTGTAATCATAGGCGCCCGCCCAGGCGTTCGACGGATCATCCCAGGTCTTCGCCGGCACCGCGATCGCCAGTTTGAAGCCCGCTGGCCCCACCTGTGCGGCCGCGCGCTGGACGAAGGCGGACATCTTCGCCCGGTAGGAGGGCATCAGCCCCTCGATGTCGATCTCCAACCCGCCATACCCGCCGTTCTTGAGCAGGACGAGCGCATCGGCCAGAAACCGATCCTGCGCCGGTGTGCTGTCCAAGAGCGTCTCTGCCAAGGGCGCCGAGAAGGACCAGGTCTCGTCCACGTTCTGCACAACCAGCCACGGTCGCTCGCCCTGTGCCTTCGCCGCTGCGAGGACCTCGTTCTGGGTCACCCCCGTCAACTGCCCAGTCTGCGCAAAGCGGTGCGAGACCATCGCCACATCGGTCAAGCGCTGGCCGTGCGCCTTGACCGCGTTCAGCCCCGACTGGTCCTGCCAGTAGGCCGTCACCGTGTAGCCAGAGACCGTGAGCGGTCGCGGCGCCGTCACGACGGGCGCCTGCACCCCGCCCGGCGGTGCCTTGACCACCAGGGTATCGCCCGCATAGAGGGCGTCGCTGGTCAGGTTGTTCAGCCCTCGGACCTGCTCCTCCGTCATCCCGAACTCATCGGCGATGACGCTGATGTTCTCACCGGGCAGGACCCGGTGGAGCATCGTATCGGACCAGATGTAGGCCGTCCCCGTACTCTGGCGCCACGTCACGTGGGCGCCCATCGCCTCCGCGAAGAAGCGGATGGGGATCAGCGTCCGCTCACTCTGGGCGAACGGGGCCACATCCATCAAGAGTGTGTGCCCGTCCACGAAGGCGGTCTTGCTGCCCAGGGTCATCCGGATCGTCTTGCCGTTCTGCTCAATCCGGATCTCCTGGGTCGCTTGGATCCAGGTGACCGTGGCACCGAACTCCTCCGAGACGAAACGGACCGGCACCAGCAAACGCTCATTGCGCACCTGGACGAGGGCGCTCTGGATGATCTTGCCGTTGACGTCCATCTTATAGATCACCGCGTTGGCCGGAAGCGAAACGACCAGCAGGGCGCCCGCCAACAGGAGCCGAAGCCACCGTGCCATACCCGATCACCCCATGCTTAGGGTGACCAGAATCCGGCTTCTAGACGCGCCGGAAGCGCCAGCGCGGGGTACCAAAGTACCAGAGGTTGATGCCGCCGCGCACCATCTCATCAATGAACATCGCCACCACGACGCCCGGTAGCCCCCAGCCGAACCGGACTGCAACGAAGGCGATCGGCACCGTCAGGAGCCA
>DATGYC010000137.1:0-2789 GCA_035298385.1 Symbiobacteriaceae bacterium | reverse complement strand
GTCTACAGCGCCCAGACCACCCTCTGGGTGATTAAGGATGATACCAGCCAGCTCAGCTATAACGACGTCCTGCTCTCCCGCAACCTGACCAAGACCTACGCCGAGGTCGCCAAGAGCAACGCCGTGCTGGATGAGGTGATCAAGTCCCTGGCGTTGACCGGGACGACCACTGGTCAACTGCGGGACAGACTGACCGTCACCCCGCTGCGCGACACAGAGATCCTCTCCTTCGTCGTCGAGGATGGCAACCCCGCCCGGGCTGCTGCCATCGCCGACGCCGTCGCCACCGCCTTCAAGGGGCAGATTAGCCTCTACATGAAGGTCGAGAACGTCGCGATCGTTGACCGGGCGATCGTCCCGACCAGCCCGATCAAGCCGCGCTCCCTGATGAACGTCGCCGTCGCCGTCGTCCTGGGCGGCATGGCCGCCGTCGGCCTCGTCTTCCTGCTCGAGTACCTGGATACCAGCATCAAGAGTCCAGAGGACGTCAACCTGCACTTGGAGCTGCCCGTCCTGGGCCTGATCCCGACGATCGAGATTCCGACGGAGGCAGGGGGAGCCGCTCCCGCCATCGCCGCCTCCCCGGTTCGGACACGCCGGCGCAAGAAGAAGGGGGTCTTCGGGGTATGAACGCACGTGCTCGGACGATCTCCCCGGTCGTGATCACCCATCACGACCCCGGCGCCATCGCCTCGGAGGCCTACCGCGTCCTGCGGACTAACCTGCAGTTCATGGGGCTGGACAAGCCGGTCAAGACGATTCTGGTCACCTCCGCCACCCCGACCGAGGGCAAGACGACCACGGCGATCAACCTGGCCGTCGCCTTTGCGCAGACCGGGGCGAAGGTGCTGCTGATCGACGCCGACCTGCGGCGCCCGACGGTGGCCAAGGTCCTGGGCCTGGATAACTGGACCGGCCTGACCCCGGCTCTGATCAGCCAGGAGGGGCCGGAGAACTTCGTGCAGGTGACTGGGATCACCGGCCTGACCGTCCTGTCGAGCGGCCCGATTCCGCCCAACCCGGCGGAGCTACTGGGCTCCGGTCGGATGGAGCGGTTGCTCGAGCACGTGGCTGAGGCGTTTGATGTGGTGATCATTGATACCCCGCCGCTCCTGGCGGTGACGGATGCCGCCGTCTTGGCGCCCAAGGTGGATGGCGTGCTGATGGTCGTGCGCGCTGGTGAGGTGGAGCGGGCGAAGGTGCTGCGCGCCAAGGAGGCCCTGACCGCGGTCAAGGCCAACCTGCTGGGCGTGGTGCTGACGGACGTGACGACCAAGGATGGCGAGGGCTACTACTACTACTATTCGTCCGATGGGCAGGGCGCCGTGGGGCGCAGGACCTAGCGGACGGCTCACAGCTGAACATGGATCCACGCCCTTCTGCCGAACTCGCTTCGGCCGGGGGGGCGTGGTTGTGCTACATGCCGAAGGCGGCGACGAAGATATTCATATGTATAACCAAAAGTTGTGGGCTACAGCGTTCCTATACGTAGAAAGTCTAAGCATCCGTGCTGGATTGGCGGAACTGCTAAAGCTGGGGGAAGTGCCGTGAAGAAGATCTGGCGGACGCTGATTCTCCTGGGCCTCGATCTGTTGCTCTCCGTTGCGGTAGGGTTGATGGCCTTTGCGATTCGGTTCGCTCTAGATGGTAGGGGAATCCCGGCCGACTATCTCTCGGCCTACTTGCATTCGTTGCCTTGGGTCATTCCGGTCCGTATTCTGGTCTACTATCTGTGTGGGCTGTACAACCAGGTCTGGGCGCATGCGAGCATTCCTGAGCTCATTCGCATTGTTGTTGCCGGAACGATTGATTCGGTCCTGAGCACGGTTGTCGTCTATGCGATCTCTCCGTCTGGGTACCCCCGCAGCGTTATCCTCATCTCATGGATCTTTAAGATCGTTGTCATGGGTACGCTGCGTCTAGCCCTGCGGTATCGCCGTGACCTGATTCTGGCCCGCCGGGGCGCCACCCCGGAGGCGCAGCGCACGCTGATCTTTGGCGCCGGTGATGCCGGTGCGATGCTGGCTCGTGAGTTGGCCAGGCACCCCGAGGTTCACTGTAATGTGGTGGGTTTCATTGATGATGATCCCCGGAAGCAAGGCTACCGGGTGGTGGGTAAGCCGGTGCTTGGGACCCGCAATGATCTGAAGAAGGTTGTTGCACAGTATGAGATCAAGAACTTGATCATTGCGATGCCCAGTGCGAAGGGCAGTGTTATTCGTGAGGTTGTCGAGGCTGGTCGGGGTCTAGGGCTTCAGCTTAAGACCCTGCCCGGTATCTTTGAATTGGTGAACGGGACCGTAGCGGTTTCGCAGATCCGGGATGTGCAGATCGAGGATGTGCTTGGTCGTGCCGAGGTGCAGGTCGATCTGAATGCGATCGCCGCGTACCTGAGCGACGAGGTCGTCCTGGTGACGGGTGCCGGTGGCTCCATCGGTTCGGAGCTCTGCCGTCAGGTGGCACGGTTTAAGCCTAAGCAGCTTCTGCTGCTCGGGCATGGGGAGAATTCGATCTATGAGATCGACCTAGAGTTGCGGGGGAAGTATCCCGAGCTCGATCTACGGCCGATCATCGCCGATATCCAGGATGAGGCGCGGATTCGGCGGGTCTTTGAGCAGTATCGCCCGGGTGTGGTCTTCCATGCGGCAGCGCACAAGCACGTGCCGCTGATGGAGTACAACCCGGAGGAAGCGATTAAGAACAACGTCATCGGCACGACCAACGTGGCTCGCGCCGCTGACTTCTACCGTGCGAAGCGCTTTGTGCTGATCTCGTCCGATAAGGCGGTT
>DATGYC010000136.1:0-2620 GCA_035298385.1 Symbiobacteriaceae bacterium | reverse complement strand
GCTGGGTCTACGGAACCTTGCCACTCATCATTCTAAAGGATGCTGGAATCGACGTAAATCATTTGAGGGTATGTCACTTCCGTATAGTCCTAGAACGGTAGGGCATGGAGCCCATGGGCTGCTGGAATTGCGGCGCATCGCATTGCCTGCGCACCTGGTGTAGAATAGCGGTATGGAACGAATGGAAGTATGGCAGACGCGGGCGAATATCGTCCTGGACAAGCTCTTTCGGACCGGCTACCCACACCTGATCAACCTGTTCACCGCCCTGATGCTTCTAGCACTGCCAGTCCTCTCGGTCCTGACAGGTGAGACCCTAGCACGGGGAGTGGGGCGCTGGTCGGTGCTGGCCGCGGTAACGGGAGCCTACCTGCTCCTCTGGGCACGGATGCCGGTCTGGGCACTAGAGCGCCGAGCGGTCTGGCTCTGGCTCTATCTGCTGGTCCAGACGGGTCTCGTGGTCACAATCTATAGTCTGGAGGGGGGACTGACCCGCCTCCTGTTTGCGTTGGTTGCCGTTCAGGCAATCTATCTCTCGCCGGTCCGGCGTTGGGCGCCCTTCATCTTTGGCAGCTTGGCGGCGCTCTGGCTGACGCTCTTCCTGGTGATCTCCCCGACAACGACCGGGGCGAACCTGGTGGCGCAGATCGGCATGTACTTTTGCTACTTTGTTTTCGCCGTCGTCGTCAGCTACACCGTCGCGCAGCAGGAGCGGCAGGCGGGGCGGGCGGCCGCCCTGCGGGACGAGGTAGACCGGCGTCACCGGACGCTCCGGGAACTGGACCTGACCATGGCCGCCCACTCGGGCGAGGAGGAGCGGGAGCGTCTGGCCAAGACGATCCACGCCGACCTAGTCCAGCGGTTAACGGAGGTGCGGGCGGGTGTGGGCGCCGTCCTGGGCGAGGACGGCGCGTCGTCAGGAGCCGCTCAGACCCTGCTAACCACTCAGGCGGTTCGCGCCCTCCGTCTGGCGGCGAAGGGCGCCCTGGCCGCCGTCCGCGATGCCGTCCGCACCCTCCGTCCCTCGGCCGATGACGAGCCGCTGGAGGATGAGCCGGCCCCGCCATCGCCGGCACTTAGCCCAGACGTTGCCTTCCGGGTGACCGACCCGATCCGCCTCTACCACATCTGGAACCTGCTCGTGGTCGGCCTGACGACCGGGGTGATGTTCGCCGCCTACTTCGTCAAGGGGGGCACCCTCTGGATCTGGATCGCCTCGATCGGCCCGGTCCTCTTCGGCATCTACTTCGTGACCGCCTACGGCGGTCCGTACTGGCACCGGACGCTCTGGCTGGTGATCCAGTCGGCCCTGATCGCCTGGCTGGTCTGGCTGACAGGGGACCCGCTCTTCTGCCACCTCTTCCTGATCATTGCGGCGCAGATCCTCTTTCTGATGCCGTTCTCACCGCGGACCCTGGCGGCCGGGGTCGCCTTTCCTACCATCTTGGCGGGCGGTGCACTCGGGCTCTCCCGTCACATGGGGGCCGTCGAACTCCTCTCTTGGACCGGAGCCTTTGGCGTGCTCTACTTCTTCAGCGCCGTCATGGCCTACATGACCCGCCGCCAGCAGGAGGGGCGTAGCCAAGCCCTCCACTACGCTGCCGAGATGGCTGAGGTGAACCGCCAGTTGGAGGCCCGGTTGGAGTCGGTCCGGCAGGTGGCGATCGCCACGGAACGGGTCCGGATGGCCCGAGAGATCCACGATGGCCTGGGCCACCACCTGACGACGGTGATCGTGGAGCTTCAGATGGCCGAGCAATTAGCGGCTGATGATTCAGCAGGTGCTCGGGCGCACCTGCAGATCGCCGCAGAGGTTGTGGACCACGCACTGCAGGCCGCTCACCAGATGGTCGAGGAGCTCGAGCGGTTCGAGCGCCCGTTGGCGGTCGCCGTCCGGGAGCTCCTGGCGCTCTGGCAGCGCCAGAACCCCGCCCAGGTGGTCGTGCAGCTTAACGGCTCGCTCTATGGGCTGACGACAGCGACCCGCATGACGCTCTATCGAGCGTTGCAGGAATCGCTGACGAACATCCAGAAGCACGCAGATGCCAAGCGGGTCGAGATCCACCTGCTGCGCTTCGCCGACCGGGTCCTCCTGCGTGTCGTCAATGATGACCAGCGGGCTGGCCGAAAGCTCGGGGAGGGCGGCGGCTTTGGCCTCGTCGGCCTGCGCGAGCGGGCGGAGGCGCTACACGGTTCATTCAAGGCAGATGCGATGCAGACGGGCGGCTTCGCCGTCGAGATGGTCCTGCCGGTGGGAGGGTGATCAGATGGCTGAACCGATTCGAATCCTGTTGGTCGATGACCAGACGCTCCTGCGCCGAGGCCTAGCTGGCCTGCTCAATCGCAATGCGGATATGCAGGTCGTGGGCGAGGCAGAGAACGGGGAAGAGGCTCTTCGTCTGGTCGAGTCACTCGACCCGGACGTAATTCTAATGGACGTCCGGATGCCGGTAATGGATGGCGTGGCAACGACCCGGGAGCTGGTTAAGCAGGGCGCCCGAGCTGGGGTGATCATCCTGACCACCTTCGATGATGACCAGTACATCTATGAAGGGCTCGCTGCGGGCGCCCGGGGCTACCTCCTGAAGGATGCCGAGTACGATGAACTCTCCCAGGCGAT
>DATGYC010000135.1:0-4609 GCA_035298385.1 Symbiobacteriaceae bacterium | reverse complement strand
CAACGTCGCGGCCAGCCGGGCGCGGGATCAGCTCTGGGTCGTCCATTCGGTCAACCCGGAGACGGACCTGAAGCCGGGGGACCTGCGGCGGCGACTGATCGTGCACGCGGCCAATCCCGCTCTTCCCGAGCGGGAGGGTGGCGGAGCCTCGTCGGGCCTGGTCTCGGCGGTGGGCGCCCGGTTGGTGGCGGCGGGGTACAAGGTGATCCCGGCCTATCCGGTCGGCGCCTACCAGATCGACCTCGTCGTCCTTGGCGGGGGTAAGCGGCTCGCCGTCGAGTGCGATGGGGACCGGTATGAGTCGGCGGCGGGCCTGACGGCGGATGCGGAGCGGCAGGCGATCCTGGAACGGCTGGGCTGGCGCTTTGTGCGGGTGCGGGGCTCGCAGTTCTACCGGGATGCGGAGGCGGCGCTCTCGGCCCTCTTCGCTCGGTTGAACGAGGCCGGCATCACGCCGGAGGGCGGCGCTGCGGGTGAGGGCGATCCCTCGGGGGCAGCTCTGCTTGGTCGGATCACCGCCCGGGCGGCGGAGATTCGGTCGAAGTGGGTCGCTCCGGCTGTCGTCACGGCCGCCGACGCGGATGCCGAGGAGTAGGGTGCTGCACCATCTGGGCCTAAACGTCAGCGACTTCGACCGCTCCACGGCGTTCTATGCGGTACTGATGCAACGACCGGGCATAGCAACGAGGGTCCCGCCACCCGGCGGGACCCTCGTTGCTCTTTCTGGCGACGGCCTCTGTCAGCAAGTTACTAGGCGAGTTCCCTGGGCGGTACGAAAAAGTTGACAGAGAGCCGTGACAGACCCCTCGATCTCCCCTAGAGCCCTGGATTCACCGTCAGCCCTCCTGCTTCCGTCAGCCTTTTTCTTGCTATCTAGCTGGCTCAGCCGCAAAAGGCTGACAGAGAGGCGCCGTCTGGTGGTGGGGCTTCCCATCCTGCCTCTACTGCCAAGCATCTTGGCGCCACTCACCCGCCAGCCACTGGGCCAGGGCTTAGAGCCGGAACCGCTGAACCTGGGCCTTCAACTCGTTCGCCGCGACCTGCAGCTGCTGGGCCGCGGAGGCGACCTCCTCCGTGGAGGCGGTGATCTCCTCGACCGAGGCCGAGACCTCCTCTGCACTGGCAGCGTTCTCCTGGCTGATCTCGGCAACCCGAGTGATCGTCGCCGTCACCTGCTCGGCACCGGCGACCATCTCCTCGGTCGCCGCACCGGCCTCGGCGGAGACAGCGCTGACCCGCTCGAAGGCGCTGGCTACATCCATGCTGGAGGTGGAGAGCTGCTGGGCCGCCGCAGAGATCTCCTGGACCGCTCGGGTCGTCTCCTCAGCGGCGGTGAGGATCTGCGCCAGGGCCGCACCGGCCTCTGCCGCCATCTCGGCGCCCTGGTGAACCTCGACCGATCCCCGCTCCATCGCACCGATCGCCGCCTGGGTGGCGCCCTGGATTGTGTGGACCAGGCTGGTGATCTCGCTCGCCGACTTGGCGGCCCGCTCCGCCAGCTTGCGGACCTCCTCCGCGACGACGGCGAAGCCGCGACCGTGTTCGCCAGCCCGGGCTGCCTCGATGGCGGCGTTCAGGGCGAGCAGGTTGGTCTGGTCGGCGATCTCTGTGATCACGTTCGTGATCTCGCCGATCTGCGTCGAGTGGCGGCCAAGCTCGGCCAGCTTTGTGGCGGAGGACTGGACCGTCCTCTCGATCCGGTTCATCGCGCCGATCGTCCGCTCCACGACTGCGGCGCCTGTAGCGGCACGCTCACCCGCCTGGGTCGAGTTGGCGGCGACGCCGGCGCTGTTCTGGGCGACCTCAGCGATGGCATTGACCATCTGCTCCACCGTACCGGCCGTCTGCTCGACGGCGGCGGCCTGCTCCTGGGCGCCCGTGGCGATCTCCGTCACCGCACGCCGCAGGTCGGCCACCGTCTGGGCGGCCTCGCCGGTACTGGAGGCCTGGGTGGAGGCACCGGCGGCGACCGAACCCATCGCCCGCGCGACCTCTTGGGCGGCCCGGGCGCTCTCGTCGGCAACGGTCTGCATCTGGATCGCATGCTCGGCCAGGGAGAGGGAGGTCCGGGTCATCTCCCCTAAGAGGTTGCGCACCGTCCCGTGCATGCCGACGAAGGCGGTGGCGAGCTCACCGATCTCGTCCTTCCCCGTCTCCTTCGCCAGCGCCGCCCCGACAGTCGGGCGGAAGTCCCCGCTACTCACGGCTTGGACCTGCCGGACCAGGCGAGTGAGTCGGTTGGTGATCATACCGGAGGTCAGGAAGAAGGAGACGATCATCGAGATGAAGTAGCAGATGACCAGGCTGACCGCGCAGAGCAGGATCGTCCGGGTGGCTTCGGCGCGCATCTGCGCCGACCGATCCGCCTCCTGTCGATCGATCATGGCCGCCAGTGCGTTCAGTTGATCGCTCGCGGGGGCCTCCTTGCCCTGGACGACTGCGTCGCCGACTCGGGGGTCGTTCCTGTCCGTCTTGTATGCATTGAGGGCCTGGCGATACCGCTGGCCAAGCAGCTCGTGCTCGATCCCGAAGCGCTCGATGGCGGTCTTTACCTCCGGGTCAGCCGCATGCTGCTTGAGCTTGGTCACCATCGCTTGCACCTTTGCTTCGTTCGCCTCAAAGGCCTGCCAGTGCTGATCAAGTTGAGCTGGGTCCTGGCCGCGTAGCAGTACATAGTTCCATGCCTGGACCTGCGCCCTGAAGGTGATCTCCATCTGCTGGACGTCATACGCAGAGGTGCCATCATGCTCCAGCAGCGCTTGATACCCATCGATCTTCAGGTTGAGTTGCCAGATTCCGAGGGCCGCTACGGCTGTAAAGAGGATGGTGACCGCCCAGACGATGTAGAGGATCTTTGTACGAATGGCCCGGAACAGACTCATCGAGCCTCATTCCCTTCAGGTGAGCGGAGTGCGATTGTAACTGAATATACTTGGACCTGCGATCGCCATCTCCTGCATGTGGGTGAAAAGATAGGGTAGAGAGGGGAGCGACGCTGCCGCCCAGTGAAAAGCGAAGGGGCGCCCTAGCAGGGCGCCCCTAGCGCTTACAGGCGGAACCGCTGGACCTGGACCTTCAGTTCATTCGCCACCGTCTGCAGCTGCTGGGCCGCCGAAGCGACCTCCTCCGTGGAGGCGGTGATCTCTTCGACCGAGGCCGAGACCTCCTCAGCGCTGGCAGCGTTCTCCTGGCTGATCTCCGCGACCCGGGTGATCGTCCCGGTCACCTGATCCGCGCCAGCGGCCATCTCTTCGGTGGCGGCGCCGGACTCCTGGGAGACTCGGCTGACCTGCTCAATGGCACTGGCCACGTCCATGCTGGAGGTCGAGAGCTGCTGCGCCGCGACCGAAATCTCCTGTACCGCCTTCGTCGATCCCTCGGCGGCGGCGAGGATCCGGGCGAGTGCGCTGCCGGCCTCAGCGGCCATCTGGGCGCCCGCCTGCACCTCGACGGTGCCCTGCTCCATCGCCCGGATGGCGGCCCCGGTGGCGGTCTGAATCGTATGGACGAGGCCGGTGATCTCGCTGGCAGACTTGGCAGCCCGCTCGGCCAGCTTGCGGACCTCATCCGCGACGACGGCGAAGCCTCGACCATGCTCGCCCGCCCGGGCGGCCTCGATGGCGGCGTTCAGCGCCAGCAGGTTGGTCTGGTCGGCGATCTCGGTGATCACATTCGTAATCTCGCCGATCTGGGTCGAGTAGCGGCCAAGCTCCCCTAGCTTCGCCGCCGAGGTCTGGACCGTCGTCTCGATCCGGTTCATCGAGTGGATCGTCCGTTCCACGACGGCGGCGCCGGTCGCTGCGGTCTCGGCTGCCTGGACGGAGGACTCGGCCACGCCAGCGCTATTATCCGCGACCTCGGCGATGGCGACGAGCATCCGCTCGACGGTGCCGGCGGTCTGCTCGACGGCAGCGGCCTGCTCCTGGGCGCCCGTGGCGATCTCCGCCACCGCCCGGCGCAGGTCAGAGACGGTCTGGGCGGCATCGCTGGCGCTGGAGGCCTGGGTGGAGGCACCAGCGGCGACCGAGCCCATCGCCTCGGCTACCTGATGGGCAGCCTGGGCGCTCTCGACGGCGACGGTCTGCATCTGGCCGGCGTGTTCGGAGAGGGTGAGCGAGGTCCGGGTCATCTCGTTCAGCAGGTTGCGTACCGTGCTGTGCATGCCGATGAACGCCTGGGTCAGTTCACCGATCTCATCCTGGCTCCGCTCCTTCGCCAGCGGTGCCACGACGGCGGGGCGGAAGTCGCCCTTGCCCATCAACTCAACCTGCTTAACGAGGAGGCTGAGGCGGCGAGTGATGATCCGGGTGATCATGCCGAAGATCAGGAAACCCGCGACTAGCACGGAGAGCAGCATGGCGGCGCCGCTGAGGAGCAACGTCCGCTTCGCCTGGTCGTGCAGGAGGGCGGACTGCGTCTCCTGGCGTTGCCGGAACTTGGTGGAGAGGGCGCCCAGGCGATCGGTGAGTGAGCGGTCCTTGCCCAGTACCCGGCTGTCGCCGACGACGGCATTGTTGCCGCTCGTCTTGTAGCTGGCCAACCCGCTCCGGTACTCCTCACCGAGCTGCAGGTGTGCATCGGCAAACTGGCGGAGGCTGGCTTGGTCTTC
>DATGYC010000134.1:0-3672 GCA_035298385.1 Symbiobacteriaceae bacterium | reverse complement strand
GGCGCTGAGGAGGCCTGGATCACGGATGAGGTCGGGCCCGAACAGGTCGGCGCCCTCTTCCTGCGGGCGGGCCAGATCGGCCGGGTGACCCGGCTGGTCGGCATCGGCCTGAGCGTCCTGCTCGCCTCGATCCACCTCGCCCTGCCGTATGCGGTCTCGGGCGCCCTGCTCCTCGTGCTAGCGCTCTTCCTCTACCTGACGATGCCGGAGACGGCCTGGCAGCGCCAGGAGCGCCCGGCAGGCGAGTCCCACCTGCGGGCGATGAAGGAGACCTTCGTCGAGGGGATCCGGACCGTCCGGGGTAGCCCGGTCCTGATGCTGCTCCTGGGCACCGCCCTGATCGGCGGGGCGGGTTCGGAGGGGGTCGACCGGCTCTGGGAGGCGCACCTGTTGACCACGCATCAGCTGGGCAGGCTCCTGACCGTGACGCCGGCGCTGGGCTTTGGCCTCCTGGCGGTGGCGTCGACGCTGCTGGGCCTGATCGTGGGCCGAGCGGGCGAGAGGTGGTTGGACCTGAACCAGCCGCGCACGACGACGCTGACCCTTGTGCTCTCGATGGGGGTGCGGGTGGTGATGCTGGTCGGCTTCGCCCTGGCGCCCTCGCTCTGGCTGGCGGTGCTCTGCTACCTGCTCTATGATGCGGCGGGCGCCCTCTTCTTCCCGGCGCAGAATGGCTGGACGAACCAGCAGATCCCGTCCCGGATTCGGGCGACGGTCCTCTCGCTGGTCAGCCAGTCGAATGCGCTGGGCCAGACGGTGGGCGGACCTGGCGTTGGCTGGGTGGGGACGCGCTTTAGCCTGAAGGCGGCGCTGGTAGCGGCGGCGGCGCTGCTGGCGCCGACGTTGGGGCTCTACGCTTCGGCCGTCAAGCGGGCGGAGCCGGATGCGGTGGAGCCAGCCGTCGGTGCCGAGTAGCCTGGAAGAGCCCTGCACTGCGCAACGGTGCGGGGCTTTGGCGTTAGGCGCCCGCTACTGATCGCCGATCAGGCGGGGCTACGCCGTCCCGAACCTCGCGGTGATCAAACTTCTCTCGCAAACTCCATACTTTCCTCACATTTGCCCAACATAATGAGGAATGTCACACGGAAGAGGGTGAGTCAGGTGCAGGTACTGATCGTCGATGATGAGGCCCCGATGCGTGAACTCGTCCGGCTTCATTTAGAGCGGGCCGGTTTCGCTGTGATCGAGGCGAGTGGTGGTCGCGCGGCCCTCGCCAAGCTGGAGACAGAGTCGGTCGATCTGGTCGTGCTGGACCTGATGATGGATGATCTGGACGGCTGGGAGGTCTGCCGCCGGATTCGGGCCGAGTCCGAGCTGCCGATCCTGATGCTGACCGCCCGCGGCGAGACCTTCGACCGGGTGGCAGGGCTGGAACTGGGCGCCGACGACTACCTCGTCAAGCCCTTTGATGGCCGGGAGCTCGTCGCTCGCTGTAACGCCATCCTCCGGCGGGGGCGCCCGCAGCCCGAGGAGGGAAGCCGGATCCGCCGTGGGCCACTCGTGCTCGACGAAGGGAGCCGCACCGCCATGCTAAACGGTCAGCCGCTGCCCCTGACCCCGAAGGAGTTCGACCTGTTGCTCCTGCTGGCGAACCACCCTGGCCAGGTCTTCTCCCGTGACCGGCTGCTCGACTCCGTCTGGGGCTATGAGTTCGCGGGGGCGCCCCGCTCTGTTGATACGCACGTAAAGAACCTGCGCGAGAAGCTCGGTGAGGCCTCTGGTCTGGTCCAGACCGTCTGGGGCCACGGCTATCGCTTCGAGACCCGCTAGACCCAAGGGGGCACTACGTATGACCATCGCTGCCGCAGAGAACCGCCAGAAGGCGACCCTGCAGATCACGGGAATGACCTGCGCGGCCTGCTCGGCCCGCATTGAGAAGCGCCTGAACAAGGTGGAGGGCATCGAACGGGCCTCGGTCAACCTGGCGGCCGAGAAGGCCACCGTGATCTTTGAGCCCGGCATCGTATCGATTGAGCAGATTATCCAGTCTGTAGAGAAGATCGGCTATGGGGCGGCGCCCTTCCAGGAGGCGCCGGATGCCGCGGAGAAGGAGCGGGAGCGCCGGGCGAAGGAGATCCGTCACCAGACGATCAACTTCCTGGTGGCCTTGCTCTTCACCCTGCCGATCTTCATTGAAGCGATGATCCTGATGCCGCTGATGATCCATACCGTCCTGATGGAGCCGTGGTTGCAGGCGATCTTGGCGACCATCGTCCAGTTCGGACCGGGCTACCAGTTCTACAAGCGGGCTTGGTCGAACGTCCGGCACGGTACGGCCAACATGGACGTCCTAGTCGTCCTCGGCACCACCGCCGCCTGGGGCTACTCGCTCTACCACACGCTCGTGCCGCCCGGCGACCTCTACTTTGAGGCGGGCGCCGTGGTGATCACCCTCGTCCTGCTCGGCAAGGTGCTGGAGGCGGTGGCGAAGGGCCGGACCTCGGAGGCGATCAAGAAGCTGCTCGGTATGCAGGCCAAGTCGGCCCGCATCCTGCGAAATGGCGAGGAGCTAACCCTGCCGATCGAGCAGGTGATGCCCGGTGATCTCGTCCTGGTCCGTCCGGGCGAGAAGGTGCCGGTCGATGGCGAGATCGTCGAGGGGCACTCGGCCGTCGATGAGTCGATGCTGACCGGTGAGTCGCTCCCGGTCGATAAGGGCCCGGGCGACGCCGTCGCTGGCGCGACGTTGAACAAGCATGGCTCGTTCGTCTTCCGGGCGACGAAGGTGGGGTCGGAGACGGCCCTCGCCCAGATCGTGCGGATGGTGGAGGAGGCGCAGGGCTCCAAGGCGCCGATTCAGGCGTTGGCTGATAAGATCTCCGGCATCTTCGTCCCGGCTGTGCTGGGCATCGCGCTGGTGACCTTCCTGGGTTGGGGCCTCGTCACCAGTGATTGGGCTGGTGGACTAAAGGCGGCGATCGCGGTCCTGGTCATCGCCTGCCCCTGTTCGCTCGGCCTGGCCACCCCGACGGCGATCATGGTCGGTACGGGGCGTGGTGCGGAGCTTGGCATCCTCTTCAAGGGTGGCGAGCACCTGGAGCGGGCGGAGAAGGTCCAGGCGGTGATCCTGGATAAGACCGGTACGATCACCAAGGGTGAGCCGGAGTTGACCGACCTGGTTCCGGCGCCTGGCGCCAGTAGCGATGAGCTTCTGCTGGTGGCGGCTGCTGCTGAGCGAACCTCGGAGCACCCGCTGGCCTCGGCGATCGTCAAGGGCGCCGGGGAGCGCGGTCTGACCCTGCCGACCGTGACGGAGTTTACGGCGATCCCCGGTCACGGCATTGAGGCGAGCGTCGAAGGGCGCCGGGTCCTCGTGGGCAATCGCCGGCTGATGGAGCGGGAGTCGATCCCGGTCGAGGCGCTCCTGGGTGACCTGGAGCGGCTGGAGGGTGAAGGGAAGACGGCGATGCTCGTCGCTGCCGGGGGTCTCGCGCTGGGAATCATCGCCGTGGCGGATACAATCAAGCCGACCTCGCGGGAGGCGGTCGAAACCCTGAAGGCGATGGGGATCCAGGTGGCAATGCTGACCGGTGACAACGTACGGACGGCGCAGGCGATCGCTCGCCAGGTCGGGATCGATCAGGTCCTGGCGGAGGTCCTACCGGACCAGAAGGCGGCGGAGGTTGCCAAGCTGAAGGATCGCGGGTTGGTGGTGGCGATGGTGGGCGACGG
>DATGYC010000133.1:0-32475 GCA_035298385.1 Symbiobacteriaceae bacterium | reverse complement strand
CAAGGCCTCTGCCGTTGACGGCGGCTTCAACGTCGCCCAGTGGTGGACCGACAAGTCCGAGCAGCTGATCGCCGCTGGTAAGGCGACCGGCGACATCGAGAGCCGGATTGCCATCTACGAGGAGTGGGCGCAGGAGTGGGCTGATCAGCTCCCGGCCTACCTCTTCTACAGCCCGAACGCCTTCATCACGGGCAACAACCGGATCGGCAACTTCAAGCCGACCACGG
This sequence comes from Symbiobacteriaceae bacterium, assembly GCA_035298385.1. Taxonomy (GTDB): domain Bacteria; phylum Bacillota; class Sulfobacillia; order Symbiobacteriales; family Symbiobacteriaceae; genus DATGYC01. The sequence goes on along the minus strand of DATGYC010000133.1, from coordinate 32,248 downwards.
TTGGCTACCTGTGGAACCTCGAGGACATCTACCTCAAGTAAGCACGATCAGGCCTACCGGAGCGAGCCAGCGGCCCGGGGAAACCCGGGCCGCCCCTGCTCCCACACGTGAAAGGGGAAACGCCCGTGCGGCAGTACATCCTGCGCCGCCTTTTGCAGATGATCCCAATCTTGATTGGCGTCTCGATCCTGATGTTCGCCGTCATCAAGGCCACCCCTGGCGATCCGTTCTCCTACTTAGCTGGCCCTCGCGTCAACAAGGCCACGATTGACCGGATGAAGGCAGCCGCGGGTCTCGACAAGCCGTTACCCCTCCAGTATGTCAACTGGGTGAAGCAGACGGTCCAGGGTAACCTGGGTTACTCCCTCCGCACTGGCGAAGAGGTCACATCCCTGCTGAAGAAGCGGATTCCCAACACGCTCATCCTAACCATGACAGCATTCGTAATCGGCGTTGGCTTGGCGATCCCCATTGGCGTGATCTCAGCCACCCGGCCCTACTCGCTGGTCGATTACACCGCAACGACCTTTGCCTTCATGGGAATCTCGTTGCCGTCGTTCTTCACGGCGCTGGTTGCGATTTTCTTCTTTGCCTACACGCTGCGCTGGGTTCCACCCAACCAGATGACGACACCAGGCGAAGCCTTCAACATCTGGGACATGCTCCACCATCTAATCCTGCCCGCCATCGTCCTCGGCCTGCGTGAAATTGCCGCCTTCTCGCGCTATACCCGCGCCTCCATGATGGAGACGATGCGCCAGGATTACATCCGGACGGCGCGCTCCAAGGGCGTCGGCGAGCGAATCGTCATCTACAAGCACGCCTTCCGCAACTCCCTGATTCCGATCGTCACCCTGTTGGGCTTCTCACTACCGGACCTCTTCGGCGGCGCCGTCATCTTCGAGACCCTCTTCACCTGGCCCGGTATGGGGCAGTTGACGGTCGAGGCGGTTAACAACCGGGACTTCCCCCTCCTGATGGTGACGAACATGTTCTTCGCCCTCTTGGTTGTGGTAGGTAACCTGATGGCTGACGTCCTCTACGTCATCGTCGACCCGCGTATCCGGTACTCGTAGGAGGGCTCAGACGTGGAAGCACTCAAGAAGCCATCTGTTCCCACAGAGACTGAACAGGAGGCGAGCCAGAAGGCGCGCTCCTTCTGGTACTACGCCTGGCGCCGCTTCCGCCGCAACAAGTTGGCGGTAACCGGCTTGGTCGTACTTACGCTGATCGTCCTGGTCACGATCTTCGCAGCGCCACTCACCAAGCTGACGCTCGGCTGGGGCCGCGATGAGTTCGAGCTGACAGCGATTCGTGCCATTCCCAGCGCTCGCCACCCGCTCGGGACCGACTCGGTCGGCCGTGACATCCTGACCCGCCTGCTCTATGGCGGTCAGGTCTCGCTGACGATCGCCGCCGTCTCCGTCCTCTCCAACATGGTCATCGGTACGATCATCGGCTCGATCGCAGGCTACTTTGGTGGTCTTGTCGACAACCTTCTGATGCGCCTTGTCGACATCATCACCTCCCTCCCGTTCCTGCCGATCGCCCTGACCTTGGTCGCCATCTTCGGCCCAAGCGTCCGGAACCTGATCTTCGCGATCATCCTGACCGGATGGCCAGGACCGTCTCGACTCGTTCGCGGCGAGTTCCTCTCGCTCCGCGAACGAGACTACGTGGAGGCAGCGCGTGCGACTGGCGCCCCTGCCAGGCGGATCATCTTCCGGCATATCCTGCCGAACGCCATGCCGCCGCTCATCGTCTCTGCCACACTGGGCATCGCCGGCATCATCCTGGCGGAGGCGGCGCTCTCGTACCTGGGCTTCGGCGTCAAGGTACCGACGCCTTCCTGGGGCAATCTCCTGTCCGAGGCGAACAACATCATCGTCCTGACCAAGATGCCCTGGATGTGGGTACCGCCTGGCCTGATGATCTTCCTGACCGTACTCTCGGTCAACTTCGTCGGTGATGGTCTCCGCGACGCGATGGACCCCCGACTGAAGCGGTAGCCCTGAAAGGAGTCGTTCAGCCATGAAGAAGAAGATGCTTCTCGCCCTGGCCCTTGTCATGCTGGTAGCCGCAGGCTGCGGCAAGAACTCGGCTCCTCCCGGCCCGGTTGGCTCTACGCCGTCCGGGACGACCGGTGGTGCAACAGGTGGTACCGGTGGAACAGGTGGGACTGGTTCAAACACGCAGCCCCTTCCCGGCCAACCTGGCCAATCCGCAGCGCCACCCAAGCAGGAGTTCCAGAAGGTGGACCTCGGCCCGCTCAAGGCCGGTGAGGTCGCCAAGGTCGGTCCGCTTGAGGTGAAGGTTGTCAGCTTCACCAAGAAGACGAAGGCCCCGGGCCTACCGCCCAACACCAGCCTCGCCTTCGTGCTCGTCTTGATCAACATCAAGAATACCGGCACGGTCGATTACCCAATCAACCTGACCGAGCACTTCAAGTTCGCCAACGTGGCCGCCAAGACCTACGTCATGTCGACCGCGGCGACCAACACGGAGAAGAACCGAATCACCGGCACGGTTAAGGCCGGCGAGACGGTCGAGGGCTACATCGGCTACATGCCTACGTTGACCCCCGGCACGAACAAGATGCTCTTTACGCATCCCGACTGGGGCACTGCGTTCTGGGAGTGGCAGTCCTAAGTACTCAAGCCCCCGCCCGGCAAATGCCAGGCGGGGGCTCTCTCTTCCTGATTCCATGTGCAACAAGAAAGCCAGAGCATTCACGCTCTGGCTTTCGTTATTGGAACTACTTCCCGCCCTGCTGCATCCGCTGCAGGAATCCGGCGTCCAGGGTCTTGCCCTTGCGCATCCGGTCACGGATGTTGGCGTCGAGCCACTGCTTGCGCATGCGGATCGACTTCGGGGTGACCTCAACCAGCTCGTCGTCCGCGATCTGCTCAATCGCCTCTTCGAGCGAGAGCAGCTTCGGCTTCTCAATGCGGAGCGACTCATCCGAGCTCGAAGAGCGGATGTTGGTCAGGTGCTTCGTCTTGCAGACGTTCACGACCAGATCGTCCTCACGAGCGTGCTCGCCGATGACCATACCCGCATAGACCTCGGTGCCCACGTCGACCATCAGCGTGCCACGGTCCTGGGCCTGGAAGAGGCCGTACTGGGTCGTGGTGCCCGCCTCATGGACGATCATCGAACCACGCATCCGGGTGGCGAACTCGCCCTTGTAGAGGTCGTAGCCGTGGAAGAGGTGGTTCATGATGCCGTAGCCCTTGGTCATGGTCAGGAAGTCCGACCGGAAGCCGATCAGGCCACGGGCCGGGATCAGGTACTCCAGGCGAACCTGGCCAGTACCGTTGTTGACCATGTTGGTCATCTCAGCGCGGCGGTTGCCCAGGGCCTCCATGACGGAGCCCATGAACTCCTCCGGCACATCGACGGTGAGGTGCTCGAACGGCTCGATCTTGTTGCCGTCCTCATCCTTCCGGATGATGACCTCCGGCTTGGAGACGGCCAGCTCGTAGCCTTCACGGCGCATCGTCTCGATCAGAATCGAGAGGTGCAGCTCACCACGGCCCGAGACGACGTAGGTATCCGGCGAGTCAGTCTCCTCGACGCGCAGGGCGACGTTGCGCTCCAGCTCCTTGAAGAGGCGGGAACGCAGGTGGCGGGAGGTAACGAACTTGCCCTCCTTGCCAGCGAAGGGCGAGTCGTTGGTCCGGAAGGTCATCTGCAGGGTCGGCTCATCCACCTTGATCGGCGGGAGGGCGACCGGGTTCTCCGGATCGGTGATCGTCTCGCCGATGTTAACCGACTCGAGGCCGGTCATGGTGATGATGTCGCCGACGGAGGCGACCTCCAGCGGGACCCGCTTCAGGCCCTGGAAGCCGAAGAGTTGGGCCGCCTTGAAGCGAGCAACGGTGCCGTCCAGCTTGGCCACGGCGACCTGGCCGCCAGCCTTGACGGTGCCCTGACGGACACGGGCGATGGCGATACGACCGACGAACTCGTCGTAGTCGAGCGAGGTGACCATCGCCTGCAGCGGCGCGGTCTCGTCACCCTCGGGCGCCGGGATGTGCTCGATAATGGTATCGAAGATCGGTGTGAGGTCCTTCGCCGTCTCTTCCATCTTGTACTTCGCCGTGCCGGCGCGGCCGGAGGCGTAGAGCACGGGGTAGTTAATCTGCTCGTCGTTGGCGCCGAGCTCGATGAAGAGCTCGAGGACCATGTCCTCAACCTCGCTGATTCGCTCGTCCGGACGGTCGATCTTGTTAATGATCACGACCGGCTTCAGACCCGCCTCCATCGCCTTACGCAGGACGAACTTGGTCTGGGCCATCGGGCCCTCGGAGGCGTCGACGATCAGCAGGCAGCCGTCGACCATCGTCATGATCCGCTCAACCTCGCCGGAGAAGTCGGCGTGGCCTGGGGTGTCGACGATGTTGATCTTGGTATCCTTGTAGATGATACCGGTGTTCTTAGACAGAATCGTGATGCCGCGCTCGCGCTCGAGATCGTTCGAGTCCATGACGCGCTCGGCCACGTGCTCGTTCGTACGGAAGGTACCAGACTGACGGAGGAGCCCGTCCACCAGGGTCGTCTTGCCATGGTCAACGTGGGCGATGATGGCCACGTTCCGAAGATCAGTCCGCTTCATGCGAAGAATAACGCCCCTTTAACCATTGGTTACAACAAGAAAGAGCCCGTAAATGGTGGCTCCCAACTGAATGATTATAGAGCACAGATTCTATTCCTGTCAAAGAAAAGATGACGGGCGCCCTATTAGTAGGGTGCCCGTCTTGGCTTCGTTTACTTCGTGACCGACGGAGCGGGATCTGGCTGCAGCGCCTGGCTAATCCCGGCCTTTTCGAAGGCAGTAAGTGAGACCACCCGCGGCTGTGCGTAGCTCGACCAGCCGCCAAAGACGTCCGGCATTGCGCTGAGGTCATAGTCGGTATCGATCTGATTCGCCAGGGTGAGCCCCTTCGAGACCGAGAGTTCGATCCCGCGCTGCGAGATGCCGTCCACGAGTCCAAGCAGAACCTCGGTCGCCCGGGCCGAGCCTTTCTCGCCACCAGTGCTGATGAAGGCCTCGGCCTCCTCACCGGTGAGCCGCTTCCCTGCGACGTCCACGCCCCCACTGGCATCGATCAGGACGCCCAGGACCGAGTAGGGCAGCCAGATGCGGTGGTGTAGCTTGCGACCGAGCTCGGTCTCTAGGGCCATCTGCGCCTGGTAGGGGCCCCGGGCCGCGTAGGTCTGCCGAATCGAGTCCGGCACGGGGAAGGCGACGGCCGACAGGCTTCGAGCCGCGTGTGACTCTTCAATAATAATTCCAATGGCGGGCCCCGCCTTTTGACTGCGGTCATAGACCCAGAGGAGGGTCCGTTCGTTGGCCGGACGCTCCCGCGGTGCCGGATCAGGGCGTAGCTTGACCAGCGCGAAGATGCCCACAAAGAGGAGCAGCACACCGGCCCCCATCCAATAGAGGAGCTTGTAGGGATTGGACTTCTTGGCTGGCTTGGACAGGGAGAACACCTCCTAGATCAATACGGACCGTCGGTCAACTACGACGGCGCCCCCGAGCATTCCTGCTCAGGGGCGCCATTCGGCCTTCTAGTGGGCTGCCTCTTCATCGAAATCCGACTCCGGTCTCACCAGCCGCCACTGCTCACCAACCTTGGTCACTTGGGCGGCATGGAGGAGTTGGAAGACCTCAACCAGGTACGGATCGTCCACGATGACCTCACCGTTCGCCCCAAAGAGGGCCAGCGCCTGCTGGTGCTTCCGCGCGAAGGAGTTCATGGAGCGCAGGAAGCTAGGACTGAGACCCGTGGCCGCTGCCAACTCAACGGAGCAATACTCCTCGCCGAACCGGCTAGACAACTGGGCGCCGACTAGGCCCAGGATAAAGAACGCGGTCTCCTTTTCAACCGGGTGATTCAGCTTCCGCTCAAGCCCGGCCCGGTCAATCGACACCGTCAAGGTAATCTCCAGCTTCTCCGCCACCGGCGCTGCCCCCTTGCAGGTTGGATCTCCCTACCACACAAATTACCAATAATCTTAGAACGAGTCAAGTGGCACGATTAGGAAGAGTGCATACGATGGGCGCGACAAGGGCTTGGTGGGAGGTGGATGGCGATGCCTCGGGCGCCCTGGTACCTCCAGCGGGTCGGCTTTCCGGGCGCCTGGGAGCTCACCCGCGGCGATGCACAGGCTTCAGCGCTTCTCCCGCGTGAGCCGGTCAAGATCGGTCTGCTGGACAGTGGGCTCGATCTCACCCACCCCCTCCTTCGCCCGCACCTTGGTCCAGCCCTCAACCTGATCGAGCCAGGGGCGCCGGTCTGGGACGAGGCCGGCCATGGCACGGCTGTCGCCGGGTTGCTCATCCGGGCGGCCTGGCCTGCGCGGCCACTGCTCTTGCCGGTCAAGCTCCTGAACGAGCGCGTCGAGGGTGAGGTTGGGGCGGTGATTCGGGGTCTCTATTGGTGCGCCGAGCAAGGCTGTGAGTTGATCAACCTCTCGTTTGCAGGCGGCACACGACTCCTCTCCTCCCTCTGTGCGACGGTCGAGGCGCTGGAGCGGGCGGGGATCCTCCTGGTCGCGGCGGCGGGGAATGGTCGGGTGGTCGAGCAGCCGGGCGCCCTGCCCACGGTCCTGGCCGTTGGGGCGACCGGACGGAACGACCGCCTCGCCCCGGACTGCGCCCGTGGCCCGGCGCTTGGCCTGGTGGCGCCCGGGGTGGAGATCCCGGTCGACCGACCCGATGGCGGACGGATGCGGGCGAGCGGGACCTCGTTGGCGGCTCCCCTCGTGACGGCAGCCGCCGCCCTACTCATAACAAAAGCGCCGGCCTTGCGGTCGGCGCAGATACGCGATCGTTTGCGGGAGACGGCAGAGGTGCTCCCCGGGCTCTGCAGTGATGAGCAAGGGGCGGGTCTTCTGCGGGCCGACTACCTTCTAGGCGGCAGGGCGCCCTCCAACTCAAGTAGCCGCTCCTTGACCGGCGTACCGCCGAGTCCGTAGTGGCCCAACTTGCCACCGGTCTGGACCACCCGGTGGCAGGGGAGCAAGAGCGGGATCGGATTGCGGGCCATCACCCCGCCGACCGCTCGGGAGGCCGTCGGCTGCCCGATCATCTGTGCTAGCTCACCGTAGGAACGGACCTCCCCACGCGGGATCGAGCGGCAGGCGGTCAAGACCTTGCGCTCGAAGGGGGTCAGACCCCGGTAGTCGACCAGCAGGTCTGCGACCGTGCCGGCGAGCCAGGCGGTCAGGTCGGCCGCCCAGCGGGCGCCCCCTGCCTCATCCTCCACCAGTTCGGCGCGGGGATAACGCTTGGCGATCTGGCTTCGGAAGGTCGCCTCGTCCGGGTTTGGGACAAGCCAGCAGAGGCCCTGATCGGTCCAGCCAGCCCAGAGCTCGCCAACCGGATCGAGCGTGAGTACGGCGAAGCGAATCTCCATCACAGCATCCTCCTCAGACGGATAGGTAGGACTGGAACTGATCACCCCGGTGCACAAAGTTACCGACGGAGAGGCCCAGGAGCCGAACCTTCCTCCCCTCCCACTCGACCTTGGCAAGCAGGTCCAGGGCGGCGCGGGCGATCTGCGCCGGGTCCTTCGTCGGCTGCGCTAAGGTCTGGCTGCGCGTGATCGCGAGGAAGTCACCGCCCTTCGGCCCCCCCGACTGGAAGACGTTCCACTTGATCTTGATCGTCACCGTGCGGCAGAGCATCTCCTGCTTCGCTAGATCCTGCGCCAGTTCCTCTGCGTACTCACCGAGTAGTCTGCGCAGGACGCTCGGGTCACCCTGATCGATCTGAAAGGTCCGCTCCGTCCCGATCGACTTCGACTCATGCGACGTGACGACAGGGCGGTGGTCGATCCCTTGGGCCAGGAGGCGAAGTTCGTCGCCCCGGCGCCCAAGGACCTTGCGTAGCCAGTCTGGATCTGCCTGCAAGAGATCGCCACAACTCTGCAATCCGTGCTTGTTCAGGTGCGCCTCCGTGGCCGGTCCGACGCCCCAGAGCTTGCGTAGCGTCAGACCCGGCAGGATCTCCTGTGCCCGTTCGGGCGTGAAGACCGTGAAGCCGTTCGGCTTCTCCCAATCAGAGGCCATCTTGGCGAGGAACTTGCAGTACGCGACGCCAACGGAGGCCGTAAGATGCAACTCATCCTGAATCGCCTGCTTGATCGCCCGGCCGACCCGGATCGCATCCTGGCCGGTTACGTCCAGGAAGGCCTCATCGACGGAGAGCGGCTCGATCTTGTCTGTATAGCGGGCCATAATCGCCCGGATCTGACGGGAGATGGCGCCATACTTCTGCATGTTGGGGGGGATGAAGATGGCGGTCGGGCAGAGTCGATGGGCCTCTCGGCTTGGCATGGCGGAACGGACGCCAAAGGCTCTCGCCTCATACGAGCAGGTGGAGACGACCCCGCGCGAGCGCGGCGGGCCGCCTACCACGACGGGGCGCCCCCGCAGGCGCGGATTGTCCCGCTGCTCCACCGAGGCGAAGAAGGCATCCATATCCAGATGAAGCACCCACAGGTCCTGCCGCATACCAGTCACCCCCTCTCTATATCGTACATACGTTCGGTTGGTCTGTCAATTTGCGTGGACGGCAAAAGGGCGCCCGCCAGTCGTGCTGGCGGGCGCCTGGGCTAGAGCAGGGAGCGGAAGAGCGCCTTGAAGTGCTTCCCGCGCTCCTCAAAGTTCTTGTAGGCATCGAACGAGGCACAGGCCGGGGAGAGGACCACCGCATCCCCTGGAGCGGCGAAGCCCGCTGCCGCGTGGACCGCCTCCTCCATCCCCCTCGCCCGGAAGATCGGGCCGTCATAGCCGCCGGCCCGGACCGACTGCTCGATCCTCTCGGCCGTTGGGCCGGTCAGGACGATCGCCTTCACCTTCGCAGCGACGAGCGGCTGGATCGGGTCGAAGGGGATCCCCTTGTCCGAGCCGCCGGCGATCAGGACGATCGGGGCCGGCAGGGCCTTCAGGCAGGCGAGCGTCTCCGCCGGGGACGTCGCCTTAGAGTCGTTGTACCAGGTCGCCCCGTGCAACTCGCCCAGGGGTTCGATCCGGTGCTCAACGCCACGGAAGGAGGTCAGGATGAGCCGGACGGCATGCATCCCGGCGCCCGCTAGGTAGGCGGTGGCCAGCGCCGCCAGGGCGTTCTCCCGGTTGTGCTCGCCCACCAGCTTGATCTCGTCCGTCCGCACCGTCGGAAGCTCGACTCCGTGGTGGCGCCAGACCAGCTCATCCTCGCGCTGGAATGCGCACGTGGGGGCGCCCGGATCGCCCGTCAGGCTGAAGGGACAGACCCGGGCGGACGCCTCGGCCGCCGCTGCCCGGACGACCGGATCGTCCCAGTTGGCGACCAGCCACCCGGTCGAAAGCTGGTAGCGGAAGATGTTCTTCTTCGCTTCTACGTACTCATCCATCGAGCTGTGGATGTCCAGGTGGTTCGGCGAGAGGTTGGTCCAGACGGCGATCTGGGGCGAGTGCGGCGGGGTGAGCTGCAACTGGAAGGAGGAGAGCTCGATCACGACCGTCTCGTCGGGCGTCATGGTCTCTACCCGCTCGATCAGCGGCGTCCCGATGTTGCCCCCGACGTGGACGTGCTGCCCAGCCGCATGGAGAATCTGCCCGACCAGGGTGGTCGTGGTCGTCTTGCCGGCCGAGCCCGTGATGCCGATCGTCTTAGCCCGGCACCGCTCGAGCACTACGCCGGCCTCGCCACGAATCTGGGCGCCCCGTGCCCGGGCGGCCTCGATCTCGGGCAAGTCCTTACGCATCCCCGGGGTGAGGTAGATCTCGTCATGGTCGGCCAGGGGCGCCAGGTAGTCGGCGCCCAGGACCAGCTTGATCCCTAGCCTCTGCAGCTCAGCCATCCGGTCACCCAACTGCTCACTACTGGAGCGATCGGTCGCAGTCACCTGGACCCCCTGCTCAATCAGGTAGCGAATCAGGGGCAGATTGGAGATTCCTAGACCCACGACGACCGCCCGGCGCACGTCCTTGGTCACGGTCAAACCCTCCTCGAAAACAGAGAGATCAAAAGGAAGAGCCCGCAGGTCCGCCGCTTCCGCGGCGATCTCCTGCGGGGCTAAAGTCGCTATATCCGTGAAGCGCACTCTGTGGCTCGCTACTCAACCTCCGCCAGAAGCTTGGCGATCCGGTCTAGGCCGGTCTGGATCCGCTCCATGGAGGTGGCATAGGAGAGGCGCAGGTAGGCGGGCGCCCCGAAGCCGCTGCCCGGTACCAGGCCCACCTTTGCCTCATCCAGGATCAGGGCGGCGAGGTCGTCGCCGTTCTGGATGGGGCGCCCCCGCCAGGACTTGCCGTAGAGCGCCGAGACGTTCGGGAAGAGGTAGAAGGCGCCCGTTGGGGCCAGATCGACCCGGAAGCCCGGCAACTGGTTCAACCGCTCCATCATATACTGCCGCCGCCGGTCAAACTCCTGTCGCATCGTCTCGATCGGCTCCTGCGTGCCCGTGAGGCCCGCCACCGCTGCAATCTGTGAGATCGAGGAGGCGCCGGAGGTCGTCTGGGACTGCAGATCGCCCATCGCCTTGGCGATGGGCAGGGGCGCCGCAGCGTAGCCGATGCGCCAGCCAGTCATCGCATAGGCCTTCGAATGGCCGTTGATCGTGACGGTCCGCTCGTAGACGGCAGGACCCAGAGCGGCGATCGAGACGTGCTCCGCCCCGTCGTAGACCAGCTTCTCGTACATCTCATCGGTGACGATGGCGAGGTTATGCTCGACGGCCAGATCGGCGATCGCCTGCAACTCAGCCCGGGTATAGACCGCACCGGTCGGGTTGGAGGGCGAGTTCAGGTTGATCGCCCGGGTCTTGGGCGTCAGCTTCGCCTGGATCATCGCAGGGGTCATCTTGAAGCCGGTCGCCTCGGTCGTCTCGACGATCACGGGGAGACCGCCGGCCAGCTTGACCATCTCGGGATAGGAGACCCAATACGGAGCCTGAATGATCACCTCATCGCCCTCGTCCAAGAGGACCATGAAAGCGTTGAAGAGTGACTGCTTAGCACCGTTGGAGACGACGATCTGCTCCGGGGTGTAGGTCAGGCCGTTGTCCGCCTGCAGCTTCGCAGCGATCGCCTTCCGCAGCTCAATCATGCCTGCGGCAGCGGTATACTTGGTCTTGCCTGCCTCGATCGCCTGAATACCGGCCGCCTTGATATGGGCCGGAGTATCGAAGTCAGGTTCACCAACGGAGAAGTTGACGACGTCGAGCCCTTGAGCCAGCATCTGCTTAGACTTTGCGTCAATGGCCATGGTCGGGGAAGGGGCAATGGCGCGCGCACGAGCAGAGAGTCTCATCTGGCCCGGCTCCTTTCCAACCCGTTAAGGTGGTGACGATTTACAATCGAGTATACACCCTGCCAACCGCAACGGGAAGAGTCACCCACCTCGGACGATCTGTGGCAAACCGCTCTACGCCGTGTCGTGACGGCACGGCGGCACAGGGCAAACGACTGACCTGGGGGAGAAGGGGGGGCTCCGCCCTTCTCCCACCTAATTGTACGACGAACGGGACGCCGGGTATACCACCCCGGCGCCCCGTCCCGCTTACGGACGCTCTGCGTAGAACTGCTCCAGCGCCTTGACTAACTGCGCTGCAACCTGCTCCTGGAACTCCGGATTCTTCACCCTGGCCGCATCGGCCGGATTGGTCAGATAGCCAACCTCGATCAGTGCGCCGGGCGCATCCGTATTCCGAGTCACATAGTAGAGTTCATCCTTGCTATACCGACGAGCCATCCCGGTTCTGACTACGGCCTGAAGGGCGAGTTCCGCTAACTGTCTGGACCGGCCGCCGTTTAGGGTCGTAGAGGTGTAGAAAGACTCAGCACCAGCAGCCAACGGCGAACCTGAGTTGTGGTGGATCGAAAGGAAGAGATCCACGTTAGATTCATTCGCCATCCGGGAGCGCCAGAGCAGATCCGGCTGCAGCTCCGCCGGCACACCCTTCGGATAGAGCGGCGCCTGCGTCGTGCGGGTCATCTTGACGATGGCGCCCTTAGCGGCCAGCGCTGCCCGCAAACGAAGGGCGTCGTCTAGATTGACGACCTCTTCGGCGATCCCGTTCCCCTGGGAGCCCGGTTCCCCTCCAGTGTGGCCGGGATCCAGCAAGATCACCTTGCCGGCCAGCCCCGGCTTGTACAGATGAAGCTCGAAGCCCGTATCCGTCCGCTTGAGTGCGTAGGCCCGCTTGGAGGCGAGTCGCAACGTGGTGCTATCCGCTGCCGGGATGACCATGACACCCGCCGGCGTCGCCACACCGGGCGCCAGAGTGGCGCCAGGCAAAACGATCGCTAGGTTGCCGGTCGCCTCCTCGACAATCTTGGGCTCGACCGAGCCCTTCAGGATCAGCTTGAGCACCGATCGATCGGTCGCCTCCTGCCAGGCAAGGCCTGCCAGCGTCGTTCGTAGCTCTAGGACCAGGCTGCCCGGAGCCTGGGTCACGATCTTCAGGTCCGAGGCCTTGACCAGGTCGAGCGTCAGGCCCGTGCTACCGAGCCGTACCGATCGAACCCCAGCGGCGCCAACCGCGAGGCCCGACTCTGCTGTCAGGCCCGTCTGCAGGGGCACGTTCAGCGTTGTATCCGTCAGCTTCGGCTGGCCAATCAGCGCGTTCGGCGCCACGATCGCCAGTTGCAGAACCCCATCCTTGATCCGGGTCAGCTTGAAGGAGGGGCGCCCGGAGGCTGGTTGCGGCACTGCCGGCGCCTGAGTCGCTGCCGGAGCCGCGGCCGGGATGGTGTACTCCTCCCAGACCCAGCCGACCTTGCCGTCCACCTGGACCTTGATCCAGGGCGACTGGCGCTCCAAGACCGTCAGGCTGACATTCTGCGCCAGCATCCCGAGAACTGCCCCGGTCAGGGCGGGGGCAGTTCTTAGGCGAAGCCCGTCATTATCCCGTACGAGCCGGATCTCCGGGCCAGCCGGTTGCGGTGCCGGTGCCGGAGCTGGGGTGGCTGGAGTGGAGGCGGCGAAGCCTGCCGCCCAGGTACCCTCAGCCACCTGCCAGAGCAGGCCACCACCAGTCACGGAGAGTTGGGCGCCGGGCGCCCAGCCCACCTCTCCCCGCGCCGTGCGGACCTTCACCCAGCCCTCGGCGGAGTCGATCAGGGTAAGGCTCTCCCCAGCCTTGATGGAGCCTGTCCAATCAAAGTAGATCGAAGAGCGGCCCTGATAGATGGGCCCGTCTACCAGTGCCCGTACCTGGAAGGCGCCCCAGAGGGTCTTGGGGGCCTGCAGCAGGGGCCCAAGGACCGGGATGCTTCCCGCTGGCGCAGCGGGCGGAGCCGCGGGGACGGTGGTACCGGGCGTAGTGCCGGGCGTAGTGCCGGGCGTGGTGCCGGGCGTAGTGCCGGGCGTAGTGCCGGGCGTGCCGCCCGTGCTTCCGCCAGGGGTCGTCACAACCTCCGGGGCGGCCGACTCCAGCTTTAGGTAGGTCTTGTAGGCCCAGCCCTCTTGCCCGTTCGTCCGCCGAAGGCGCCACCAGTAGCCGTTCATCTCCAGGACCTGCACCCGCTCACCGTTGCCAAGCGTGCCCAAGATCGTACCGGCCGGCTGGACTCGGATCCGGAGGTCCGCCTCCGTCGTGCGGGCCCAGACGACCTCGTTCGGGGCCATCTTGACCACAGAGACCCAGTTGGCAGCGTAGCGGGCCGACCCGTCCGCCGCCTTTACCTTGATCCAATCACCCTCGAAGCCGAGGACCTGCATGCTGTCGCCCAGGGCGATTGCCCCGGACGTGCCATACTGCAGACCCGGCCCTGTGCGCAGGTTAACGCCATCTTGATCCATTGCCCCCAGCGTGGCTGCTTGCGCCATTCCGGGGATGCTCATCGCGGCTACCATGACAAGGGAGACAACGCGGCGACGCACCTGCACCCTCACCTCTTTCATCTATCTAGATATATAGACGTATAGTCCTGTAAAATCATTTCAAGGAACAGGAAGAAATCCCTGCCAAAATCTAGACGGTTTAGACAGGTGGTCCCTTTTTCCATGCCTGCAGATTCAACCAGATGACAACCGCTGCCGCTCCCCCAAGCAGGAGCGACAAGATCCCCCACCCCGCGGCCACCCACGGCAACCACTCCACGGCCATCCCTCCGCTTCCGCTATTGGAATAATTAGGAAAACGAAGTCGTAACTCCTGCCGCCCGAAAGAGATGAAGGCGATGTCGGAGCAGACATCGCCTTCAAGACATGTTATTCTATTCACAAATATCCTCCCCGGACTGGAGGCGATTCCAGATGGCATCCTTCCTCTTCTGGTCAGCGCTGATCATCACCGTGGCCTCGCTCGGCACGCTGCTCGAGGGCCTTTGGGCCAACCACCTAGTCAGCCGTCTCGACCAGACGACCTCACCATCGGCCTCCTTGGGGCCGAATCCCCCCCACCTCTCCCTCATCGTCCCGGCCTGCAACGAGGCGCCCAAGCTGGAGGCTGCCGTCCGATCGATGCTCCGCCAGGATTACCCGAACCTGGAGCTGATCCTGATCGATGACCGCTCCACCGACGAGACCGGAGCGATCATCGATCGGCTGGCACAGGAGTTCCCCCAGATCCGTCCAGTCCATATCACCGAACTGCCACCAGGCTGGTTGGGGAAGAACCACGCCCTCTGGGTGGGCGCCCAGGTCGCCCAGGGCGACTACCTGCTCTTCACCGATGCCGACGTCCAGTACAACCCGACCACCTGCCGTCGGGCAGTCGCCCTCTGCGAGGAGCGGGGACTCGATCACCTGACCCTGGCGCCCGCCATGCTCAGCAAGCGCTATCTCCTAACGGCCTGGGTCGGCTTCTTCATCATGTCATTCCTGACCTCCATGCGGCCCTACCGGGCGAACATGCCCAAGTCGAAGGCGGGCGTGGGGATCGGCGCTTTCAACCTGGTCCGTCGCCAGGCCTATGAGGGGATCGGTACGATGCAGCCTATCTCCCTCCGGCCAGACGATGACCTCCAACTCGGTCGGCGGCTGAAGCGCATGGGCTACCGCCAGTTGGTGATGGACGGTAAGGGGATGATCGCCGTGGAGTGGTACTCCACCCTTTGGGAGGCGATCCGTGGGCTGGAGAAGAACACCTTCGCCGGCTTCGACTACAACCTGCCGATCACCGTGGGCGCCATCAGCGGCATCTTGGTCGTCATGGTCTGGCCCTTCATCGGCCTCTTCCTCGCCAGCGGGACCGCCCAGGCACTCTTCGGGGCGACGATTCTGCTCCAGTGGGCGATCTACCTGATCGCCAACCGGACGATGGACGTGCAGTCCTGGCGTTACCTACCCGCCTATCCCATCAGCGCCCTGCTCTTCTGCTTCACCTGTGCCCGAGCGCTCTTCCTGACGCTCTGGAAGGGCGGCATCAGCTGGCGGGGCACCTTCTACCCGCTCTCCCTCCTCCGTTCGCAGCGCGGAAACTAAAGCGAAGGGCGCCCCTCCCGGCCTCGGGAAGGGCGCCTTTGCTATGCCTTCTTCGGTAGCGTCAGCGCCACCTGATCGAGCCACCGCTTCGCCTGGTGGTCACGCGACTTGATCTCGACCCGATCCGGCCAGATCTCCAAGAGCCGGGACTGGCTCGCCTCCCAATCCCGCTCTCGGGCCTGTCCACCCTCGCTTAGGTAGATCTGATAGGCGGTGGAGCCCAGGCCCAGGAAGCGAGTCTGGCCAATCTGGACCTTCGCCGCCTCCGCCTCAATGCGCTGGTGAGTGTGCCCAGAGAGCCAGAGCTTGACCTGCGGATGCTTCGCCAGGATCGCCTTCAACTCCGCCACCTGGCCCGAGCCGGCGAAGTTGTTGCCGCCGTGACTCCAAAGGAGCGTCTCCTGCAGCGGCTGATGAAGCAGGACGATCGTGAAGAGATCCTTGTTCGCCGCCAGGGTCTGGGCGAACCACTCGAGCTGCGCCTGGGAGAGCCAGGCCCAATCCGGATTCTTCGGCGCCGTCTTCCACATCTCCGTCGCCAGGAGGACGAAGTGAACCCCGGCCACCTTCAGAGCGCTATACGGCGTCTGTCGGCCGCTCGCCTTAAGGAAGCGGGCGATCTCCGTCTCATCGGTCGCGTCCTTGTCATAGAACTCGTGGTTGCCGGTGGTGATCGTGACGGGCAGCTTGGCGCCAAGAACCGACTTGACGCAGTCAAAGAAGGTCTCGTACTCGCCCACCAGCCCCCGGTCGGTCACATCCCCGTTGACCACGAGCAGGTCCGGTTTCAGCGCCTTGTAATCGTTCAGGGCGTCCCGAAGCTTACCAGCCGTCAAGCTGTAGCGCCCATCCTGGGTGTGTGGATCGGAGAGCAGCAGGACGCGCACAGGTCTCTCCCCCGACTCCTCCTCAGGCGGAGGCGGTGGCGTGGGAAGGCCCTTCGTGCATCCGGTCAAGATCGCCGTGGCGGCAACGGCTGTCGCAGTCAGAAAGTCGCGCCTTCGCACGTCGAGCCCTCCTTGTGACCGATAGATCTGTATCAATTTGGACGAACCTGAGGCCGCCCCAGTTACCCTGGACGTGATGGCAGAACCGCCAACCAACAGGCTGGCGGTCTCTCTATTTAGCGTCGACGTAGCACGAGGCCAAAGCGCCGGCTCCCCAGGAGTGCAAAGATGAGCGTAAAGACAGTCAGGATGCCGATGTAGGGCAGGACGACGGCGATGTCCGTGCCAGTCGCAGCGATCCCTTGCTGGACGGCGACAAGCGCCCAGTGTTGCGGAATCGCCCAGGACGCGTACTGGAGCCACTTCGGTAGCAGATAGAGCGGGGCGAAGCAACCGCCGAGGGCGGCCAGGGCGAGCGAGAGGCTCACCCCGATCGCAGGGACTTGGGCCTCGGTCTTAGCGAAGGAGCCTACCCAAAGGCCCAGGGCGGTCGCACAGGCGGTCACGATCAGGATGACCGGACCCAGGCGGGTCAGCGGACCGAGGTCCAAGTCGAGGATCAGGGCGCCCCACCCGATGAAGAGCACCGCCTGCAAGAGGGAGATCAGCCAGGCCGGAAGCCACTTCCCCAGAAAGAGCGCCCACCCCGTCAGGGGGGTCCCCTGCAGCCGCCGGAAGACCCCCGCCGTCTGCTCCTTCACGAGGACCTGGCCGACGTTGACCACGATGAAGAAGAGGGTCAGGATGATGTAGCCAGCCGCCCCGGTATTGGCCGGTTCAGCCGCCTGGGCGGGGGTACCCCAGTTCAGTTCCACCGGGTGGCTGACGACCACCGCAGCAGGGAGCCCGGCCCCAGGCGGCGTGGCGCTGATCTGACCCGTCGACTCACTCGATCCAGCGCTGACTTGCCCCGGTGATGCACCTGCCTCGGCCAGCGCCGCCTCGACCTGGCGCCCAAGCGCCTTCGCCACACCGGACTGCGCCGGGGAGAGGTAGAGCCTCGCTGCTTCGTCCCCCTCCGGCAGGACTACTCCCGCGAGCAACTCCCCCCGGGTGATCGCCCAGTCAAAGGCCGCCTCCGTCATCACCTCTGGCGCCAGGTTCGCCGCCGTCAACCTCTCTGCCACGACTGCGGACCGCTCAGAGCCCTCAGGGGCGACGACGGCCACCCGCAACCCATCTAGCCCCGGATTCGCCAAGAGGAATGAGAAGAGCGAGATCGTGATCAGCGGGCTCAGGAGCAGTTGCAGGAGCATCCCTCGGTCTTGAAAGTAGCTGAGCAACTCCTTACGCAGGATCGCACCAAACATCGGTCCACCTCCCTTACTCGTCGCGTAACGCCGTGCCCGTAAGTGCGAGGAAGACCGCCTCCAGGGAGGGCTGGACGACCTCGATCCCGCTGATCTGCCAGCCCCTGGCGTTCATCTGCAGGACCACCTGCGGCAGGATCTCCCCCGGCTGCTCGGCCGGGAAGAAGAGGCCCTCTTCACGTGCCACTGGTAGAAGGCTGCCCCAGTCTCCCGCCAGCGCAGCCTGGGCATCAGAGGTCTGGACTAGCACCCCGGCTCCGCTCTGCGCCAGGAGTTCGCTAAGGCCCCCCTCCGCCAGGAGCTTGCCGTGATCGATGATCGCCACCCGATCACAGACCGCCTCGACCTCCGCCATGTAGTGCGAGGTGTAGATCAGGGTCATCCCCTCTTGGCGCAGGTGCTGGAGAACCTCCAGCAGGAGGTTGCGGGACTGCGGATCGACGCCGACCATCGGTTCGTCGAGCAGGAGAAGTCGTGGTCGGTGCAGGATCGCTGCGGCGAGGTTGAGCCGCCGCTTCATCCCGCCGGAGAAGGCTCCAACCTTCTCCCGGGCTCGGCTTGCAAGCCCGACCCAGTCGAGCGCCTCCTTGATCCGTCCGTCAAGCGCACGTCCACGAACCCCGTAAAGCCGACCCCAGAAGCGCAGGTTCTCCAGCGCTGAGAGACTGTCGTACAGGGCTAGCTCCTGCGGCACGTAGCCGATCGCTCGCCGCCGGGCGCCCTCCGCCGCCGCCCAGTCCTCTCCCTCGAAGCGGAGGGCGCCCGCCGTCGGCTCCAGTGTGCCGCTCAGGATCCCCAGCGTCGTTGACTTACCCGCACCGTTCGGACCGAGCAGCCCCCAGCAGGAGCCCTTCTGCACCTCGAAGGAGATCGACTTAACCGCCTCAAACGCCCCATATCGCTTGACCAATCCCTGCGCAGCCAAGAGCGCCATGGTAGACCACCTCACTTTGCTCTTCATCGTAAACATCTCAGGTGACCAACGGTTGCCAATCTGCTGTCCGATTCCGGACACGACTAGCAAGGCGTATGGGGGCAGAGTCACAAAAAAGAACGACGCCCCTTCGAAAAGGGGCGTTGCGGTCTAGACGGTCCGTAGCGCGCTGATCTCGTGCACGGCGCCCGGGTTCTCCAGGGCCGAGAGATCGCCGAGTTCCTTGCCTATATAGGCCGCCTTGATCACCCGGCGCATGATCTTGGCGTTCCGCGTCTTCGGCAGCGCCTGGACAACGTGGACCCGCTCCGGCGTCAACGGCTTGCCGAGTTCCCCCGCCACCGCCGCCTTCAACTCCCGCTCCAGCGCCTCGCTCGGCGTGTAGCCGGGCGCCAAGATGGCGAAGCAGACGACCGTCTCGCCCTTGACCGCGTGTGGCACCCCAATCGCCGCCGCCTCGATGACGGCCGGATGGGCGACCAGGGCGGACTCGAACTCAGCCGGGCCGGTCCGCTTGCCAGCGACCTTGATCGTATCATCCGAGCGGCCGTGGATGTACCAGAAGCCCTCAGCATCGACCGAGGCGAAGTCCCCGTGGACCCAGACCCCGGGGAAGCGCGACCAGTACGCCTCCTCATACCGCTTCGAGTCGCCCCAGAAGCCACGGGTCATGCCCGGCCAGGGCGCCGTCAGGCAGAGCTCGCCCACCACGCCTGGCCCAACCGGCTGGGCGTTCTCGTCCAGGATCTGCACGCCCATTCCAGGTACCGCCACGTTGAACGAGCAGACCTTCAGGGGTCGGGTCGGGACGCAGCCAAAGATTCCGCCCGAGATCTCTGTGCCACCCGAGTAGTTGATGATCGGGCAGCGCTTGCCGCCCACATGGTCGAAGAACCACAGGTACGGCTCCGGGTTCCACGGCTCGCCCGTCCCGCCCAGGATCCGTAGCGAGGAGAGGTCGTGCTTGGCGGGCTCCGCCGCCCCGTGCGGGACCAGGGCCCGGATCACCGTCGGGGAGAGACCCAGGTGGGTCAGCCTGTGGCGAGCGACCATCGCCCAGAGCCGATCCGGCCCAGGGAAGTCGGGGGCGCCGTCATAGAGGAACATCGCCGCGCCGTTGAGCAGCGTGCCCCAGATCAGCCAGGGCCCCATCATCCAGCCCAGGTCAGAGAACCAGAGCATCCGATCGCCCTGGCCAACGTCAAACAGATGGGCCATATCCTGGGCGCCCTTGATCGGGAAGCCGCCCTGGACGTGAAGCGCTCCCTTCGGCTTCCCCGTCGTCCCCGAGGTGTAGATCACCATCAGCGGGCTCTCCGGGTCCAGCTTGGCGGTCACGGCTGTG
Source organism: Symbiobacteriaceae bacterium (assembly GCA_035298385.1). Lineage (GTDB taxonomy): Bacteria > Bacillota > Sulfobacillia > Symbiobacteriales > Symbiobacteriaceae > DATGYC01. The sequence goes on along the minus strand of DATGYC010000133.1, from coordinate 12,285 downwards.
GCCGGCTGCGCCGGGACGATCTCGTCGTACCAGAAGTCGCGGCCGGGGGTCCAGTTGACGGGCCGACCAGTCCGCCGGACGACCAGAAGCGACTGCACCGAGGGGGCGCCCGCCGCTGCCTCATCGGCCACCGTCTTCATATCGACCGCCTTACCGCGCCGGAAGTAGCCATCCGCCGTCACCAAGACCTTGGCGCCCGCATCGTGGAGGCGGGCAGCAGCGGCGCCTGGCGCAAAACCAGAGAAGATCGGGGTGAAGACCGCCCCAATCCGGGCGACCGCCATCACCGCGGCGACCGTCTCGGGCAGCATCGGCAGGAAGATGCCCACCCGGTCGCCCGGGCCAACCCCGAGCGCCTGCAGGGCGTTGGCGACCCGGTTCGTCTCTGCCTGTAGCTCCCGGTACGACCAGGTCCGCGTGCTCGCTTCCTCGCCCTCCCAGATGACGGCAGGGGAGTCGCCCAGGCCTCGCTCGATCCACTTGTCGATGCACTCATAGGCGAGGTTCAGCCGGGCGCCCCGGAACCACTTCGCCCAGGGAACACCCTCACTCAGGTCGAGGATCTCCGTTGGTGGCTCAAACCACGCGATCTCCAGGTCGCGCACGACCGCGGCCCAGAACCAAGCCGGGTCGGCCAGCGCCTTCGCCTGCAGCGCCTCGAGATCAGGAAGCCCGTTCTGACGCAGGAAACGGGTGATGCGAGCCCGCTCAATCCCTTCGATTGTAGGTTCCCAGATCATCTCCATGCTCGTCGGCTCTCCCCTATCATCGTCACACTCATCCTCCCACTCTGTCTTTAGGGATGACGGGACGCTTCACCTGCCAGAAAAATCTTTTCTATAGGTAAGTTTCGGTGAACTGGGAACGAAAGGGACCACGGAACCATTCGGTCCCGTGGTCCGTCCCTACTAGGAGCACCGTTTCAGTCTATGGCTGCCAATCGGTCGGCTGAACCCCACGCACCCCGTCTGCGACCTTTGTCCAAGCCTCACCCTGGGCCTGTACAGCCCCGGGTCCAAGCAGAACCCCCAACATGAGCACCGTCAACCAGAGGAGATATAGGCCTCGTCTCCGCATCAGGGCGACCCTCCCTCCCATCGGGTTCTTCCTTCTTCGTCTCTGCGGCCTACCCTTCCCGCATCCACTCGGCCTTCCATCTGCTGGGGCAATCCCCCGCCGGAGGTGAACGATCCTGTCCCGCCTAACCCGCCGCCATGACAAAGAGCGCAATCTACGCCGTACGGTGATCGCCCTCCTGGCCTTTCCAATCGTGCTCGTTCTGCTCTTCATCCTCCTCCTCCCCACCCTGATCGGCCCGGTGGAACAGTTCGAGCAAGGACCGGGCGCCGCCGTCGCCTACGTCTCCCTCGTCCAGCAACTGCGGGCGCAGGAGGGCGCCCTGACCAAGGGCGGTCGGATCACCCTTCGCTTTACCGAGGCGGAGTGGAACGGCCTGCTCGCCTCCGCCATCCTCTCGGGCCGTGGCGAGGGGTTCCCCGTCAAACGAATTCGCTCGGCCCTCCTCTCCGATGGGGTACGGCTCGACTCGATCATCGAGCCCCCGCCAGGGGCGCTGCCCGGCCAGTTTGAGCGCCCACTCGGCCTGCAGGTAGACCTGCACCTGATCGCCCTGGATGAGCGGACCCTCTCCTTCGAACTCTCCAGCCTCCGCCTGGGCTACCTCACGGTCCCCAACTACGCCTTGCGGGAGTTGGCGCCCCGTCTAGGCAATCCCCTGCCCGGCTTCGACTCCGAGCGCCTACGCCTCACCATGCCGCTCGCCGACATGGTCGAGGCCCAGATCAAGCGAAGCGTCAAGCTGAGCGAGATCAGCCTGCAACCCGGGCAGGTGATCCTGACCGCCGAGGTTGGGCAGGTCCGTCAATAGAGAGAGACCAGCCATCAGGCTGGTCTCTTTTACAGACAGAACCCCCGCTCAGCCAGATCCGTCCGGAGCTGCAACAACGCCAGATCCTTCGCCTTGCACTCCAGCATCACATCGAGCTCCCGCTCGCCAATCCGCGCAAGGAACTGGGCGAAATCATCCGGGTCGATCCCATCCGCATGGGCCCGGGAACGGACCCCATCCTTCGGCGTCGAGTAGTGCATCTTGGGCCGGACCGCGCCCCAAGTCGCCATCGCCGCCTCGAACCAGGGGAGCCAGTCGTCCTCTCGCAACACGCGATGGTGATGGATGTCGAAGATCAGCGGGCGCCCCACCGACTCCGCCACCGCCAGCGCCTCCGCCGTGTCCCAGGTCGTATCATCATTCTCGATCCAGAGCCGGCGCTGCACCTCAGCCGGCAGATGGGCAAAGTTCGCCCGATACCGGCTCGCCGCCGCCTCCTTGTCCCCGTAACCGCCGCCGACGTGCAGGACCATGCCCCAGTCGGCCTGGGCGCCCAGCAAGGTCAGCATGCGCTCATGGTAGACCAAGTCCCGGATCGACGACTCGATCACTCGGGCCTCCTTGGCGTTTAGGACGGTGTACTGGCCGGGATGCGTCGTCAGGCGACTCCCCGTCTTCTCGGCCAGCCGGGCGACCCGGGCGAATTCAGAGGCGAGGTCATCCGCCCAATCCCAGCCCTCAGCCACCGGGTGAGTCGCAAGCGGGATTAGCTCCGAGGTGATCCGGTAGAAGCGAATCCCCTGGGTAGCGTTCCACTGCAGGATCGCCGCCACGGTCTCCAGGTTGTTCTTGCCTACCTGGTAGAGGTGAGCGCGCCGCTCCTGCGGCTCCATCGTGGAGAGCCGTTTAGCCGTCAGCGCCTTGAAGCGCGGGCTCTTTTTGTCGACCTGTAAGGAGAGATTGATACACGCATACCCGAGTCGGATCGCCAATGCTGATTCCTCCGGACGCTAGTCAAGTAAGCCGCGGCGCATCGCCTCTGCAACCGCCTGGGCGTTCGATTGGGCGCCCAGCTTCGCAAAGATCACGTTCATGTGGCGGCGGACGGTCCGCTCACTCAGATAGATCTTGCCACCGATCTCCCCGTAGGTGAGCCCCTCCGCCAGCAAGCAGAGCATCGCCAGCTCCTCCTGGTTCAGATCCTCCCGGGTCCGCTTCGCTGCGATCTTGATCGCCAGGGAGGGATGCAGGACGACTCCACCGGCTGCCGCCGCCTTGACCGCCGCCACGATCTCTGCGAAGGCGGCGGACTTGGGGATGAAGCCGGACGCCCCCAAGTCCAAGGCGGACTTGACCAGGGCGACATCCTCGTAGGTGGAGAGGACCAGGACGGCCGGCGGATCGCGCTGGGCCAGTACCTGGCGAGCGATCTCCAGACCACTTCCGTCTGGCAGCTTTAGGTCGAGCAGGAGGACGTCAGGCTGCAGTCGCTCTGCCTGGGCCACCCCTTCCTGGACCGTGCCCGCCTCGCCGACTACCGTCAGCCCCGGTTCGCCCTCGATCAGTTGCCGGAGCCCTTCCCGCAAGACGGTCTGATCCTCGACAAGGAGCAGTCTGAGTTCGGACAAGCGAATTCCTCCACCAGCGCGCAGGCCTGTGATAGATTGTAGAGAGAGGGATGTGAACATTTCGCATGAAGAGGATGTCGGTGCCGGTCGAGAACATGGCCGAGATCATCTGGGGCGCCCTCCTGGTGGGCTACCTCGTCTTTAGCGGCAATCCCGCCTACCTCCAGCCTACCGTTTTAGTCGTCTTCCTCCTCAGCGGAAGTGCGGCATTTATCGAAATCTACCTGCGCAAGATTCGGTGGCACTACCTTCTAGCCTTTGACACGATCGTCTGGACGATTCTCCTCTCCGCAATGGTCGCCGTCACCGGCGGCCGGGGCTCAGAGGTCTGGCCCGCCTACCTCTTAATGTCCCTGACCGCCCCCTCCGTGGACGGGCGGTCCTACGCCTATCTCCTGCTCGGCGCCAACTCGGCCCTCTACACCCTGATCTACCTCTTCTGGGATCCGGCGGGCAGCCCGTTTCACCCCGCCTTGCTTGGGATGCGGATCGGCCTCTTCTTCCTGGTCGCCTGGGTCGTCGATCGCTCGATGATGCGGGAACGGAAGGCGAACGAGGCCATCCTGGCCGTCATGGCGGCGCGTGTAACCGAGTTGACCGAGGCACGGGATGCGGAGCGCCGCCGAGTCGCCTCTGACATTCATGACTGGTTGGGGACCGGGATCATCGCACCGATCCGAAAGCTGGAACTGGCCCAGCGGGCGCCCTCGCCTGAGGCGGCGGGCGCCCGGGTGGGTGAGGCGATCCAGATCCTGACCCGGTCACACAGCGAGCTACGCCGGGTGATGGAGAACCTCCACCCCCACCTGCTGGAACAGATGGGCCTCGCCGATGCGCTGGAGTCCTACCTCACCCAGTGGGGGGAGGAGCACCAGACCGCTACAGCGTTCACGGTGGCGCACGGACCGGAGCCCGCCAATCAACTGGCCGTAACCCTCTTCCGGATCCTCCAGGAGTCGCTCAACAACTGTGCCAAACATGCGGAGTCCACCCAGGTCAAGGTCGCCCTCCAGGTCACCTCCGACCTGATCGACCTCGAGATCAGCGACAACGGGAGGGGCTTTGCGACGGAGCGACCGACAGGTAGCGGGCGTGGCCTGACGGGGATGCGCGAACGAGCAACCGTCTATGGGGGTACGCTCCAGGTCCACTCCACGCCCGGACAGGGCACGACGATTCGGGCAAGCTTCCCCTTTCAATGACGGGACCCCCCTCCAAGTGGAGGGGGGATCTTCCTAGCAGATTATTCTTCTCCCAGCGAAAAGAGCTGCGTTTGCTTAGAAGGAGGAAGGTACACGCGTAGTGATGATCGGCGGCATCGGGCGACCGTTAGCGGCAGCTGCAACGCCACCAAGCATAGCCCCCACCAGCGCCACCGATAGGAAGAAGAACACCATCCGCATCAGCTTCATTCCATTCCCTCCCCTTTTTTGCTCCGGGCGAAATCGGTTTCTATGGGAAGGGGCGACGTGAATCGCCCCGACCTAACCCATTTGTGTGCTAACCGGCCGAGTCAGCTTGCCCCCGCTCGGCGAAGATCCGGCGTCGGAGATCGTTCCCTCGATTCATCATCGCTGGCCACTGAGCCTTCATAGCCAGATCGATGGTGAAATCGGCGAAGAACGCAGCCTGGTCGTACTGCCCGAGCAGCAAGGCTGACTCACCGGCGATCCAGCTCGCCTGTGTACGAAGATCGTCCTCCGCAGCGATGCGACCGGGTGCACAGACCTCTTCGCAGAGGGCGACCGCCTCTCCCGCCTCACCACGACAGAGCTTCGTATAGGCCCGGTCGACCAACAAGCACAGATACCACTTGGCATCAATGTCTGGTTGACCCTGCACATACGCTTCGATCTTGGTGATAAGGGACTCCGCCCGTGCTGCATCCCCTTGGGTCAGGAAGCACCAGGCGGCCTCACGATAGCAGTCGAGTGCACGCTCCATATCCTCCTTTTGGGAGAATACGTGGGCAGCAAACTCAAAATGCATGTTCGCCTTATCCCAGTCCCGCCTTGCCCGATGGGCCAGCGCCATGTTGTAGTGAATGACGCCCTCCTGGCGGCGAAGATCCTCAGAGTCGGCTTCGATGATGAGGTCCATCGCCGTCTGAAGATGGTCGATCGCCAGGGCGTAATCACCAATCTCAATTTCATTTAAGGCAACCATAAGTGCACCCATTCCAACCGTTCCCTTGGTGGCTGCCGGGATGTTCATCGCCCGTTCAGCCAGCTTCAGGCTGCCCCAGAACTCCTGCAACCGAAATTTGGCGATCGCCCCAAACAGATAGGCCTCCGCCAACTCCATTTCATTTAGATCACCGGAGGCTATCAGCCGTTGCGCATCGCGGTCGACCTGAAGGTAACGTCCCTGAGCCGCCAGGACCTTCAGTTCGCTGATTGGCACCCCATGCACCCCCTGCGTTCACTTCCTTGATCAGAATGTTTCGTCGACACCCCCTTGGATTCCTCCCACATTTTGGAAACAATTTTCGACAAACAGATGCTCGCTCCTGGCGAGAGGGCGAACGAAAAGACGCACCCACTAGGGGTGCGCCTCGCCTTATCGCTGTAACAGGGGCTCCAAGACGGGCAGAACGTTGTTGACCACGTAGACGTAGCCCTCGCCAGTCGGGTGAATCCCATCCGGCAAGTTAAGTTCGGGACGAGCGGCCACACCCTCTAGAAGGAAGGGGATCAGCGGCAGTTGGTTCGCCTCGGCCAACTCCTTGTACGTCTGCTGGAAGGACTGGGTATACTCAGGACCGAGATTGGGGGGGATCTGAATGCCTGCCAGAACGACCTGGACCTTGGCCGCCTTCAACCGATCGATGATTCCCTGCAGGTTCGCCTTCATCTTATCGAGCGGCATCCCACGCATGCCATCGTTGGCGCCCAACTCCAGGATAACGATCGCCGGCTTCTGATCGATCACGGCCTGGACTCGATTCAGCCCGCCCGTCGTCGTGTCACCGGAGATACCTGCGTTGACAACCCGGTACTTGTAGCCCTTTTGGTCAAGCGCACCCTGCAGGCGCGCTGGGTAGTTCAGTTTCGGATCGACTTGGTAGCCCTCCGTCAGCGAGTCGCCAAAGGCGACGATGACGGGCCAGCCGGTCCGGTCTGGCTCGACCTTCGCCGGCGCGCCCTTGACCGGGGCAGTGGCGGGCTTAGCGGGCTCTGTTGGCCGATTCTGGCCACAGCCTGCCATGCCTAAAGTAGTAGCTACTACGACAAAAAGAGCGACATAGATGAGAGACTTCCGCATCGTTTCACCCTCGCTTTCTCCGTCCCATTCTAGCACGTTCGAGCCCCCGAATGGGGTCCCGATCTCTGCCTCTTCTTAAGGAGGTTCCTTTTACCATGTTGACGATCAAAGGGCTGACCAAGCGCCTGAAGAGCGGCGAGCGTGAGCTCGAGATTCTAAAGCCGATCGATCTGACCGTTCCGGCCGGCGAGGTCCTGGCGATCATGGGGCCGTCCGGTTCCGGGAAGTCGACCCTGCTGGGCCTACTGGCCGGGCTGGACGCCCCGACCGCCGGCTCGATCCAGATCGACGGCGTCGAGATCACCGGCCTCTCTGAGGATCAACTCGCCCTGCTACGCGGACAGAAGATCGGGATCGTCTTCCAGTCCTTCAACCTGATTCCGAACCTGACGGCGCTCGAGAACGTGGCGTTGCCGCTGGAACTGCTTGATCAGCCGGAGGGCGCCCCCGCTCGGGCCAAGGAGCTCCTGGATGCAGTCGGCCTCGGCAACCGCGGCCACCACTACCCGGTTCAACTCTCCGGCGGTGAACAGCAGCGGGTCGCTCTTGCCCGGGCCTTCGCCTCCCGGCCTTCCTTACTTCTGGCAGACGAGCCGACCGGCAACCTGGATACGGCGACCGGTCAGGCGATCATCGAGCTACTCCTGCAACTCAACCGGGAGCAAGGGACAACCCTGGTCCTGGTCACGCACGATCCCGAGTTGGGCGCCCTGGCCGACCGGACCGTCCATCTCCGTGATGGCGTGATCGTCAAGGAAGAGCGCCGGGAGCGGGTGGCCAAATGAAGTCGCTCAAGTTCGCCTGGCGCCAGGCCCTGCGCGAGATGCGCCGCGGCCGGAGCCGCTTCCTCTTCTTCCTGCTCGCGATCGCTATCGGTGTAGCCGGGCTGGTCGGGATCAAGGGCTTCAACGCCGCCGTCCAGTCCGCCCTCCTGCGTGAGGCCCGGACCCTCATGGCGGCCGACATGAAGGTGCAGATGAACCGCCCTCCCGGGGAGCAGGGGCTCGCTCACCTGGACGAGCTAAAGACCCAAGGCATCGCGGTCCTGCACGTGACCGAGACCACCTCGATGGCGATCAACCCGACCAGTAAGGACTCGACCCTGGTCGAGTTAAAGGCGATCGAGCCGGGCTATCCCTTCTATGGGGAGCTGATCACCGACCCGCCGGGCGCCCTGTCGACGATGGCTCCCACCGTTCCCGCACCGGGCACTGCCAGGGCGGCGGGCGCTACCACCGGCCAGATCCCTGCTGGTACGGCCCTCGTGGGCGCCGACCTGCTCGACCGGCTTGGTCTGACCGTCGGTGACCAGCTAAAGCTCGGCACCCAACTCTTCAAGATCGGCGGGATCATCACCCAGGAGCCCGACCGGGTGGCCGCCAACTTTGGCCTCGGTCCACGGGTGATGATCAGCCAGGCTGACTTGGCGACGACCGGCCTGATGGGCCTGGGCGCCCGCGCCAACCACTCCTTCCTGCTCAAGCTCCCCGACCAGACCAAGGTCGAGGCGATCCGCACCGGCCTGACCGAGGCCTTCAAGCCCGAGAAGGGCCGGGTCTCCGACTTCCGGGAGGCGCAGCCCCAGATCAAGCGCTTCCTCGACCGCATGACCGCCTTCCTCTCGCTCGTCTCGATGATCTCCCTGCTCGTTGGCGGCCTCGGCGTAGCCAACGTCACCCGGGTCTTCATCCAGCAGAAGCTGGACTCGATCGCGATCATGAAGTGCGTCGGCGCCACCAACCAGCGCGTGACGCTCGTCTACCTGATCCAGGTCCTGCTCCTCGCCGTGGCTGGCTCAGCGTTGGGCATCCTGTTTGGGTGGGGGATCCAACTCGTCCTGCCCGCAGTGATCGGGCCGCTGCTGGATGTGGAACTGACCGTTGGGCTCTCGCCGGTCGTCGCCCTGCAGGGGCTCCTGGTCGGCCTCCTGACGGCTGTGCTCTTCACCCTGATTCCGCTCGCCGGGATTCGGGACGTCAAGCCCGCTCTCGTCTTCCGGCGGGAGATGGCCGACCAGAAGGGGCGCCTCTCTGCCGGCACCTGGGGTCGTGAAGTCGCCCTGCTGGCGGTCGCTGGTCTTGGACTCGCCCTGATCGCCTCCTGGCTCGCTGGGCGGTTCGACTGGGGCTTCTGGTTCATGGGTGGCCTCGCCGGGGCGATCCTCCTGCTCTGGGGCGCCGCCGCCCTCGCTGTCCGGATCGTGCGCCGGATCAAGCTCCCGCGCCGATTCGTCTCGATGCGGCAGGGGCTGGCCAACGTACACCGCCCGGGCTCGCAGGCGGCCGCGATCGTCCTTGCCCTCGGCATCGGCGTCACGATCGTCCTCGGCGTGACCCTCTTGCAGCGCGGCCTCCTCCAGGAGGTGACGCTCACCTCGCCTGCGGGCACGCCCAACCTCTTCGTCATGGGCCTGAGCGAGGCAGAGTCGAAGCAGTTCACGACCAGCCTCCGGGCCCAGCCCGGGGTCGAGTCGCTCCCCGATCCCTCCCCGATCGCCCGGGGCAAGCTCCTGGCGATCGACGGCAAGAAGAAGGAGGAGCTGACCCTCTCTGATGAGGGCGAGCGCTGGTTCAACTTCACCTTCAACGCCACCTGGGCCGCCACGCAGCCCCCGTCCAGCGAGATCGTTCAGGGCGCCTGGTGGACCGGATCGATCCCCGCTGGCGAGAAGTGGGTCTCCGTCGAGCAGGAGGCAGCCCAGGTCCTGAACCTCCAGATCGGCTCGCTCGTCCAGATGGAGATGGAGGGCGGCGCCCCCGTTACAGCCAAGGTGGTCAACATCCGCAAGACGACCGACTTCCGGGCCGGTGGCGGCTTCAACTTCGTCTTTGCGCCGGGCGCCCTCGATGGCGTCCCGGCCACCTACCTCGCTCAGGCCCGCGTCCAGTCGGCCGCCAGCCGCGACGTCCAGCGCCTCATCGCCAGCCAGTTCCCGACGGCGATGATGATCAATCTGAACGACATCCTGACCACCGTCAGTTCGGTCCTGGATCGGATTGCGATGGTGATCCGATTCGTCGCTGGCTTCTCAATCCTGGCCGGCCTGGTGATCCTCTCCTCCTCGATCGTCTCGACCAAGTACCGGCGAACCCGGGATGCGGTCCTCTACAAGACCCTGGGCGCCTCCCGCAAGCGGGTCTGGCAGATCTTTGCGATGGAGTACGCCACCCTCGGCCTCGTGGCCGGGCTGGTGGGAGCGATCATCTCGGTGACCGCCGCCTGGGTCGTGCTCAAGCAGGTGATGGAGGTCAGCTATCACTTTGAGGCGCTGCCCGTCCTGATCGGAATCATTGGGACGGTCGTGCTGACCGTCTTGGTCGGGATCCTCTCCACCCTCGATGTCCTGGCGGCCAAGCCGCTGCAGGTCCTGCGCGAGGAGTAAGAAGGAGAGCGTCCCTCTTCCCTCGAAACCCTTCGGGTAGCGAAACCCGGTGGAGGCGAAATAGATGGATCTGAAGATTACGCCCGCTGCGGGCAAGCAGCTGACCAAGATCATCATCGAAAAGGGCGGCAACTTGGCGATTCGCGTCAAGGTGAGGCAGGGGCTGACCGGTCCGACTTGGTCCTGGTCGCTCGAGACCTGGGCGCCCGAGGCGGAGCTCGTCGATGGCGTGCCCCTCCTGCTGGACGAGCCGGCCAAGAAGTATATGGAAGGCCTCGTGATCGACTGGATGCAGACCCCGAGCGGCCCTGGCCTGGGCGTCTACGCCAAGAACCTCATCAAGCAATAGAAGAAAGCCAGTGGGATAACCCACTGGCTTCTGCTTTTGGTGCGCCCGGACGGGATCGAACCGCCGACCTAGTGTTTAGGAAACACTTGCTCTATCCTACTGAGCTACGGGCGCCTGCCAAACCATGATACGGCAGCACCCCCACCCTGTCAATCGCCAAAGGAACCCACCTTCCCACTGTCGAAGAGTTCTGCAACGGGGGGGTGGGGATGGTGCGCCGAACGCTGGGGATCTTCTGTAGCCTGCTCTTGGTCGCATCCATCTTCGGCGGCGCCCCGCAAGCGGCGCCCGATGAAGGGCGCACCCCGACCGAACTGGCCGACGTTCAGGCCCAAGAGCAGGCCGTCCTGGCCGAACTCTTCGCCCTCAATCGGGAGCGAGAGACGATCGAGGCCGATCAGAAGCGGCTCGATCTCGAGCAGGCCGAAGCCAAGGTCCAGGCTGTTGAGATCCAGACGAAGATCACCGAGACGGAGGCCGTCCTCGCTGACCTAAGACAGCGCCTTGCCCACCGACTGCGCCTCCTGCAGGAGCGCGGGCAGTTGAACCCCTTCTCGATCCTCCTGGGCGCCGAGACGCTCAGCGACTTCTTAGACCGGCTGGAGTCTGTCGCACTGCTGATGGCACACGATCAGCGGCTGATGGCCCAGGTCAGCACCACCCAGCTTGAACTTACCGAGCAGAAGGCGGCGCTTGAGGCGACGCAGCAGCGCCTAGCCGCCCTCGCTGAGGAGGCGAAGGCCGCCGCCGCCAAGCTCTCGGTCGAGATTGCGAAGCGGGAGTCGATCCTGACCGGCCTGCGGGCGGAGCGGGGCCGCATCGAAGCGGCGTTGGCCAAGTTGGAGACGGCCTGGGCTGAGGTACCTGGCCTCCTCGCCACCCTGGCTGAATCGATCAGCGCCTCCGCCGCTGATGCGAAAGGCTTTGAGCCCGATTCGGTCACCTTCTCACTCTTCCCGCCGGGCGCGACGGCGGTTGTCTCGGACCAGACCCTCAACGGGTTGATCGCTAGCGGACTGGCGTTCGAGTTCGAGCCGGCGGGCGCCCGCCTGCAGGGGCGCCTGACGGGAGCGGAGTTCCTCCTTCAGGGTGGCTTCTCGATCATCCAAGGAAAGGCGATCCGCTTTACACCCATGTCGATGGCCCTGAACGGGGTCGCCGTTCCGGCGGACGTGGTCAAGGAGGCCGTGATGAAGAGTCCGATCCAGATCGACCTCGAGCGGTGGATCCAGCCGTTCCACCTGCTTGATCTAGACCTTACCGAAGGCAGACTGACGGTCCGGTCAGGGCTTTAAGCACTGCACAACGAAGGTGGACCGATGGATAGCAACGTCGGTGCGGACGACTGGCTCTGCACCGCCTTCGGGCTCACGGAGCGCCGACGCATTGGCTCTCACCGGCCAAAGGCCACCTCTGCAGAGGTGGCCTCTCTTCTGCCTAGATCGAGATCGCACCAGACCGGAAGTCTGAGCTCCCCATCTGGACGTTGATCACGGCCACCTTCCCCGATGCCAGGGCCCGCTCCAGCGCCGGGCGGAGCTGCCCCGGCGCCGTCACCCACTCCCCGTGCGCCCCCAGCCCGGTCGCCGCCTCGTCGTACCGGGTGTAGGCCAGCGCCGTCGCCGGCGAGCGCTCCTCCCCGTAGAGCTGGACCTGCCCCCGCCGGATCTGCGTCCAGCCCGCATCGTTCCCGATCACGACCAGGAATTGAATCCCCTGCCGGGCCGCCGCCTCCACCTCCATTAGATTCAGGCCTGCGGTCCCGTCGCCCAGGAAGAGGCAGACCGGCGCCTCCGGAAAGGCAAGCTTGGCC
>DATGYC010000132.1:0-16292 GCA_035298385.1 Symbiobacteriaceae bacterium | reverse complement strand
GATAGCCCGTACCCAGGAGCATCCGCATCCGCGACGATGACGGCGTCGAACTCCAACCCCTTGACCAGGTAGGAGGGGATCACCGAGAGGCCGCCCTTGTACTCCGACTGGTGGGGCAGGATCAACTCCGCCTCCAGCCCGAGGGCGCCCAGCGCCTTCTTCATGGCCACCGCCGCCGCTTCCGTGCGGGCCAGGACGGCGATCGAGGCCAGGTTCTGCCCCTGCAGCCGCTCCACGTGCGCCTTGACTCGAGCGGCCGCATCCGGCGCCTCCTCGACCAGGACCGGGGCGCCCGACCGGAAGACCGGCCGCGCCAGCGCCGCCGGCGTCCCGACCTTCTGGATCACCCCGTTGGCGAACTCGATGATCTCCCGCGTCGAGCGGTAGGAGGTCTCGAGGGTCTGGTAGGTGACCGGATGGGGGTCAAAGACGTCGGTCAGCTCATCCCAGTCATGGACCCCGGCGTAGGCGTGGATCCCCTGGGAGAGGTCGCCGAGGATCGTGAAGGAGTTCGCCCGGGTCAGCGCCTTCAGGAGCTCGACCTGGAGAGGTGAGAAGTCCTGCGCTTCATCGATCACGACGTGGTCGAGCTGGCGGTCTTCCTTCCAGCCTCGAATGCGGCCCTTCAGGTAGACCAACGGCGCCAAGTCCTCGGGGGCGATCTCCTTCTGCTTGAAGAGCTGGATCGCCTCGCGGGTCACGCGCTCGGGGATGTCGAGGTGGCCGACCTGCGCCGGAATCTTGTTCCGGGCGGCGGGGGCGCCAAGGATCTCTTGGTAGAGGCGTAGCGCCGTATGGTCCGGCCAGAGCCGGGCGTACCGGCTGAGGGCGTTCCGGACCATCTTGCGCCGCTCGGCCTCCTGCATCGAGCCCTTGTAGGGCAGGAAGCGGTCATCGGCGAACTTCTTTAGGCGGGCGAAGATCCGCTCCTTGCGGGTCATCACCGGCCAGATCTGTAGCTGCTCGTAGAACCAGGACCGAATCGTCTCAGCCTTGATGGTGGCGCCCGGCCAGAGGACGAAGTCGGTCTCGGGGACGAAGGTGGCCTGATACTCGGCCAGGGCCCGGTCGAGGAGGGTCTTGAAGTAGAGCGAGCCCTTGAAGCGGCCGGGGGCATCAAAGCCCTCGCCGGGGTCCTGGCCGGGAGCGAAGAGCATCTCCAACCGGTCGCCAGAGTCGGTCAGGCGGACCTTCTCGCCCAACTCCTCCAGCGCCCAATCGGCGAAGGTGGTCTGGAGGACGCCGCCGACGCCCAGTTCGGGGAGGACGTCTGCGATGTAGGAGAGGAACATCCGGTTCGGGGCGAAGATGACGACCCGGGAGGCCTCAACCTTCCCGCGGAAGGTATATAAGAGGTAGGCGAGGCGGTGGAGGGCGACGGTCGTCTTGCCGGAGCCGGCCACGCCTTGGATGATCAGTGGGCGATCCATGGGCGCCCGGATGATCCCGTTCTGCTCGCCCTGAATGGTGGAGACGATATCACGAAGGCGGGAGTCGCGGGACTCCTCCAGGCGGTACTGCAGGAACTCGTCGAGGATCTCCTCGCCCTCCTCGGGACCGCCCCGCACCTTTGAATCGACGATCCGCTGCAGGATCCCCTGCTGGATGCCGAAGTTTCGCTTTAGGTAGATGGTGCCGGTGTGCTTGCCGTCCGGCGACCAGTACTCGGCTGACTCCGTGCCGGAGAGGGCGGTGTTGTAGAAGAGCGAAGCGACGGGCGCCCTCCAGTCGATCACGACCGGATCGTGATTCTCGCCCTTCTCCAGGCCGACCTTACCAACATAGAGGGCCTGAGTGACCGGGTCGCCCTCCTCCTGGAAGTCGATGCGACCAAAGTAAGGCTCGCGCAAGGAGAGCTTCAGCCGGTGGACCCCTTCCTCGCGCAGGACCATCAGGGAGCGCTCCGCTACCTCGACGGCATCCATCGGATCCTCCCGCAGTTCGTCTTCATCCTTGGTCGGTGGGACGATCTCTTGCAGGGTACGGATCTGTGCGGCGGCCTCGGCCTTGGTCTCGGCCAGGTGGCTGGATTCTTCGGCCCAGGCGGGATGCTGTTCGACGGACACGGGAGCACCTTCCTCTCGCGCTGGGATGGGACGCGATACGTGCCGCGGGCACGGCGGCTTGTACGCCGTGACGTGGCGCACCGCGTCGCAGAAGGCAGGGGGTGGGGGTGGGGCGCGGGGCAACTTCCGAGGAAAGCGATTTTAGCCCGCAGGAAGTTGCCCCGTCGAAAGGGGGCTACCGCCCCCCTCCCCACTTCAGAGATGGGAAAAGGAAGACTTATCCTAGCAGAGCGGGCGCCCGCTGTCAACGTATCACTTTACTAATTTGAATGATAAGCGTACGATAGACTGGATTTAAGCCCGAGTGGTGGTATACTGGTATATACATTGGGCTGAGGAGGAACCTGCCTTGGATAGGGCACAGCCGCTTCCTTTATATTATCGAATCAAGCAGGATCTCCTGGTTGCGATTGATGAGGGTCGGCTTCAACCAGGTGATCGGGTTCCATCCGAACGCGAACTGACCGAGAACTACAAGGTCTCGCGCATGACGGCCCGTCATGCCCTCGCCATCCTTGAGCAGGAGGGCTTCCTCCGGCGTGTTCAGGGGAAGGGCTCATTCGTGGCCCCACCCAAGTTGGAGCAGACCCTGCTTGGGCTCACCTCGTTCACGGAGGAGATGCGCCGCCGAGGCCTCGTTCCCTCGACCCAGGTTCGCCTGGTGGAGGAGGTGCGGGCTGGGGAGCGGGTCGCAGAACACCTGAAGGCCTTGCCAGAGGAGCGCATCTATATGGTGGAGCGGCTCCGCTTGGCCAGCGGGGATCCCATGGCGCTGGAGCGCGTCTACCTGCCTATGCGCCTGGTTCAGGGTCTGCCTGATCTAGACTTGACCGGCTCGCTCTATGAGATCCTGATCCAGCACTTCGGGATCCGGCTGGTTAACGCCGTGCAGTCGTTGGAGGCTGTGCTGGCAGACCCGGAGGAGTCAGCTGCCCTCCATGTGCCCTTGGGCAGTGCCCTGTTGGCGATGACCCGGGTCTCGTACTCGGCTACAGGTGAGCCGATCGAGTATGTCCGTTCGCTCTACCGGGCAGACCGGTACCGCTTTACGGTCTCGCTCTCCCGTAAGGAGGATGTAGCGCTCTGAGACGGTTCCCTCATAATCGTACCCAAAGGCCCCGTTTGCCTGGAAGTGATTCTCTTCGTGGGCGGCGGGGTTTTGTCGTGTATGCGGGTCATACTGACTGTACGCACGCATCCGTGGCGGTCGTAGTCAAGGCGATCCAAAAAAAGATGATGAACGTTAGCAGGTAAAATGCCTCCACCTATAGAAATTAGATGATCGTCCCATGGTGGTATAGACAACTATACCAAAGGATGAGAAACTTCGACCTCGATCCGATACCTCGGAAGGAGCTGTCTTCATGTCGCGTGAACAACAGATCGCCGCTCGCATCATTGAGCTAGCCGGTGGCCGCGGGAACATCAACGAACTCGAGTGCTGCATGACCCGTCTGCGGATCGATCCCAAGAACCTTGAGGCGGCGGACCAGGGCGCCCTCAAGAAGGTCGATGGCGTCAAGGGCGTCATCGTTACCGGTGGACAGCTCCAGGTCATCCTGGGCCCGGGCCTGGCCCAGAAGGTTGCCGATGAGGCTGGCGAGATCATGCGGTCCGGCCCGGCTCCGACCTCCACGACCGTCAAGACGGACGCCCCGGAGGCCAAGAAGGCCGTGACGGCGCAGTCCCTCCTCCGCCAGATCGCTTCGATCTTCGTGCCGCTGCTGCCGGCCATCATCGCTGCGGGCATGATCATCGCCCTCAACAACGTCCTGCAGAAGTTCTTCGGCATCACGCCCAAGACCGCCATCATGGGTTACTCGGTCGTTACCGTCCTGACGATCCTCGGCAACACGATCATGGGCTACCTCTCCATCCTGGTCGGCGGTAACGCTGCCAAGCTGGTCGGCGGTCCGTTCGCCATCGGTGCGATGGCCGGTGCGATCCTGATCTCCCCGACGCTGACCAGCCTGAACATGACCGCTGGCCGTGGCGGCCTGATCGGTGCGGCGCTGGCCGGTGCCTTCTTCGGCTGGATGTACAAGCGTCTGACCAAGGTGATGCCCGAGGCGATCAACATCATCGCCACCCCGGCTATCACCGCCTTGGCTGGTGGACTCCTGGCCCTCTTCGTGCTCCAGCCGATCGGCTTCTGGGTCTCTTCCGGGATTGGTTCCGCTGCGACTGCCCTGATCAACACCGTGCCCTGGTTGGCCGGTCCGATCCTGGCCGGTACCTTCCTGCCGTTGGTCCTCTTCGGCATCCACCAGGCCCTGACCCCGATCCACCTTGAGCTGATCAACAAGTTCGGCTACACCATCCTGCTGCCGATCCTGGCGATGGGTGGCGCGGGCCAGGTTGGCGCTGCGCTGGCCGTCTACACCAAGACGAAGGACCAGGAGCTGAAGAAGATCATCACCGCCGCCCTGCCGGTTGGTATCCTGGGCATTGGCGAGCCGCTGATCTACGGTGTCACCCTGCCGCTCTTCCGCCCGTTCATCGGCGCTTGTATCGGCGCTGCGGCTGGCGGTCTGCTGATGGCGGTCTCGAACGTTGGCGCTACGGCGATCGGCCCGTCGGGCGTGATCCTGGCTCTGTTGGCCACCAAGCCGCTGATCTACCTGATCGGCCTGGCGATCGCCTACGTGGTCGGCTACTTCGCCACCCTGGCGCTGGGCTGGGATGAGTCGAAGGCCGGCGTGAGCCAGACCTTCGATATCAACGGCTAAGTCTGAACGAGGAAGGGGGCTGAGGCAAGTCGCCTTGGCCCCCATTTCTTGACCCTGCGGAAGGGGTTTGCACATGGCACGGTTTGGCGTCTCAGTCTTTTTGGGTGGAGCGGAGGTCCCTGCCCGCCTCCCTGACTACCTGAAGGCGGTGGCCCAGCGGGGTGGTACGGAGGTCTTTACCTCGCTCCATATCCCCGAGGTGCCATTCGAAGCGGCGGTCGGCCAGTTGGCGGACCTGACGGCGGTGGCACGCCAGCACGGGATGGCCGTGGTGGCCGACATCGCACCGGGCGCCCTGGTCAAACTAGGCGCGACGCCCGCCGACCTGTCGGCGCTGGGCGCCCTGGGCCTGGCGGGGGTGCGGCTTGACTACGGCTTTGGGCCGGAGGCGATCGCCCAGTTCGCCCAGAATAAGCTGGGCCTGCGGGTCCAGCTAAACGCCTCGACGGTCGATCCGGCCTTCCTCGCGCAGACGATGGCGGCAGGGGCAGACCCGGCGCTCCTTGAGGTCTGCCACAACTACTACCCACGACCGGAGACCGGCATCTCTTGGGCACACTTTACCCAGACCTCCGAGCTCTGCCGGGGGTACGGGCTACGGGTGGCGGCCTTCGTGCCGGGGAGTGGGGAGCGGCGCGGACCGCTACACCTGGGCCTGCCCACGCTGGAGGCGCACCGAGACCGCCCGGCGGGCGAGGCTGCGGTCGAACTCTTCGCCACAGGGCTGGTCGACGCGGTCCTGCTGGGCGACCCCTGGGCGACGGAGGCGGAGCTTGATGCAGTGGCTGCAGCGGCTCGTGCGGTACCGTCGACTGCGGCGGGCGCCCCCGCCTCCGGCGCTTTCGTGTCGGCCCCGGCGCCCCTGGAGACTGGCACCGCCGAGCCGATTCGCATTCGCATCGAGTTCGTCCCGGGCATCTCCGCCCTGGAAGAGCGCATTCTGCTTGCCGAGCACGCCAACCGGCCGGACCTCTCCGACCTTGTGATCCGTTCCACGGCCAGCCGCGGCTACGCCGCACAGGGCCCCTCCGACGGGCGATCTCCTGCGGGGCTAAACTCGCACGGTCCTCTGAGATCGCCCACCGGCGTCCTGCCGCGCTCAACCGGCCCTCGTCTTCGGGGCGCCGTCACGATCGACAATACCGCGTACCTGCGCTACCAGGGCGAGTTGCAAGTCGCCCGGCAGGACCTGCCCATGGACCCCCGTGTAAACCTAGTCGCTCTAGTTCTTACTGAAGACCTCCACCTGCTCGACCGGATCGGGATTGAGACCCGGTTCCAGTTCGTCCCGGTTACAGGTGGTCGAAGGGAGTCGTGCCAAATGGCCGATCTGAAGACCATTGAGAAGCTTGTCTCTGAGTCCCGGAACCAGGCGACCCAGGCGATTGATGAGATGTCCACCCTCGAGATGGCCCGTGTCATGAACGAGGAGGATCAGAAGGTTGCGCTGGCCGTTCAGGCCTGCCTGCCCCAGATCGCCGAAGCGGTCGACCTGATCGCGGACGCCCTGCAGAAGGGCGGCCGCCTCTTCTACACGGGCGCTGGCACCTCCGGGCGCCTGGGCGTCCTGGACGCCTCCGAGTGCCCCCCGACCTTTGGCGTCTCCAACGAGCTCGTCCAGGGAATCATCGCTGGTGGCTTCCCGGCCCTTGTCAAGTCCTCGGAGTCGACGGAGGACTCCAAGGAGGAGGGGCGCAAGGACTGCATCGAGTACGGCGTTCGGGCTGGTGACGTCCTGGTCGGTCTAGCCGCCTCTGGTCGTACGCCTTACGCCATCGCTGGTCTGGAGTACGCTAAGGAGGTGGGCGCCCGGGCGATCGCTGTCACCTGCAACCCGGGGTCGGAGATGGCCCAGGTCGCTGAGCTGACGATCGCTCCGGTCGTCGGTCCGGAGGTCGTGACCGGCTCGACCCGCCTGAAGTCCGGCACGGCCCAGAAGCTGGTCCTGAACATGCTCTCGACCCTGACGATGGTCAAGCTCGGCAAGACCTACGGCAACCTGATGGTCGACGTCCAGCCGACGAATGCCAAGCTCGTCGAGCGGGCGAAGAAGATCATCATGGAGGCGGCCGAGGTCACCTACGAGCGGGCCGCTGAGGCGCTGGCGGCGTCCAATGGTCGGGTGAAGGTCGCGACGGTGATCGCCCTGACGGGGGCGCCCGCTGAGCAGGCTGTCTCCGCTCTGGAGCAGGGCCAGGGCTTCGTGAAGAAGGCAGTACGGCTACTCCGGGGCGAGTAGTTCGGTAGCGAAAGGAGTAGGTACTGTTGGCTAAGCTGACGCTTTTGGCCCCGTTATCGGGGCGTTTGGTTCCCCTTCAAGAGGTGCCGGATGAGGCCTTCGCTGAAGGAATGATGGGCGAGGGCGCTGCGATCGATCCTGCGGTGGGTGAGGTGCGCTCCCCGGTCGATGGCGAGGTGGCGATGGTCTTCCCGACCGGCCACGCTGTGGCGTTGACGACCGCTGAGGGCGCCGAGATCCTGATCCACTGCGGTGTCGACTCCTCGCAGACCGGCGTCTTCCAGTTGAAGGTGGAGGCGGGCCAGAGCGTCAAGGCTGGCGACCTGCTCCTGACCTTTGATCTGGCTGGCCTGAAGGCGAAGGCCAAGTCTGCGCTCACCCCGGTGATCCTGACCGGGCTGCCGGAGGGGCTGAGCCTGGAGGTACTGGGGGCGCCCAAGGATGTAACGGCTGGGGAGACCCCGATCCTGGCCCTCCGCTAGCCAGCAAAGGAGTGTTGTAAGAATGGTAGAGAAGCAGATCACCCTGCCGGTGACCCTCCATGCCCGTCCGGCGAGCGCCCTTGCGAAGCAGGTCGGCGGCTATCAGGCGAAGGTGGAGGTTGGCAAGGGCGAGAAGTTTGTGGTGGCCAAGTCGCTGATCGGGATCATGTCGCTGGGCGCCAAGGCTGGCGACTCGGTCACCGTTCGGGTCGATGGTCCGGATGAGGGGGCCACCCTGGAAGCGGTGGTCACCTTCTTGACGAATCTCTCCGAATAGCTGAAGGCGCCCCCTGCTCGCACTGGCGAGTAGGGGGCGCTTCGTTGTTAGGCGAGCGTGGGAAGGCCGTCGGTGGGGCGCCTTGTCGTTCGTTTAGAGGCTGACCTTGCCCAGAACGGCCGGCGTGCCACCGGTCGCCCCAGAGACGTTCGTCGCGAGGCCCAGGAGGGCGTCGTTCGCCAGGAGGGCGAAGCCGATCGCCTCCTTGGCGTCGGAGTTGATCCCGATCGCCTCGTGATCCATCACACGCGACTCTGGTAGGGCCTCCTGGAGCATCCGCATCATGACAGGGTTGCGCGACCCACCGCCGCCCACGACGACCTGGTCGACCGGGCCAAGGAAGCGCCGGTAGGAGTCGGCGATCGACTGGGCCGTAAAGGCGGTCACCGTAGCGATCAGATCGGCGGGCTCGCCGCGGCCGTGTAGCCCCTTGGCGAACTGCAGGCCGAAGAGCTCACGGCCCGTCGTCTTGGGCGGCGGGGCGGACAGGTACGGATGGGCCATCAGCTCCGCCAGGAGCTCGGGGATCACCTTGCCACGGGCCGCAATCGCCCCATCCCGATCGAAGGGCTGGTTGAAGAACTCTTGGCAGAGGGCGTCGATCAGCATGTTCCCGGGGCCGGTATCAAAGGCCCGCACTTCGGTCAGTTCGCAACCGGCCGGGACGTAGGTGACGTTGCCGATGCCGCCGATGTTCTGGAGTGCGCGGCTCTGCGTGGCGTGGCGGAGGAGGCAGTAGTCCATGTAGGGGATCAGGGGCGCCCCCTGCCCGCCAGCGGCGACGTCTCGTACCCGGAAGTCTGCGATGGTCGGCACGCCCGTCCGGGCAGCGATCACGGCTGGCTCGCCGATCTGGAGGGTGGCGGCGGTCTTGATGCCGCCGACCTCGACCGGGACCGGCTCATGCCAGACGGTCTGGCCATGGGAGCCGATCAGGTCGACCTGGTCGGGGGTGACGCCGGCATCCTTCATGAGGTCGAGGGCGGCCTGAGCGAAGACCTCGCCGAGGGCGAAGTTCATCTGGCAGACGGTGACCACGTTCGAGGTCTCGGGGCGGAAGAGCTTGAAGACCTCGGCCCGCATCTCCGGGGTGAAGCGGTAGGTATCGGCGTGGAGTAGCTGAATCTGGACGCCGGGGCCGCCACCACGGAAGCGGACGAGGGCGGCATCGATGCCGTCGACGGAGGTGCCGGACATCAGGCCGATCACGAGGCGCTCTTCTTTCGCTGCAATCTGCGCGAGGGAACGCATGGGGACTCCTCCTTTGCGGGGACCCGGGACGATTTTTACACGGATTACCTGATTACACGGAGTACCTGGCTACCCCCTGATGGCCTCCTTACGAGAGGCTGACCTTGGGGGCAGTACCACGGTGCGATGCGTTACCGCGTTGCGATCAGTGCCTGGGCCATCAGGATGGCGCCCTCGCCGGGGCCACGGCGAGGGTCGATCAGCTGGGCGCCCGGGGCGTGGCAAGCGAGGTGCTCTTGGAGCGCCGTCCGGACGAGTTGTACCCGAGTGGCGACGCTGCCGGTCAGAGCGACGATCTGGGGCGCCCCCTCCGGCAGGTCAAGGCGCCGGAGGGCGGTGACGGCAAGGCCACCCAACTCCGTTCCGGCCTTGGACAGGATCGCCTGGGCGGGCTCGTCCCCGGCCTCAGCGGCCGCGACGACGAGCGGTGCCAGTCCGGCAATCTCGATCCGGCTGGCGGCCGGATCGGCATAGACCTTCCGGATCAACTGGTCGATCCGCTCAAGCTCCCACGCGCCACAGATGGCGGCGGTCAGGGTGGTGGGGGGGACGCTGCCGTCCTGGGCGCCCAGCGCCGCCTGGATGGCGGCCCGCCCGATCGAGAAGCCGCTCCCCTCATCACCGAGGATCCAGCCCCAGCCGCCGGCCCGGACAACCTCGCCATCCGGGCGGATACCGAAGGCGATCGAACCGGTGCCGGCGATCAGGTTGACGCCGGGGCTGCCCTCCAGGGCGCCTGCCGCGGCGATTCGGGCGTCGGAGACGGCCAGGAGTGGCGCTTGGCCCAGGAAGGCGAGCATCTCGCGGGCGACCGCCTGGTCCTCGGGGCGCCCCACGCCAGCGAGGCCGGCGCAGGCAGCGGCTAGGCGGGTGGAGCCCCCGGGCTCAGCGGCGACCAGATCGGCCAGGGTCAGACCGACGGCGGCCAGGGCGCCCTCCACGGCGGCCTGCAGGTGGGCGCTCGCCCGCTCCTGGCCGACCGACTGATAGTTGGAGGGGCCGGAGCGCCCCTCACCCAAGATCTTTCCATTCATGTCAGCAACGAGGCAGCGGGTGTTCGTGCCGCCGCCGTCAATGCCAAGCAGAATCTGGTCGAGCATACCGATTCCTCCTATGCGTAGAGCAGGTACGGTGCGGCCGCAGCCTTGAAGGCCGCAGCCTCCTCCCGCCACGCCGCCAGAACCGGCTCGATCGAGGCACCAGCGTCGATCGCCTCCCGCAGGCGCGCGGAGCCGGAGACCAGGTCGATCCAGTACTTGGTGGAGCCCTTCACCCACTCGAACTGCTCCGGATGGAGTTGGCGGACCACGTCAAGGATGTGGGCGCCGAGCTCCACAGGCCGCAGGGCGCGCTTGTCCAGGACGTGGATCTGCACGCCGCGGCAGAAGGCGCCCTCGTGCTTGGAGGTCAGCGGGGTGAAGTGGTGCGGGCGGAAGAGGACCCCTGGCAGGCAGCGCAGGGTGAGCTCAGCCACCACGGCCCGCTCGTGCAGCCAGGGCGCCCCGAAGACCTGGAACGGCAGGGAGGTGCCGCGCCCCTCGGAGAGGTTGACGCCCTCAATGAAGCAGGTGCCCGGGTAGAGCTGGAGCATCGACGGCATGTTCGTCGCCGGGGAGGGGGGGACGAAGGGCAGGCCGGTCTCCTCCCAGTACATGGAGCGCTCCCAGCCCTCCATCGGGATCACGGTCAGGTCGCAGGCCGGGCCGAACCGGCCGTTCAGCCACTGTGCGAGCTCACCGTGGGTCATGCCGTGCCGGACCGGGATTGGGCGGAGGCCGACGAAGGTCTCCAGGCCGGGCTGGAGAAGGCCGCCTTCAACTGCCTCGCCGCCGATCGGGTTGGGGCGGTCCAGGACGACCAGCCGCTTGCCGAGTTCGGCCGCTGCCTCCATGCAGAGGGCGAGCGTCCAGGTGTAGGTGTAGAAGCGGGCGCCCGCATCCTGGATCTCAAAGAGCAGGACGTCGACCGCGTCGAGCATCTCGGGGGTGGGCTTCCTGGTTGGCCCGTAGAGCGAGTAGACCGGAATGCCGGTTAGCGGATCGACGCCGGAGGCGATGTGGGCGCCCGCCGGTGCATCGCCACGGATGCCGTGCTCCGGGCCGAAGAGAGCAGTGACGGTCAGCCCGGCCTCCAGCAAGAGGTCGAGCGTAGGACGCAGGGTGGCATCCAGGCCGGTCGGGTTGGTGATCAGGCCGATGCGGGCGCCCCGAAGGGCGGAAAGATGGTGCTGAATCAGGGTCTGCGATCCGGTTTTCACAGTCGACACAAGAACGCCCCCACAGTGAACAGTCTCTTGCTAGATTTACTGGTATGTACCACTTTTCCTGCCTCAGCAGAGCCCCTATAATGATAAATAGGTTCGTACCCGTAAAATTTTTGGTGATCAAGAGGTATAGACCAGGTAAGTATGGTATATACAAGATGAACAGGTTCCATCAAAGCCCAGGCTGATGGTTTCTGGAAGGTGGGTTTGGCATGTCGATCACGGTACCGCCGGTGCTACGGGAGGGGAACCCCGCTAGCGCCCAGATGGATCCGGCAGGCATAGCACGTGCCGTCGATATCGTCGCAGAGACGATCGCCAAGGGAGAGATCCCCGGTGCGGTCATCGCGGTGGCCCGGCGTGGAACGTTGCTCCTGCATCAGGCCCTAGGCTGGGCAGCCACTCAGCCCGAGCAGCGACCCATGCAGCTCGACACTCGGTTTGATCTCGCCTCCTTGACCAAGGTGACGGCCACGCTTCCCGCCGTGCTGCACCTGTTGGAGCAAGGGGCCTTCCGCTTGGATGATCGCCTCCAGCGGTTCTTCCCAGCCTTCACGGGCGAGGGGAAGGAGAACGTCACCGTTCGGCATCTCCTCACGCACTCGGCTGGTCTGGCGCCCTGGTTGCCGCTCGAACTAGAGCCTGGCACCCGTTCAGAGTATATCCAGCGCATCCTGGTCGCCCCGCTGCACCAGGAGCCCGGCAAGTCGATCGTCTACAGCGACTTAGGCTTCATCTTGCTGGGTGAGTTGGTCCATCTGCTCAGCGGCAAGCCGCTGGATCAGTATGCCACTGCGTTCATCTTCCGGCCGAATGGCCTGAACTCCCTCGGTTTCAACCCAGCGCCTGAGGTTGCCGCCACCTGTGCCGCTACCGAATACCGCCCGGCTCTCGGTCGGTACCAGGTTGGTGAGGTGCATGACGAGAGGGCTACCTGCCTTGGCGGTGTGGCTGGACATGCTGGCCTCTTCGGTACCGCCGTGGATATCTGCGCCTATGGTCAACTTTGGCTTCAGGGGCTCCTCGGTCCGGCCACCCTCGCCGCCGCTACCCGCATGCAGGCGGAAGATGCAGGGGACTCCCGCGGTCTCGGCTGGATCGTCCTGCGGCCGAAGCACTCGTTCATGAGCTGTGGGGATCTGTTAACGCCTGGTGCCTTCGGTCACACCGGCTTTACTGGCACCTCGCTCTGGAACGATCCCACAACTGGTCTCTCGGTCGCTCTGCTCACCAACCGGGTCCACTTCGGTCGGGAGAGCGATGTGATCCTTCGGCTCCGCCCGCGGTTCCATAACGCTATCGCTGCCGCGTTGCGCTAATCCCTTGGGGGGGAAAGAGATTGCGTCGAGTATTTAAGAACTACTATCTTATCCGTCTGCTGAAGGCGTTCCTGACGATCTTCATCGTCACGACGCTCACCTTCTTCCTGATCCGGTTGATGCCGGGCAACCCGCTGGACATCTACATCTCCCAGCAGGTCGCTCAGGGCACCCCGTACCAGGACGCCGTGCAGATGGCGAACTCGATCTTCCAGGTCGACCTGAACCAGCCGGTCTACGTGCAGTATCTGGCCTACATGAAGAACCTGTTGCATGGTGACTTCGGGGTCTCGATCATCTCGGCGGCTACCCCGGTCATCGACATCGTGATGCGCTTCCTGCCCTGGACGCTCTTCGTCGTCACGATCTCGCTCTTCGTCTCGTTCCTGCTGGGTGTGCTCTTCGGCACGCTGATGGCCTACAAGCGGAACTCCTGGGTGGATCACGTCCTCTCCTCGTTCGCCTCGATCATCACCGCCGTGCCGAACTATGTCACGGCCATGCTGATCGTCGTCATCTTCGGTGTCACTCTGAACTGGTTTGACACCGGTTCGATTCGTGGCTCGATGTCGCCTGGCGTGCAGCCGGAGTTCTCGCTGGACTTCCTGCTCGACGCCCTCTACCACGCCTCCCTGCCGATCATCACCTACATCCTGACCACGATCGGTACCTGGATGTTGATGATGAAGTCGAACACGGTCTCGACCTTGGGTGAGGATTACGTCAACGTCGCCCGAGCGCGTGGCCTCTCGGACGCCCGGATCACGACCGCCTACGTCGGCCGGAACGCCGTCCTGCCGCTCTTCACCACCCTGGCGATCTCGATCGGCTTCGTGGTCGGTGGCTCTACCCTGATCGAGTCGATCTTCCAGTATGCGGGTATCGGCCTGAAGTTGAGCGCTGCTCTGACCTCACGCGACTACCCGGTCATCCAGGCGATCTTCATCATCATCTGCGCCTCGGTCGTGCTGGCCAACGTGCTCGCCGACCTACTCTACAGCCTGCTGGATCCCCGGATCCGGGCGGAAGGGAGGTAAGCGGCTATGCAACGCCTTTCGCTCTTGATCAGCTCGCTCCGGCAGACCCTGCGGATCATGGCTCGCAACCGTGTCGGCTTCGCTGGCTTCATCCTGACGATGTTCGTCGTGCTGCTTGCCATGTTGGGTCCGTTCTTCATCCACCTGGACATGACCGCTCACACGGAACTGATCTACCAGGGGCCGTCGGCGGCTCACTGGCTGGGCACGGACAATCAGGGCCGTGACATCATGATGCAGATCATCTCTGGTGGCCGCTCCGTGGTCTACGTGGGCGCCCTGGCCGCCTTCTTGACCGTCGCCGTCGGCGTTACGCTCGGCTCGCTCGCCGCCGTCGTTGGCGGCTGGGTCGATTCGGTCATCAACGGCGTCGCCGAGATCGTCATCACGATCCCGAAGTTCCCGCTGCTGCTCGTCCTGGCTGGCTTCATCCAGCTGGACTCGCCCACCGGCCTGGCCCTGATTCTGGCTTCGATCGGTTGGGGCTCGCTGATGCGGGCGATCCGGGCTCAGGTCCTCTCCCTGAAGGAGCGCGACTACGTCCAGGCGGCGCGGGCGCTCGGCCTGCCCACCTCGCACCTGCTCTTCAAGGAGATCATGCCGAACATGATGAGCTACATCCTCGTCCAGTTCGTCATGAACATGACCGACGCCGTCTACTCCCAGGTCGGTCTCGTCTTCCTCGGCATCGTGCCGCTGGAGTCGAACAACTGGGGTGTCATGCTGCAGTACGCCTGGCGGTTCGGCGCCATCTTCAGCGCCAACTCCCGCTGGTTCCTCTTCGTGCCGATCTTCATGATCGTCCTCCTCCAGTTCTCGCTGGTGACGATGTCCCGCTCGCTGGATGAGGTCTTCAATCCCCGTCTAAGGGTGGGTGAGTAGCTATGCCAGAGGTCGTACTCTCCGTTAAGGATCTCAAGCTGGCCTACCAGTCCCGCCGCGGTCCTGTTCAGGCCCTGCGCGGCGTCTCCTTTGATCTTTACAAGGGCGAGACCCTCGCCTTGATCGGCGAGTCGGGTTGTGGCAAGTCCACGCTCGGCTTCGCCCTGATCCGCCTCTCGCCTCCGACCGCCAAGATCACGGACGGCTCCATCACCCTGATCGACGGCGCTAAGAAGACCAATCTGATGACGCTGAGCGAGAAGGAGATCCTCCGTTTCCGCTGGTCGGAGATGGCGATGATGCTCCAGGCGGCGATCAGCGCGTACAACCCGGTCCTGCGGATCATCGATCACTTCCTCGATACCGCTCGGGCTCATGGCCTGAAGGACAAGGCCGAGGTTGAGAAGCGGGCTCGCCGTCTCCTGAAGGCGGTCCACCTGGACGCCGACCGGGTCCTGCCCTCCTATCCGCACGAACTCTCGGGCGGTATGCGGCAGCGGGTCCTGCTGGCGCTCGGTCTCCTGCTCCAGCCCAAGGTCGTCATCCTGGACGAGCCCACCACGGCGCTCGACATCCTGACCCAGCGGGCGATCATCGAGCTGCTGCGGGAGCTGAAGCAGGAGTTCAGCTTCTCCCTGATCTTCATCTCGCATGACCTCTCTCTGGCCGCTGAACTGGCCGACCGGGTCGCGACGATGTACGCCGGACAGTTGATTGAGATCTGTGACGTCTACGAGGCGTTTGGGGCGCCCCGCCACCCCTATACCCTAGGCCTGACCCGGGCAGTCCCCACCCTCCATGGTAGCGAGGAGGAGTTGACCTCCATCCCCGGCTCACCGCCCGACTTCGTCAACATGCCGACCGGCTGTAAGTTCCACCCCCGTTGTCCCTTCGCCACCGACCTCTGCCGTGAAGTAGAGCCGCCGCTGACGGATGACGCTGGCCACCTAACCGCCTGCCACCACTGGCAGCAGGTGATGGCTCAGTCGAAGAAGGGGGAGTAACCGATGGCGCTGTTGGAACTGAAGCACATCACCCGTGACTTCACCCAGATGAAGAAGACCGTCAAGGCGGTCGATGACGTCAATCTGGCCATCGCTGAGAAGGAGATCATCTGCCTGGTCGGCGAGTCCGGCTGCGGTAAGACGACCACCGGCAAGATGGCCGCTGGCCTCCTGGATCCGACTGGCGGCCAGATCCTCTTCGAGGGCAAGCCGATCACGGCCCTGAAGGGCGCCGAGTTCGCGCACTACCGCCGCTCGGTCCAGATGGTCCACCAGGACCCGTTCTCCTCGCTCAACCCGGTCCGCACGATCTACCAGACGATGAGCGCCCCGCTGCTCTACCACAAGATCGTCACCGATGAGCGCTCTGCCCGCCGGAAGGCCGTCGAGCTCCTCGAGCTGGTCGACCTGACCCCGGCTGAAGAGATTCTGGACAAGTTCCCGCACCAGCTCTCCGGTGGCCAGCGCCAGCGCGTCTCGGTCGCTCGAGCCCTGACGGTCAACCCCCGCCTGATCGTCGCTGACGAGGCGGTCTCGATGGTCGACGTCTCGATTCGGGCCTCCCTGCTCAACATGCTGGGCCGGCTGAACAAGGACCTGGGCGTCTCCTTCGTCTTCATCACCCACGATCTGGCCCTGGCCAAGTACTTTGCCCGCGAGGGCCGGATCGGGGTTATGTATACCGGGCGGATGGTCGAACTCGGCCGCACGCCCAGCGTGATCGGCTCCCCGCAGCATCCCTA
>DATGYC010000131.1:0-69793 GCA_035298385.1 Symbiobacteriaceae bacterium | reverse complement strand
AAAGGGCCTCTCTCCTATTCATGGTAATCTTCTGTAGGGCGTTCTGCGTAGGCGCCTCTGATTCCTTGTGATCAATCACACAGGTTGCTCCTACTTACAGGGGCGACAACCAGAGCCCCAACTCGTTTGATGGCGCCCAGGGCGGAAATTATCGGCCGTCAGTAGCGCAAAGCTTAGCATAGCTAGGTTCCGCGTCCACTTGAGGAAGCTATTCTGACGGGCGAGCTCCGAGACCGCCGGTACCGCCGCCAGTAACCACGTAAAGAAGGCTGCATGTTGGGCATGGGCAACGGTGGATTCACGTGCTTATGTACTCCTTTGTAATTCCATACTAGCTGACCAGGGTGACCGGAACAGGGGCCGCGGGAAGAACGGCACAAGCGAAAGAATGAGCACCCCGTACAAAAGCCGCTGATAGATCTCGGACCCGGCGGGCGCCCCTACAACGAACGCTGCCACATTCAACGAGGCATGGAAGAGTAAACATGGCAACGCACTCTGGCCCGAGCGGTCGTAGAGGAAGGTCATGCTCGTCGACCAGGCGACGTGAATGAACAGGTAGAGCACGAATGAAGAGCCCGCCTGATTGGAACCCGGCACGAAGAACATGGGCAGATGCCAACAGGCATGAAGGAAGGCAAGCAGCAGCGTGCCACCAAGGGCGCCAAACTGCTCCAGCAGGCGCGGCAGGGCGAACGCCCGCCAGCCTATCTCCTCAGCGAACATGACGTAACCGAACTGCGACAGGAGTACGAAGAGGATCCCCCCTGACGAGGCCGTCACCCACTGTTCCGGTCCCACCCCACCCAGCACCATGTAAAGTCCAGTGCTTATGAGTTTTAAGGCAGCCACCGTACCAATGGCCATCAGGTACCAGATCAGGCTGAAGCGCCACTGCAGGGCTTTGGCAAAGAGTGCCCGCAAACCGGCCTTGCCACCAGAGTTGACGGTTACAGCCATGGCAGAGAGCAAGGGACCTAGAACAGAGAGGATATAGAGCACCTGGGCAGGCGCA
The DNA here is from genome assembly GCA_035298385.1 of Symbiobacteriaceae bacterium. Classification (GTDB taxonomy): domain Bacteria; phylum Bacillota; class Sulfobacillia; order Symbiobacteriales; family Symbiobacteriaceae; genus DATGYC01. The sequence goes on along the minus strand of DATGYC010000131.1, from coordinate 68,778 downwards.
CTTTCGAAAGACAATCCAAACAAAGGGATCGCAAGTTGTAGAACCCAAGTGAAGCCATATGCGCCGAGGAAGTAACGGATTAGAAGCGATCGGTCTGAGCGCCAGGACGCGCTCCCTCCAGGAGATGCCATCGTATCCACGGGGCCTCCTTTATGCAGCGTAACTCATAGGACCATGCTGACCGGTTTCGCTCCCAAGGGTCCTAAACATTCCAAGATAAAGATGGGTGGCTCGTTTCATTCATCTACACCAGTTGTATCGCCCATTCTGCCCTCTTGATCCAGGTACGACTGCTGAACTCACGCCCCAGGAGTACGACCTGATCGCGGTAGACTTGGACATACAATCCCTGTACCGGCGTTTGCACGGGGCCGACCGCTCTGGTCTTACCAACCGATGCGTTCGTAAACCAGTGAAAGGTGGCGTCGCGGACATAGTGTTCATCCGCCTCAAAGTTGCGGTGGGTGTGACCCGACAGAACAAAGACGTTACGGTAAGGCGCCAGAATCCGGCGAAACTCCCTGGCCGGGATAAGCCGATGTGACCCGCCGTCCTGCCCGATTGGAGGCAGCGGCTGGTGAATGAAGATAAAAACGGGCTTCCCGTCAGCGTGCGATCGCATTTGCTTCTCTAACCAAGCTAGTTGCGCGTCCGAGTACCAAGCCCCTTCACCAACATCCGGCTTTTCCTGGATGTATGCTTCCTGGGACAGCATGATCAGGTGAACGCCGTTCACCCAGACATCATAGTAAGGGCGGTCCTCATGACCCATGAAACGCATGAATCGCTCCCGGGCCGTGGCGTCGGTCTTACCGTTTGGCACCGTCTCCTTGGACCAGCCACCCCGTTCGTCGTACCAGATGTCATAGTACTCATGATTGCCCATGTTGCCGTAGAGCGTGGGGAGCTTGTACTCCGCGAAAATACGTCCCAGCAACTGGTACTCGTCCTCCCGCCCACCATCGACTAGGTCTCCACCCAGCACGACCGATTGAACCGGAATCGAGAACCGACTGATATCCGCTAGCGCCAGTTTGAGCTTCTCCTCCATCGCAGAAACGGTAGTAGACATGTGAATGTCGCTCAGGAGAAAGAAAGAGAAGAGCAATTCCCGATCAGGCAACACTGGTGTGACCGGAAGCACGTCAGGTTGAAGACTGCGGATCTGCTGCCACGCTTCCCAAAGCGACGCCCCGCCAGCCGCAGTCAGAAACAGAACGCCAAGCGCCTTTATCAGGTTCCGTCTGGACAGCAACGGGAGCGCCTCCTCTACATGCGGAAGGATGCCCAGGCGGCAAAATCCGTCGGGCTTCTTTTTCGGATCTCAGGCTCCTTCTGTCTGTGCAAAATTTAGACCCTTAGCAAGCCACGGAACCCCCTGGCGGCATAGTAAGATTCTGCACCGTTGTGATACACGAAGACCGTGTTGTAGCGGCGATCACAAAAGAGGGCGCCGCCGAGTCCTCTAATATCGGAAGGTGTCTTCACCCAGCTCGACGTTTTTGTGTCGAAGTCTCCGAGTCTCTGTAGCTCCCGGTATTGTTCTTCCGTCAACAGCTCGATGCCCAAAGCGGCCGCCATATCAGCAGCGTTATTCTCCGGCTTATGTTCTTTCCTTGACTCCAGCGCTTCTCGGTCGTAACAAAAGCTTCTGCGTCCCTTCGGACTCTCGGCCGAACAATCGCAAAAAACGTATTCGCCCGTTTCTTTGTCATGGCCGGTGACATCTGGTTCTCCACCGGTTCTTTCCATTTCACTGAGCGACCACAGTTTTTCAGTATTGGCTTCCAGCCTTGCTTGTACGTCGGCCCATTCAAGACCTTTATGACGGCCCATGTTCTTCTCAAAACGTGCTTTCAATACACCGAGGAGTTCTTCCTGTTGTTCCTGTGACAACTCCTTCTTGTTTCGGTTAACGCCGTTCATACTTTCATACCTCCCCATGGTGATTGATTCTTGCTGATGTCTCACGAGGGCTTGGTTCCAATTACGACGGTGGCATCCAACTCGTCGGAACTGACCACCCGCGGGATCAACCCACTGCGGGCGAAAATGTCAGCGCTTTGGGACGCTTGACGCTCACTCGTCTCGACCAGAAGAGAGCCCCCTGGTGCCAGCCATGTTGGGGCACTAGCGGCCACTCGCCGCTGAACGTCAAGCCCGTCCCCACCACCATCAAGCGCCACCCGAGGCTCGTATTTCCGTGCCTCTGATGGCATCAACTCGATCGCACTGGTGGGCACGTAGGGTACATTGGCGACCAGGACGTCAATGCCACCCCTTAGCGTAGCGGGAAGGGGCTCAAAAAGGTCACCTTCGAAGACTCGACCGCCCCAGATGCCGAGGTTGCGACGCGCGCACTGAACCGCTGCGGAAGAGATGTCGGCAGCATATAGCTCCGCCTGAGGGAACGAGGAGACCAGTGCGGCGCCCACCGCACCCGAGCCGCAGCAAAGGTCAAGGACGACAACTCCCGGCCGAGAGAGCGCGAGCGCCTGGCGGACGAGGAACTCGGTACGGCGTCGGGGTATAAAGACTCCTGGGTCCACGGCGATCCGTAGTCCCCAGAACTCCGCCCAGCCGAGTATCTGTTCCAAGGGTAGGCCATCGATACGCTGGACCACCATGGCGGCAAGGCCGGTCGACGTCGGCGCCGCGGAAATGAGCAACCTCGCCTCGTCCTCGGCAAAAACACAGCCCGCGGCCCTCAGCCTATTGATGATGGCAGATCGCTGTTGAGGCGATAGAGAGACGGACATTTGACACCCCCTATCGACGAAGCTGTATCCAAAATCTGACTTCCGCCCGATCTTGTAACAATGCGCCTCGCCGCACGCCGGAAAACCTCATACAGCTCACCCCAGCTACCCGGAGACCCCGCTCGGCCTCACTGACTCTCCGGCGGCTACCATAGCTCAATGCGGTTGCCCTCCGGGTCCATGACCCGGTCAAACTTGCTGGTAAGAACTCCCGATTACTTATGGTACGGCTCCCCTCGGTTGATGCGGAAGCCGCGGTAGATCTGCTCCAGCAGAATCATCGGTACCATCTGGTGCAGGAAGGTCATCCGGCCCAATGAAAGCTTCCAATCAGCTCGGTGTAACACAGAGGGCGCCAACCCGAGCGATCCGCCAATGACGAAGACCAGGTGTGAGTTGCCCCGCAGGGCTCGCTCGGCTAGGAACGCGGCAAGCTCCTCGGAGGAGGGATTCACGCCTCGACCGTCCAGAGCGATCACATACGCACCAGGATCGATCTGCTTGAGAAGACGCTCCGCCTCCTTCTCCTTGATCTGCGCTTCCACGGCGGGGGGCGCCCCGTCCGGCGTAGGTTCATCCGGTACCTGCACGAGATCGACTCGAGCATACGGTCCCAGCCGCTTCAGATACTCCTGAATCCCGCCGGTGAAGTGCTTCTCCTTGATCTTCCCGACCATAACAACCTGTATCTTCAAGATATGCATCCTCTCTCGACCGTTCTCATCCTGTTCGACGCCAGCGTTGGCTGAACCCTGCACACAGAAAGGCGCCGCTGCACATCAGGTGCAGCGGCGCCTTCGTATAAGACCGCTGATATTTATCCGACCGCCGTCTCCTGGCGATCGATCGCGCCCACCTCAGCCCCTAGGCTGAGCAACTTCTGTTCAAACCACTCATAGCCCCGTTCGATGTGATCGAGACCATACAGTGTCGTTTCGCCTTCGGCAGCCAGCCCGGCCAAGACCAGGGCAGCTCCGGCTCGAATATCCGTCGCCACAACCGGGGCGCCCTGCAGCTTGTCAACCCCGCTCACCAAGGCGGTCTGGCCGTCCACCTGAATCTTTGCACCCATGGTGGCCAACTCGCCAGCAAACCGGAATCGATCGGTGTATAGCGTCTCTGTCACTCGGCTTTGCCCGGTGGCCAGCGTCATGAGGGCGGTGAACTGGGACTGTGCATCTGTGGGGAAGCCTGGGTATGGCTCCGTCCGCAGATCGACTGCCTGCAGATGGCCCGTACTGAAGACTCGGAGGCTACTCACGCCCTCTAACACCTGGGCGCCCGCCTCCCGCAGCTTTGCAGTGATTGGGGCTACGTGTTCTGGCAGAACGCCATCCACGGTCACGTCGCCACCGGTTATAGCCGCGGCGATCATCCATGTACCGGCTTCGATATCATCTGGAATGGTGCGGTGAACCGCTCCGTTCAGGGCGGGGACTCCCTCAATCAGGATGGTCTCAGTGCCGGCCCCATAGATGCGAGCGCCACAGGCGTTGAGATAGGTAGCCACATCAGCTACGTGAGGCTCTCGGGCGCAGTTGTGTAGAACAGTCGTTCCACTCGCCAGGGTGGCAGCCATCATCACGTGGATGGTAGCGCCAACACTGACCATGTCAAATCGAATCTCGGCGCCTCGAAGGCGCCCGGAGCGGGCCCGCATCATGTTGCGATCGATCCATACCTCAGCCCCCAGAGCTGCCAGGCCCTTTAGGTGCTGGTCCACAGGGCGCTTGCCAATCTGATCGCCACCTGGCAGTGGTACATCCGCTCGCCCGAAGCGAGCGAGCAGCACACCGAGCAGGTAATAGGAGGCACGCATCGCTCCCGCCAGTTGTGGAGGGACCTCCGTGGCGGTCAAGGAACCCGCCCCTACAGTCATGCGCCCATTAGTAAGGTCCCAATCAGCCCGAGCACCAAGCCCCACTAGCATCTCACGTAAGAGGTGAACATCATGGATGCGGGGCACATTCTCCAGGCGGGTTGTACCCTCCGCAAGGAGCGTAGCTGCGATGAGTGGGAGCACGGCATTCTTACGACCGCCAACCAGTACGCTCCCCCGCAGCGGGCGCCCGCCACGGATCAGTAGCTTGGTCAACCGGACTTCCTCCTCCTACGAGAGCACCTGTTCACTGCTGGCGAAAGGTTACAATCGTTTCTCTCGTTGGAGTATATTCACCGGACTACCAGCAATTCCCTTCCGTCGCCGGGATTTTGTCCTAGTTTTCGAGTTGGCCGTTAAAGGCGTTCACATAGTAGCGGCGCCCGTCGGCGACGCGCACCTGCCAGACCGGAACGGTATCCCAGGCCCGCACAAGGCTGGTCGGGGAGCCCACTGTGACCGGTACGGCGTAATAGCCTAGGCGCACCTCCACGACCCGCCGCTCTGCGGCCTTGGTCGCCTGCAGTTGGTCAGCCACCCGCAACAACGCCTCCTGGGCTGGCCGGACGGCCTTGGCCGTTCCTTCCTTCAACCCCTCGGGAATCACCCAAAAGCGGGAGATCGTCTCCACGCCTTTGGTAGAGAGGTCGATCCAGACAAACCCGGCGAAGACCGGCAGGCCGTTGTAGACGGGAGTAAACTCGACGCGGAGGAACCCGGTTCCCGCCTGTGGGTAGATCCCACTGACCTGCGCCTCCGGGGGCAGAAGGTTGATCGATTTGCCATACTCCTGGGCGAACTGGGTGACGGAGCCCCGATTCTCCAAGTTCAGACCCCGCGCTGCCGCCCCCTGCGCTGCCGGCTGAAGACCGATTAGGCCGGATTGACTGTCAACCGACAAGCCTGCCCCGTTCAAGACGAGATCCGGGGGAAGCGTAGCCGGCTGATGTACAACCCGCAGGAATCGCATGGGCTGTGGGGTAGGCGGTAGAACCACTGCAGGGTCCAGCTCAACCCCGCGCTGTAGAAGACTGACGCGCAGTTGATCCCGTTCCACGCGACTACTGCCGCGGTCAGCGATTAGCCCTCGGGCGCTCTCACCCCAGATCAGATAGGCAAGGCTGAGATTCACCGCTGTGAAGGCGACCAGTAGGATCAAACGGGCTCTTGCCCAGTCCATCTGTTCACTCCCTTGCTTAGCGAACCAGGTTGACTCGTCGGTTCGTTTGGTCCGGGCGGGCAGGAACTAAGACGCGTGCCTCCCCCATCCGGAAGACCCAAGTCGGCTCCACGACCCATGGTCGCAGGCCATCCCCTGGCTCCAACTGATAGCTAAGGTAGGCGTCTCGAATTGGGGTTAGGCTCAGCAACGGTTGTTCGCGAGCCGCCACGAGGAGAGCCTGCTCTGGCGTGCGGATGCTCAACTGATTGGGACCCGGGCGAATGCCCGCAACGTCAGGGTAACGCCGGAAGGAGAGGACCTGATTGCCCGTTAGCTGGATCTGCAGGGCGCCCCCGTTAGACTCTACGGGGTAGGCGGCGACCAGCCGCAGTTCAAACTGATAGAGCGATCGCCCACCTTGGGTCGTTGTACGGGTCTGCACAACATCCCGGGGCCACCCCCCATTCTCCTCCACCCAGCGGCGGATGACCTCCATCTGGCTGACGGGGGTCCCGGTCTCTCGACTCCCCCCGGCTAGGTTGAAGTCCAAGATTCCTTCGTCACTGATGCGGAGCAGCCGCTGACCGTCCGTCAGACTGACGGCGCCCTGTTCATCGATCTGTCGCACAACAGAGAGATCAGGAAAGAACCGAGCCTCTACCTCAGCCCGCACCGGAGTGGTCACGACCGTACTTAGCTCTTGGATTCCGTCTACGTCAGGCACCCAAACAGGGCTGCGCAGCGCGACACCCTCTACAGCCTTCAGTAGCCGGTAGGGCTTAAGATCCGCCTCTTTCAACCCATTAAGGGCCGCCAGCAACTCCTGACGGTCTGCGGAAGCCATCCCATCCAGCCTATAACCACCTGCCGCCGGGCCAAGAAGCCACGTCGACCCACCTTCGTTCAGGTTGACAGTGATCTGATCGACCCGAAACCCACTCCCATGCCCACTAAGGCCATCCCAGGCCCACTCGTCGGCAATCTCATCAAAGGTTAAGGGAAAGGGCATATGGAGCGTAATGAAGCTACCATCCGTGGGGGTTGGTGGGTCTGCAACCCAAACCGGCTGGGTCAAATCGTTAATAATCCGCCCTACGAGCAAGCGGAGCGCTTCATAGCTCGTAGAGCTCGTCATGAAGAGGGCCATCTTGCCATCGCTACGCCGCACCAGGATTCGCTCAGGCCGATGGATCACCGGCATGGCGGCGTACGAGGACGGGGGGATCTCCTGGATCGAGGTTCCCTTTACCTCTATACCTTCGTTCCCGGTCGAAGGGAACCAGAGTTTGGCGGAGAGGAACAGGCTAATGATCACCATGGTGGCAAGCACGCCATCCCAAAACGTCTCGCGCGAGAACTTACGCACCCATTACGCCTCCCTTCCTTGCCCGCGGGCGACCGGTAACGTAAAGAGGACTTCAGTACCCTCGCCCAGGACGGAGTTGATGCGGATGGTGCCACCCGAGAGTTCAACAATCTGCTTGGCAATGGCCAGGCCAAGGCCGGTGCCACCCAGGGTCCGCGTACGAGCCTTGTCGACACGATAGAATCGCTCAAAGATACGCGGCAGGTCAGCCTCCGGGATCCCCACCCCGCTATCACGGACGGCAAAGCGAACTGTGCCGCCCTCACCACGGGCCTCCACCCAGATCTGTCCACCGGCCGGGGTGAACTCGATGGCGTTAGCCAGCAGGTTGATCATCACCTGGCTGATCTTATCGCGATCGAACCGGGCGGGCGGTGTCTGGGGTGCAACTGTGACGTGGACCGAAAGCCCCTTTTGTGCAATCTGTGGTTCTAGTCGACGAACCATGTCAGCAAGGAAGGGACCAACGGTGTGCGAGGCCACCTCCCACTGGGCGGCGCCCTGGTCAAACTGCGAGAGGTTTAGCAGGTCACGCACCAGGCGTGTCATGCGGTCAGTCTCACTCTCGACGACTTGCAAAAACTGTGTCCGCAGTTGTGGATCTTCCGCTGCACCGTCCAGGAGGGTCTCCACGTAACTCTTGACCGAGGTGAGCGGTGTCTTCAACTCATGGGAGACGTTGGCGACAAACTCTCGCCGAATCTGTGCCAAGCGTTGCATCTCTGTGACATCCTGCAGAACGATCACGGTGCCTGCTGTCTGGCTATCCCCCGGCAACGGCGTAACGTGTGCGGTAAAGATCAGGGAGCCGAGGCGGACCTCTTGAATGAGCGAATGGTTCGTCTCATGGGCGACCGTTCCTAGCTCACCAAAGCCCATGGTTGGCCAGAGTTCGTCCACTTGCCGGCCGAGCGCCTCCGCCTCTTCGACGGCCAACATTCGCTCGGCCGCAGCGTTCAGCTTGATGATCTGACCTTCGCTGTCTACAGCGATCAAGCCATCCGCCATGTGGGTCAGAATGACCTCGACTCGGTTCTTCTCACGCTGCACTTCACCGAGCGTCTCAACTAGGCGTTTGGTCATGGTGTTGAAGGTCTCACCGAGCTGGCCGATCTCATCTGCTGATCGAATCCGGATGGTCTGGTGGATATCACCGCCAGCGATCTGGGCCGCGGTTCGCGTCAGCGCCCGGATGGGCCCTGTGATCGTGCGGGCTAGGGCCACGCCCATGACTGCTGTCGTGCCTAACGCTAAGGCCGTTGCGACCAGCAGGATGTCACGAATGTCGCCGACCCGACCATATGCCTCCTCGAGCGACGCCTTGGCGTAGACGACGCCAATGACATTGCCCTCGAAGGTGACAGGTCTGGCCTCAAAGGCGATCCGGATCCCATTCTCCTGCCCTATTCGGCGCGTCACCGTGCCTAGGCGGGCAGGGGAGACATCATCCGCCGTCAGCTTTTGCCCGATTAGTTTGTCGGCATCCAACCGCCTCCGCGTTGTACCTACCACGGTCTGGTTCTCATCGAGGACGATCACCTCGCCAGGCCACCGCTCTACGTAGGCCTGAACCGTTCCGCTCTCAAGCCGGCCATCCCGTTGCAGGTTGGCCAGTTGACCAACGAGGAGTTGCATGGAGGTGGAGACGTCTTCCTGCACCTTACTGACATAGACGTTCTGAAGTTGACGAAGCAAGTAGAGCCCCGTCACCTCCATGGCGACGAGCACCAAGAGGAGGTAGACGAGGATTAGCTTGCTTTGAATGGAGCGAAACACGTCTCTCCCCCTTCGGGCGCCCCTGCGGAGGGCAATCTCCTGCGGCGCTGAAATCGCACGGTCCTCGGCGATTGCCCTCCGCTACTGCGTGCGCTGAAAATAGTAGCCAATGCCGCGACGGGTCCGAATGAACTCCGGCTGCGCCGGATTGTCCTCAATCTTCTCCCGCAGTCGTCGCACGGTCACGTCCACCGTCCGAACGTCCCCAAAATAATCAAAGCCCCAGACCTCCTCCAGGAGTTGCTCCCGGGAGAAGACCTGACCGACATGTGAGACGAGGTGACGCAGGAGTTCAAACTCCCGTGGCGTCAACTCGATGACCGTCTCGCCCTTGTTCACTTCATAGGAGGTCAGGTTGAGAAGCAGCACACCACCCCGCAGGTACTGGTCACCCTGGGGTGTCGTCTGACCCAGCACTTCGACCGTGCGGGTCCGGCGCAACACAGCCCGCACCCGGGCAACCAGTTCCCGCGGGCTAAAGGGCTTGGTCATATAGTCATCAGCACCCAGTTCCAACCCGAGGATCTTGTCGACCTCCGCCTCCTTGGCGGTCAACATGATGATCGGCACACTGGAGGTCTTTCGCATCTCTCGGCAGACATCGAAGCCATCCAACTTCGGGAGCATGACGTCCAGTACGACCGCCTGGAAGGTGCCGTCCCGGAACTTCTCTACCGCTTCTTCCCCATCATAGGCAACCTCAACCTGGAAGCCCTCGCGCTCCAGATTGAACTTAACAATATCGGAAATCGGCTTCTCGTCCTCAACGACGAGCACCCGGTCAGCCATCCTTCCCATCTCCTTTCAATACACAGCACAGCGCGACATTCGACCCCCGAACCCTCTGTTCCTTCTGTTTCACCGACCCTAAAAAGAAGCAGGCCCCACCCATACGGGCAGGGCTACTCGGCCCGGGGCTCGTCCAGCAGGGGAGCATTCGCAAGGGCCCACTCCTGCCACTCGCTAAAGAGTCGCTCTGGTGGACGACCGTACGTGCTGGCGAAGGCTTCTGGAAAGGAGTCCCCGTGCGCCAGTCCCTGAATCATCTGCTCAACCGCTTGCTCGCCATTTCGTTCTGCGAGCCACCGCAAGAACAGGTAGGACTGCCGGTAGGCCAAAGGCTGGTTCGACAGAGTTTGAAAGGTCAGATTCAGCTCCTCATACTCGTAAAGGTCCTGGGAGATACGGGAGGTCGGCTCTAGCCAGACGTAGCCAGTCACTCGCTCCTCTACTTGCTGGGCCAGCGCCTCCGTAAACCACCGGGGATAGTTTCCCCCCGTACGCTCATCCAAAATGTAATGGGTCAACTCATGTGCGACAGGGTTGAGCCGTGCAAACTCCTCTACGTCATGCTGATCCTTCATCCCGTCCAGCCAGACGTTAGGTGAGAGCAGGCGAATCGTGCCCTGCCAGTAAACGCCCAGAGCAGACTCGGACTGGCCCCAGCCGAAGGCCTTGCGCAGATCATCGCGGCTTGGGTAAAGGATCAGGGAGACACGGCCATGCGGAGCGCTGCGCATCTCTGCGCTGACGGGCGCCCAGACCCGCTCCGCTGTCTCTAAGATTAGGGTAGTTACGTTCGCATCCGTGTCGGTGTAATAGAGGTCGTAATGCTCACTTGTCTGGTGGTGATACCCCTCAAGCCCCTCTAGCACCCGATGCCGCTCCAGCGTCCGCAAGTACGGGCGGACCACCTGCTGTACCGGTAGAAACTTTGCGACCCAAATCCCCACTCCAGAGCCGGCAAACAGTACCACCAGGAGCCACCCGAAGAGTCGTTTGAACACCCGGACACCTGCCCCTCACACGTTGCATGGCACCTTCCAGTACCAATGCTCTATGCGAGGAACAACCAAAATATGCCATTAACCGATGTGGTCAGGCAAAAAAAGAGGCACCACCGTATGGTGGCGCCTCAATCATTTAGGCATCAGACTGGACGGAGTCCAACAGGCGGAGTTCAGTGGCTAGACGGTCGAACAAGGAGCGGTCACCGCTGGCCAGAGCCCCGTCAATCTGTTCCAAGAGATCCTTGCGTCGAGCGATCTTGACCACGGAGTCCTGAAAGATCTCATCATGCCAAGCAGCCATTTGTGAGAGAAACGCTTGGCGCTCCTCCGACCACTCCGGAAGCTCAACAGAGAGACAGAGCCCAATCCGGTCCGGAATGAACTTCATCAACTCCACGACCGCCTGCGAGGTCTTGTAGAAATACCGGTCGCCCCGTCGGTAGAAGAACGGCCAACTCCCTGATCCCTTGGCCGAGACCAGAATGGCGTACCTGTACTCGGAGAGGTCATCCGTCAACTCCAAACGGCGCAGGATCTCCTCCTTGGTCAATAGGACCTGGAGAAAGCTCCGGACTTCCGGGAGCTTCGGCTGATGGGCTTCGAGGAAGAGGCGGATCACTTCCACCTTAGCTTTTAGCTCTCTCGACTTCTCCATCCAAGACCCCCTCCTTTGACGGACTTCCCGGCACGACCTCCTCAATCGCCTCACTAGCGAGTTGGTTGTAACAATTTCGATGCTTGACTGCAAACTCCTGCTAGATTGCTCGTGTCAGACCCCGATCCCTTTCCATGCGCAAAACGGGCATGTGCGCCGCTCGGACGAACATACCCATAGCAAGAGGAGGTCCCGAGGAAAAACGCGACAAGGTCGCACGTGAGGTGGGAGATTGGCGATGGATTGCTGGTACCGGCTGAAGGGACCCGTTCTGCGAAGCACCGCCCTAGTTGGCTTCTTGGCGCTGAGCGTTCATCTGATGACAGGCCAAGAACGGACCGCTGAGGGTCTGGTGCCGAACCAAAGACCAGAGCCTCCCCGAACGGAGAGCACCTACCGCCCTGAAACAGCTGACACAGCCGAGGAACTACTCACGGTCCAGACCCTTAAACAGCGACCACCCTACTTGGTTCACACCATTCAGCCCGGGGAGACCTTAGGGCAGATTGCACGTCAGTACCACACGCTGCCCAGCCTGCTTGAGCAGTTGAATCCGGGCGCCCTCAGGCGGCCGTTACCCGCCGGTGGGACGCTCCTGGTGGTGCCCAATCCAGATACCCTGGTCTACGAGACAGCGCTCGGCGACACAATCGAAGGGGTTGCCGCAAGATATGAGATTGCCGTGCAGGATGTGACTCGGCTATCAGAGGTCGGGGTCCTGCAAATCGGCGAGCGCCTCCTGCTACGGGGTGCAAAGCCCCTGGCCGAGCGCCCACGCGTAGAGGTGGCTAGCCGCAAGGCTGACGTGCGACGGGCGCCGGCCAGTGCGGTCAGTGCGGCTACTCCTACTCCGGCCCCCGCTCCCGCCCCTACCCCTGCAGCCCCCCCACCCGTCGCACGCACGAGCTCACCTGGCTGGATCTGGCCCGTCCAAGTGCCCATCCTAGAGTTTACTGAGTTCGATGCGAACCCGGGGGAGATCCACCTGGGACTTGATATGGCCGCTGCCGCCGGTACACCCGTGGTGGCAGCCCGCAGCGGCACCGTAATCTCTGCTGGCTGGCACGACGGTTATGGCTGGAACGTCATCGTCGACCACGGTGATGGCATCCAGACACGCTACGCTCATGGTAGTAAGTTGTACGTCGCCAAGGGCGACTGGGTCGAACAGGGGCAGGTTCTCCTACCGATGGGGTCGACGGGCCGATCGACTGGCCCACATCTGCACTTTGAGGTGATGGTGAGTGGACACGTGGTCGATCCACGTGCCTATCTCCCCTGACAAAGATGAGGGGGCCGGATTAGGCGTTAACGCCTGGTCCAGCCCCCTCAGTTACGGCCCGCAGATTGCGCTCAGCCAACGCGCAATAGGCTGGCTCAATCTCATAGCCCACCCAATCACGCCCACTCTGACAGGCGGCTACACAGGTGGTCCCCGAACCAGCAAAGGGATCAAGCACGACGTCCCCAGCGTAGGAGAAGAGCCGGATTACCCGGTCTGCTAGTTCCCCTGGGAAGGGCGCCGGGTGCCCCACCTTCTTGGCTGAGGCCGGCGGGATCTCCCAGACAGAGAGGGTGGCCGCCATGAACTCGGGGCCTGTCAGGGTCGATTCTCCCCGGTCTGGGCGGGCGTACTGCTCCTTCGCAAAGACAAGCAGGTACTCATGTAGATCGCGCAGGACTGGGTTGCGTGCAGAGCGCCACGAGCCCCATGCGCAGTTATTCGACATCCCCCGGCCTTTCTTCCAGATGATCTCCCCCATCGGAAGGAAACCCAGTCGGGCATGAATGGCATGGAAGTACGCGTGAAGTGGAATGTACGGCTTTCGCCCCAGGTTGGCCACGTTGACGACATAACGGCCCCCAGGTTGGAGCACGCGATGGACTTCACGCCCCACGCGCTCGATCAACTGCAGATAGCTAGATAGGTCCAGATTGGCGTCATACTCTTTACCGGCGTTGTAGGGGGGTGAGGTAAAGGCAAGGCCGACAGCACCATCTGGCACTTGGGTCATCGCCTCGGCAGTCTGGCCGTAGATGCGATTCGCCCAAAGCGAACGTTCTGCAGCAGGTACAGGAGCAGTCGGCGCCAGCTCAGGCCCCACCTCGACCAGCAGGCGGGGCAGATCGCCATAGAGCGACCGATTGTAGAAGGCTGAGGCGTCATGCCCTTCGCGCTTCGAAGAGCCATACGCCTTTGTCTGGGTGCGCCTTGTCATGCCGCTGCCCCCTTATCAAACCCCCGTAGTCACATTATCTCATAAAGCAAAACGTTCTGACAACAGGAAAGCAAAAAGAAACCGCCTACAGCGTTGTAGGCGGTCTTTCTTGGAGCCGATGAGGGGACTCGAACCCCTGACCTGCTGATTACGAATCAGCTGCTCTACCAGCTGAGCTACATCGGCATACAAAACGGAGACGAGTTCGTCTCCGTTCCGTGGACTATGGAGCGGGTGATGGGAATCGAACCCACACTAGCAGCTTGGGAAGCTGCAGTTCTACCACTAAACTACACCCGCATGTGCTGGTGAGGTTTATTATAGGGTCTCCTCACCAGCTTTTCAAGGGGCTAACGACCGTTGAAAGATTTCGGCTTCCTAGCGGACAGGCGACTGCCTAGCCGCGGAAGATCTCCGCCCGGTAGATCGCCTCGGTCCGCTCCGAACCAATGCCAAGGATGGAGACCGGAACGCCCGTGAACTCCTCGATCAGGCGGACGTAGCTCTGGGCGCCCTCCGGCAGCTCCTCGAACTTCTTAACCTGCGAGAGGCCCTCACGCCACTCCCAGTTCGGCACTTCCTCGTAGACCGGCTCGACCTGGGCCAGCGCCTTCAGGCCGATCGGGAACTCCTTGGTGACCGTGCCATCCGGCTGGCGGTAGCCAACGCAGATCTTCAGGGTCTTCAGGCCGGTCTTTGCCAGGGTGTCCAGGTGCGGAATGGCCAGGTCGGTGATACCGCTAACCCGGCAGGCGTAGCGGACCATCACCAGGTCGAGCCAACCAACGCGGCGGGGGCGCCCGGTGGTCGTGCCGTACTCATGGCCCTTTTCGCGAATGATGTGCGCCTCATCCTCGAAGAGCTCGGTCGGGAACGGGCCCTCGCCAACACGGGAGGTGTAGGCCTTCACGACGCCAACAACCCGGTTTACCTTGGTCGGTCCAACACCGGCGCCGATGATCGCGCCAGCGGCGATCGGGTGGGAGGCGGTGACGTAGGGGTAGGTGCCATAGTCGATGTCGAGCAGGTGGCCCTGGGCGCCCTCGAAGAGCACCGAATCGCCCTTCTCAATCGCATCATTCACCAACTCGACGGTGTTCGCCACGTAGGGGCGGAGCTGCTCAGCGAAGGCCAAGTAGGGCTCAGCGATCTCCTCGACCGTAAAGCCCGGCATGTTGTAGACCTTCTCCAGGAGCTCGTTCTTGGCGGCGACCAGAGCGGTCAGCTTCTCCAGGAAGATCTCCCTGTCGAGCAGGTCAATCAAGCGGATACCGACGCGCGCAAACTTATCCATGTAGGCGGGGCCGATGCCACGCCGGGTCGTGCCGATCTTATTGGCGCCCTTGCGGTCCTCCTCCGCCTCATCCAGCCGGATGTGGTACGGGAAGACGATGTGCGCCCCTGCGCTGATGCGCAGGTTAGCCAGGTTGACGCCCTTGTCAGTCAGGTAGGCCATCTCCTGCAGGAGCTTGCCCGGATCAATGACGACGCCGTGACCGATGAGGCAGGAGGTCCCGGAGTAGAGGATGCCCGAGGGAACCTGGTGCAGCTTATACTGCTGGCCGTTCGCCCAGACCGTGTGGCCGGCGTTGGAGCCGCCCGTCGCCCGGACCACCGTGCCCGCTTGTGCCGCCAGCAAGTCAACAAACTTGCCCTTCCCCTCGTCGCCCCACTGGGCGCCCATCACAACAACAACTGGCATGCGAGTCCCTCCTACCATCTAAAGACGGGGTCAGTGCCCAGTCTCGATCAACTTCCGTTCATAGACCCAGAAAAGTGTAGCACCCACCCCTACCAGTGTCAACGAACACTATGTTGGTTTTTCCCGATTTCGTTCGGATCTACGACAACAAAAACAACTATATCCACAGCTGTGGATATAGTTGTTCTTAACTCCGCACGTCAATGCAATGTTTGCCGTGGCTAGGCACCTCTGCGGTCCTGGTGCTCCATGCCGAACATCTTCTGGATCTCCTTGACGAAGTGTAGTTTGATCGACCCGATCGGGCCGTTACGATGCTTCGCCACGATCACCTCGACGATATTCTTATCCTCAGTCTCCGGGTTATAGTAGTCATCGCGGTAAAGGAAGGCGACCATGTCAGCATCCTGCTCAATGGCGCCCGACTCACGCAGGTCCGAGAGCATCGGCCGCTTATCCTGGCGCTGCTCGACCGAACGGGAGAGCTGGGAGAGGGCGATCACCGGCACGTTTAGCTCACGCGCCATCGTCTTGAGCGAGCGGGAGATCTCCGAGATCTCCTGCTGACGGTTGGACTGGGCGCCCGCCCGCTGCGGGATCGACATCAACTGCAGGTAGTCGATGATCACCATATCCAGCCCATGCTCCTGCTTGATGCGCCGGCACTTGCCGCGCACCTCCGGCAGGGGGCAGTTCGGCGTATCATCGACGAAGATGTCCGACTCCGCCAGGGTGCCGAGGGCGGTCGACAGGCGCTGCCAGTCCTGATCCAAAAGTTGGCCGTTGCGCAGCTTGTGACCGTCAACGGTCGCCTCCGAAGCGAGAAGACGCAACGCCAACTGCTCCGCCGACATTTCGAGGCTGAAGAAGGCGACCTTCGCCTTGCCCTGGACCGCTGCGTTCCGGGCCAGGTTAAGCGTAAAGGCGGTCTTACCTACGGAGGGACGTGCCGCCACGATGATCATGTCGGAGGGTTGGAAGCCGGAGGTCATCTGGTCCAGATCGCGGAAACCAGAGGTGACGCCGGTAGTCTTGCCCTTGGAGCTAAAGAGGTACTCCAGATGGCCGTAGGCGTTCATCAAGGCATCCTTGATATGGACGTACCCCTTGCCAGAGCGCTGCTGGGTCACCTGCAGAACCGCCTTCTCCGCATCGGAGAGCGTGGCGTCCATGTCTTCGGTGGTGTAGCAGTCCTCCACAATCCGGCGAGCGGCGGCCTGCAGTCTGCGTAGGACCGCCTTTTGGTGGACGATCGCGCCGTACTGCTGGACGTTCGCGGTTGTGGGGACGAGATTCATCAAGGAGGCGAGGTAGGTGATCCCACCCACCTCATCCACTTGACCACGCTTGGTCAACTCATCCTGGACGGTGATCATGTCGATCGGCTCACCACGCCCAAAGACCGCCAGCATGGCGGCGAAGAGGTTCTGGTGCTTATCAGCATAAAAGTCGTCCGGAATCAGCTGGTTGGAGACCTGGACAACGGCCTCACGGTCCAGCAGCATGGCGCCCAGGACGGACTGCTCTGCCTCCAAGTTCTGCGGGGGAACCCTTTCGCTAAAGGCGCTCATCGGCTCACGGCCTCCCCAAACATCTGTTCTCCCATTGAGTTCGTTCTAGTTTAGCGGAATCCTCTTCGCCTCATGCAAGTACGGGAGGCGTTATTCCGCGAAGGTGAGTTGCAACGCCTCTTCGATCGTGCTAGCGAAGCAGACCTCAATGGCGGGAACGGCGTTCGGCACGTCGCCCCGGTTCTCCTCGGGGAGGATGACGCGGGACATGCCCGCCTGCTTGGCGCCATAGATCTTCTCGAAGACGCCACCGATCGCCTTGACCTGGCCGCGAATCGAGACCTCGCCGGTGATCGCCACGTCCTGCCGGATGGGGCGCCCCTGGATGGCCGAGATCATCGCCAAGTAGATCGCCACACCGGCCGACGGGCCATCGATCTTTCCGCCACCCACGATGTTGACGTGGATGTCCCAGTTCGCCAGGTCCTCGCCCGTCGCCTTCCGGACGACGGCAGCGGCGTTGAAGACCGAGTCCTTAGCCATCGAGCCCGCCGTATCGTTGAAGCGCATGGAGCCCTTCCCCTTCTCACGGGCCGGGAAGGCGATCGCCTCAATCTCCAGGGTGGAGCCCATGTAACCCGAGACGCCCAGGCCGAAGATCTTCCCGATCTCGCCCGTCTCCTTCGCCTTGCGGTGGACGTTGGGCGAGATGCGGCCCATCTGGATCACCTCAACCAGATCCTCGATGGTGATCAAGTTGGGCACCGCCAGGGTTAGACCGGGCTCGATCGTTGCGGCTACCTCAGCGACAGGGGCTACTGGCTCAACAACAGCGCTCTGCTTCTTGAACATGGCGAGGCCGTAGGCATCGGCCAAGAGGCCGGTCGCCTTGCGTCCTTCCATGGTGTGTTCGCCGATTCGCTCGGCCACACCCTCCTCAAGCTGGACGCCCAGGCGCTCAGCCGCCCCGCGCACCACGTCAGCGATCGCCACCGGAGTGAGCGGCTCGAAGAAGACCTCGGCGCAGCGAGAGCGCAGGGCCGGATTTAGCTCGGACGGATCCCGAGTCGTGGCGCCAATCAGGATGAAGTCGGCCGGGGCGCCGTGCTCAAAGAGATACCGGACGTAGCCCGGCACGTTCGGGTCGTTGGCGTCGTAGTAGCTCGACTCGAACTTGACCCGCTTGTCCTCCAGCACCTTGAGTAGCTTGTTCTGGAGCATCGGCTCCAGTTCGCCAATCTCGTCGATGAAGAGGACGCCGCCGTGCGCTTCGGTCACCAGACCCGTCTTGGGCTCGGGCACGCCGGTATCCGCCATATCGCGGCGGGCGCCCTGGTAGATCGGGTCGTGCACGGAGCCCAGCAGGGGGTTGGTCACCTCGCGCGGATCCCAGCGAATGGTAGTCCCGTCCACCTCTACGAAGGGCGAGTCCGGGGCGAAGGGCGAGTGGACGAGTTGCTTGGCCGCCTCCAACGCGAGGCGAGCAGCGGTCGTCTTGCCCACGCCGGGCGGTCCGTAGAGGATCAGGTGCTGCGGGAAGGGTGAGGCCATGCGCGCCAGGAGCGCCCGAGTGGCCCGCTCCTGACCAACGATCTGGTCAAGGGTAGCGGGGCGAATCGCCTCCAGGGTGGTACGCGAGAGCCCCTTCTCCTCGAGCGACTCCAGGTAGGCCAGCCGCTTCTGCGTCGTGCTGGTCTCTGGTCCGCCATCTTCCTTTAGTACCTGTTGCTTGATCTCCTTGTAATAGTCATCCTGCCGCTCCTGCATCCGCTGCTGGATCTTCTTCTCGATCACGTCTTCAACGGTGCGGCGGGCGGCCATCTCGGCCACGATCGACTCCAGTTCATCCAGGATCCCCTTGATCTGCGGCCGGGCTGGGACCCGATCGATGGTGGGATCCTCCTGGATGAGGCGCTGAAGCGCCATTACCTGGTTCTCCAGATGCTCAGACTTCATCAGGGCCAGGGCATCCAGCTTGCCGGCCTTCAGCACCAGCTTCTCCGGTCCCCACAGGTTCGCGAGCATGCCCAGGAGGGCGCCCGCCTGCTTGCGCAGCAGTTCCTCCGCATCCAGGTTCTTGGGCGCCTCGGTGGACTCCTCCACCTTGCCGCCCCGGAGCAGCCGTTCGAGCAACTCCTTCATCTGCCAGTCACCTCCTACAGAGAACGTGCGGCCCAGCCATCTGGGCCGCACACCGTGCCTTCATTAATCAGCAATAACGTGGACGTCAACCTTGGCCGAGATCTGCTGTCCGAACTTCAGCGTAACGGGGTAGAGCCCCTGCGCCTTGATCGGGTTAGCCAGTTCGATCATCTTCTTGTCAAACGGCTGGCCGAGGAACTTGCCGATCGCCTCGGCGACGTCCTTGCTGGTGATGGAGCCGAAGAGTCGGCCACCCTCACCGGCCTTGGCGATCAGCTTCACGGTCTTGCCGTCCAGCTTCGCCTTCAGCGCCTCCAGGGAGGCGATCAGTTCGGCCTGCTTCTTGTCGGCCCGGCGCTTCTCCTCCGCTACCATGTTTAGGGCGCCCTGCGTCGCCTCAACGGCGAGCCCCTTCGGGAAGAGGAAGTTGCGAGCGTAGCCGTCGGAGACCTCAATGGTCTGCCCCTTCTTACCGGAACCCTTTACGTCAGCCTTCAGAATAACCTTCATCTGTAATTACCTCCTAGGACTCCGTGGCTGGACGGCGGCGCCATATGCCATGCCCCAACTGGCGGAAGTCGAAAATTGCATCCCAGGCAGCTATGATCAAGAGCCATTGACCAAGGAAGACGAGGGCCAGGATCGAAAGCACCAGCGCTACACCCTTCGGCACATCCTTCTTACGCAGGAAGCCCCAAACAACGGCCAGTCCAACCAGGTAGAAGATGTAGACCAGGGTAAAGACCACGTTGCGCGCTAGGTCTGACCACCAAGCCCCCTGACCCACGGGCTGCAGTACGTACTGCCCGCCAAACATGAGCACAAAGTAGCCAAGGGTCGCCCAGGCTGGCAAGCGCAACTCCCCGAATGGGCTAGGGGCCGGGATCTGATGCCCAAAGCGCGGGATGATCCGCAGGCAGAGCAGGTAGTTTACCCACGTGAAGAGGGCGCCCATCAGGAAGAGGCCGCTCGGCAACAACGCCCAGGCCATCTTCGCGGGTTCCTGCTTGAACTGAGTAAGCATCGACTGCACCTGTGCGACCTGCTGTTTCTGCGCATCCGTCGCGACCGGCTGCTGTTGCAACGCCGTCTCCATCAGTGAGACCATCGTGTCGATCTGCTTGCGTCCTGCATCAGACTCAATCGACATCACAATGGGATCCTTCCCGTCGAAGAAGAGCCAGCGTGAGGCCGCGTAGTCCGCTGCATAGCCTACAAAGAAGACGGAGAGCGCAAGCAGGGCCGTCATGATCGGCTTCCAGCCTCGCTTAAAGCCCAACCCGAAGGCCAGCCCTGGCATGACGCCCATCGGGAGGACCGTCAGGAGTGCTACATCCGGCGAGGTGAAGAAGATCGCAAAGACCGTGGCGACAATCGAGGTCAGGAGCGCTGTTCTTCCACCGTAGCGCAAGTAGGTCAGTACAAGCGGAATTGGCATGAGGAACGAGAGGAACGGCACGAAGGCGAAGATGATCACGAGAGCGGCCATGAGACCGCCGAAGATCAACGCCTGCGCTTGTGCTGCGGATTTACGCATGGGTCTGGTTGCTCCTTCCGCCGGTACCGAAACGCTCTGGTAACAGTATAAGTATACCCGAGTAAACGGTACGCAAAAAGGGCACCGCATAAAGCGGTGCCCTTTGCCATCAAAAATGTTTACTCAACGGTAAACGGCAGCAGGGCCATGAGGCGGCTGCGCTTGATGGCGACGGTCAGCTGGCGCTGGTGAGCAGCGCAGTTACCGGAGATCCGGCGGGGCAGAATCTTGCCGCGCTCGGTGATATACCGCTTCAGGCGGTTGGTGTCCTTGTAATCAACGTTCTCGATCTTGTCGACGCAGAAGCTGCACACACGGCGCTTCGGCCGACGGCCACGTTCACGACGCATTTGATGTCCCTCCTTTACTTAAAAGGGGACGTCATCGTCATCGGTAAAGGTCAGCTCGCTGCCCATACCCTGGCTTTGACGCCGGGGAGGTGCCCCATAGTTGGCGTTGTTACCGCCACCCGTGTTGGCAGGCGCGCCACCACCCATGCCTGCTGCATCGCCAGCCTTATCCAGGAACCGCACGGTGTTGGCGACAACTTCCGCCTTCTCCCGCTTCTGGCCCTCCTGGGTCTCGTACTGACGGATCTGCAACCGGCCCTGCACAGCGACCAGACGGCCCTTCTGCAGGTAGTTGGCGACGGTCTCCGCTTGCTTGTCCCAGACCACAACATCGATGAAGTCCGTTTCGCGTTCGCCCTGGGGATTGGTTGTGCCGCGATCCACAGCCAGGCGGACGGTAGCAACCGCCTTGCCAGACTGCGTATACCGCAGCTCCGGATCACGGGTAAGGCGGCCAATCAAAGTGATCGTGTTGAGCACGCGCAATACCCTCCTTTTACCTTAGGCCTCCTGGCGAATCACAAGGAAACGGAGCACTTCATCGGTGATCTTCAGAACGCGGTCGAGCTCCTCCGCGGTCTTCGAAACACCCTTGAAGTGGACGAGGCTGTAGAAGCCATCGTTCGTGTCCTTGATCTCGTAGGCCAGGCGCTGCTTCTTGAAAGCGCCCTGGGTGACGATCTCGCCACCGTTGTTGTTGATCAGGCCAGCGACCTTCTCCGCAACGGTAGTCAGACCGGCCTCATCGAGCTCCGGACGAGCGATGTACAACATCTCGTAATTCCTCACGGGTATACCCCCTCCCTATGGTCTAATGGCCCCACCCAAGTGGGGCAGGGAGGCAGCAGCCTGTTGGCTGCGCCTGCAGCTCGCAAATCGAGCACAGCTAACTATAGCACAATGGTTAACGCAACTGCAAGGGTTTACTGGGCGCCCTCGCCCTTCGGGAAGCGCTGCTTGGCCGCCTTCTCAAACTTGACCCGGGGAAGCATCACCCGATGGCCACACCCCTGGCAACGGATGCCGATATCGGCGCCGGTCCGGTAGACCTCCCACCGGTCTGAGCCGCACGGATGCGGCTTCTTCATCCGGAAGATGTCCCCGACCTCGATCACTACACGCTCCACACCTGTCCGCCTCCACCCAGGAAGATACTGCCGAACCCCTTCCAGATGGAGAGGAAGGCCGGGGCCAACTTCGCATTCATGATCGCCGCACCCCAGGCCGAGCCGGAGATCTGCATGGCCGGGCCGACGATCGCCACGATCAGCATCACGGTGACCACGCCGCCTAGGAGTCCGATGGCGGCGCCCAGCAGTCGGTTCGCCAGCCCCACCAGCGGGATCTTGTTGAGGACGCCACTCAAGACCCTTCCCGCGAGGGAGAGGCCGAAGCCGAGCACCAAGATGCCGCCAAAGAAGGCGAGCCCGTGCAAGATGTTCTGGACCAGTTGGTCCACGATTACCTGGGCTGCCGAGAGGCCTGCAGCGGAAGCGCTACTCGCGGCTTTGGCGATCTGCGCGATGAGCGCCTGCTTATAGTGGTCCGGTAGGGGAAGATTCGCCAGGACGTGCGCCCACTCAGCCTGGCTGATGGCTGATGCTGGCACATCACTAGCCATGGCTGGTATCCCGATCTGCTGGCCGACAGCGGTTGCCAGCCTCGCCTCCAGCCCCAGGGTCTTACCCAAGAAGTTGGCGATCTGGTCCGTATAACGCCCCACGATCGTGGAGGCGAAGAGGAAGGCGACCATTCCCGTCAGGAACGCGAGCCCGCCCCGCATGAAGCCCCAGCTGACTGCGACCGCTAGAATGCCAATCAATACGAGGTCAACCGTGGTCAACCAACTCACTCTCCTTCACCTGGCGGCCCTGCCGCACTTGATGCCATAGATACAGGAAGATTCCACCTAGCGTGAGGGCCCCTCCTGCCAGTGTAGCCGGGCTGGGCACCTGCGTAAACAGGATCCAGGCCATGAGGGTCGCGCCGACGGGTTCACCCAAGATGGAGAGGGAGACGACCGGGGCGGGTAGGTAGTGGAGCACCCAGTTGAAGACGGTGTGGCCGAAGATAGTTGGGATCACCGCCAGGCCCAAGAAGAGCGCCCAGTTAACCGGGGCGAAGCCCGCGAGGGGCGCCCCCGCCGCCAGCGCCGCGATCAGCAAGGCGACAGCTGCCACGCCATAGGCGGTGACCGAGTAGAGCAGGGCGCCCACCCGCTTCCGCACCTGCTGTCCAATCAAGAAGTAGGCACTAACCGTGATCGCCCCGACGACGGCCAGCAGATCGCCCAGGAGTGCCTGGGGATCGAACTGGAGGTCGCCCCAACTGATCAGGACGGCACCACCTAGCGCCAGCAGCGTGGCGCCCAGCCCGACTCGGCCAGGCCGCTCTCGCCAGACGAAGAAGCTGATCAGAAGCACCCAGAGCGGGTGCGTATCGACGAGGATCGTCGAGGAGGCGATCGAGGTCAGCCGGATCGACCAGAACCAGGAGGCAAAGTGTGCAGCTAGGAAGAGGCCGCTCAGGACGGAGAGACGCAGGCTCTTCCGGTCCATGCGCAGGCCATCCTGCTTGGCAGCGATCGGGGCCAGAAGAAGGGTGGTCAGGAGCATCCGATAGAAGGCGACGACCAGCGGATCCGCCGTCGTGTAGCGGACCATGATCGACGAGACCGAGACGGCCAGGACGCCGCCGAGTAGGACTAGGTAAGGTGTGGGCATGGCGCGCCTCCTCCATCGCTTCCTTATGGGGAAACCGGGGCGCCTTAGGTAGGGCGCCCCGGCTCAACTCTTTCGCGTTCTCCCAACCAATCCCCTGCGCGGTTACCCCTCGCCGAGATAGGCCTCCCGGACCGCCTTGTTCTCGCGCAGGTTTGCCGCCGAATCAGCCAGGGCGATCTCACCGGTCTGGATCACGTAGCCCCGGTGGGCGACCTCCAGAGCCTGCAGCGCGTTCTGCTCAACCAGGAGGATCGTGACCCCCTGCTTGTTCAGGGTCTTGACGATCTCGAAGATCTGCTCGACCAGGATCGGTGCCAGTCCCATGGACGGCTCGTCCAGCATCAGCAGCTTCGGCTGCATCATCAGAGCCCGGGCGATCGCCAGCATCTGCTGCTCGCCACCTGAGAGCGTACCGCCCAACTGCTTGGCTCGCTCCTTCAAGCGCGGGAAGAGGGCGAAGCCCCGCTCGATGGAGGCCGCCACGTCAGCCTTCGATGCCACCGTGAATCCACCCATCTCCAAGTTCTCTAGCACCGAGAGGCGCGGGAAGATCTTGCGCCCCTCCGGCACGTGCCCGATCCCCATCGCTGTGATCTGGTGCGCCTCCAGGCTATCGATCCGCTTGCCCTCTAGGAGGATCTCTCCCTCCTTGGGCTTGAGCAGGCCGGAGATCGTCTTCAGGGCGGTCGACTTGCCAGCACCGTTCGAGCCGATCAGCGTCACGACCTCGCCCTGCTCAACCGAGAGTGCGATCCCCTTCAGGGCGTGAATCGCCCCGTAGTAGGTCTGGACGTTCTTCAGTTCCAGGAGCGCCATTAGGCCGACGCCCCCTTTCCAAGATAGGCCTCAATCACCTTCGGGTTAGCCCGCACCTCGGCCGGGGTCCCCTCGGCGATCTTCACCCCGTAATCCAGGACACAGATCCGGTCGGAGATCTGCATCACCAGCTTCATGTCATGCTCAATCAGCAGGATCGTCTTGTTGTAGTCCGTGCGGAGGCGGCGAATCAGCTCCATCATCTCCACCGTCTCGCGCGGGTTCATGCCCGCCTTCGGCTCATCCAGCAAGATCAACTTCGGGTCCGATGCCATCGCTCGGGCGAGCTCTAGGCGCCGCTGGGCGCCGTAGGGCAGGTTCTTCGCCACCTCATTAGCGGCAGAGCGGAGGCCCACGTAATCGAGTAATTCCACGGCCTTACGCTTTGCATCCAGCTCCTCCGCCTTGTGGCGCTTGGAGTGAAAGAGCGCGTCGATTAGGCCCGACTTGTAGTTGAGGGTCATGCCGACCATCACGTTCTCGATGGCGGTCAAGGAGCCAAAGAGTCGGATGTTCTGGAAGGTGCGGGCGATGCCGAGCGCGGCGATCTGATCCGGCGCCTTGCCGCCAATCTCCTGCCCGGCAAAGAGCAACTTGCCGCCGTCTGGTTTGTACATACCGGTGACGACGTTGAAGAAGGTCGTCTTGCCGGCACCGTTTGGGCCAATGATCGAAGCGATCTCACCAGTCTGCAGCTGGAAGTTGACCTCGCTCACCGCTGTTAGACCGCCGAACTTCTTGGTGATCTGCTGCGCGTCAAGGAGTACTGCCATGGTTTGGTCTCCTCCCTACTGGCCGAGGGCCTTGCCCTGGGTGGACGAGGCTGGCTTTGGCACCGGGGCGCCCAGGTTGTCGACATCGATCTGCGGCCGGGTGGCCGGTACGAGCCCTTCCTTCCGGTAGATCATCATGACGATCAGGATAAGGCCGAAGATTAGCGGCTGGTACTTGGTGATATCTAGCGCCGGGGGTAGGCCCGCACCGGCGAAGAGGTCTGAGAGGTCGCGCAGGAACTGGAAGCGGAGTAGGGTCACCGCAGCAGCACCGACGATCACCCCCCGGATCGATCCAAGACCGCCCAGGATGATCATCGAGAGGATGCCGATCGACTCCATGAAGCCGAAGGTGTCCGGATTGATGAACTGCTGCTTGACGGCGAAGAGCATCCCCATGGCGCCCGAGAAGGAGGCACCCGTGGCAAATGCCATCAGCTTCATCTTGACGAGCGGCACACCCATGGCGCGCGCAGCGATATCGTCCTCACGCATCGCTGCCCAGGCACGGCCGAGCCGCGACTGCTCCAACCGCATCATGGCCATGGCGGTCAGGGTGGCGAAGACGAGCGCTACCATGTAGACAGCAATGCCGTTGTACTCGGCCGGAATGCCGAAGAAGAAGGGGTACTTGATCGGGGCGATGCCCGGGGCGCCCCCCGTGATATTGAGCGGGTGATCAAGGTTGCGGGAGATGACCTGAATCACCTCACCAAAGCCCAGGGTGACGATGGCTAGGTAGTCGCCGCGCATCCGTAGGACTGGCAAGCCGAGAGCGATGCCTAGAAGAGCTGCTACGGCTAAGGCGATCGGAATCGCGGCCCAGAACCACCAGCCGCCCAGACCCGTCGGGGCGTGCTCAGCGAACCAGGGGAGGAACTTGGCTGCCTGACCGGAGGCGAAGATGGCGTAGACGTAGGCGCCGCCAGCGAAGAAGGCGATATAGCCCAGGTCGAGCAGGCCAGCGAAGCCAACGACCAGATTAAGTCCCAAGGCAAGAGCGACGTAGATGCAGAGTTGAACCATGAGCGGCATGAGCGCGAAGTTGTCCCGCCCGGCGATCGGTACCGCGACCAGGAGCGGGATCACCGCGAGGACTACCTTGGTCACTGTGTGTACATTGGCGTGGGCGACCACGTAGATGGCTACCAAGGTAAAGAGGATGGAGAAGCCGCTTTGAGGCACCAAGACCTGCATCAACCCGGTCAAGACCGTCAGCAGGATCGATGCGGCCGGGGCAGTCCGGCGCGACTGAAAGAGACCAACGAGCTGGCTGTAGAGCTTCCGTAGTTGTGTCATGTTGACCTCCTACACCTTCTCGCTGGTCGCCTTGCCGAAGAGGCCGGCGGGCTTGAGGACCAGGATTAGAATCAGAATCACGAAGGCGAAGATGTCCTTGTACTCTGGACCCTTCAGGATATCCCCTGTCAGCGGACCCAGGTACGCGGTGACGATCGCCTCGAGCACACCAAGGGAGAGACCGCCGACCACTGCGCCGGCAAGGCTACCGATGCCGCCAAAGACGGCGGCTGTAAAGGCCTTCATGCCCAGGATGAACCCGATGTAGGGATTGATGGCGCCGTACCGGACAGCAAAGAGGGCGCCGGCCGCCCCACCCAGTCCACCACCCAGGATGAAGGTGAGCGAGATGATCTTGTTGACGTTGATGCCCATGAGCGAGGCGGTCGGGCGATCCTGCGCCACGGCGCGCATCGCCTTGCCCACCTTGGTCCGGTTGACGAACCAGATCAGGCCGACCATCATCAGCACGGAGGCGACCATGATGATCAGTGCGCTGATTGGGATCATGACATTTATCGGGAGCGAACCAATCTTCCAGGGACCGATCGTGCCCGAGATTAGGTTCGGGACGGTCAACTGATAGTTGCCGCGGGCAGCGGTCCAGATGACACGGGCGAAGTCCTGCAGGAAGAAGGAGACGCCAATCGCCGAAATCAGGGGGACGAGTCGAGGGGCGCCCCGCAGCGGACGGTACGCGATCCGTTCGACTGTCCAGCCAAGGCCGCCCGAGACCGCCATTGCGACGATCACAGTCGCAACGAGCGCGATCAGCGGTGGCAAGGTAGCCAAGAAGCCGGCACCTTGAAGCAACATGAGCATCTCAAAGGCAGCAAAAGCGCCGAACATAAAGATTTCGCTGTGGGCGAAGTTGATGAACTCAAGCACACCGTAGACCATGGTGTAGCCGAGGGCTACAACGGCGTAGAGGAAGCCAACAACGAGTCCGTCTACGATGACTTGTGGCAGGATGGAGAGCGCTTCCGGCATCGTTCTACGTCATCCCTTCTGGGCGCTGCTGTAGATGGCTTGCGGATGAAAAAGAGGGGGCGGGACTGCCCCGCCCCCTCTCCTGCATGTTACTTGCTGTAACCAGCGACCGAGACACCCGGATAGGTCTTGTTCTTGATCTGGAAGAGGTAGACCTTGGCGTTCGGGTTGTCGCCCTTGGCGTCAAAGGAGATCGTGCCGGTCATGCCCTTGACGTCCTTGGTCTCACGGATGGCCTTCTCAATGTCAGCACGGGTCGGGGTCTTGCCCGGGTTGGCCTTCACCCACTTGGCAATGCCCTCGATCGCGACAAGAGCGGCATCATAGCCGTACAGGGCATAGGTGTCGGGATTGCTGTTGAACTTGGCCTTGTACTTGTCGAAGAACTTCTTGCCCTCCGCAGAGCCATAGAAGTTGTCTGCGACGGAGGTATAGTAGACCTGGTTGGCAGCCTCGCCGGACTTGTCGACGATGTCCTTGGAGTCAAGACCGTCGCCGCCGAGATAGGCGCCCTTGTAGCCCTTGTCAGTCGCCTGCTTGAAGAGCAGCGAGGCGGTGTCATAGATACCACCGTAGAAGATGGCGTCCGGGCTGGTCTGCAGCACCTTGGTCAGGAGAGCCGAGAAGTCGGTGTCCTTCGGGTTGAGCCCCTCTTCGCCCTTGACGTCGAGACCAATCTTCTTGGCCTCCTTCGCGTACTCACCGGCTAGGCCCTGGCCGTACTCGGTCTTGTCATGCAGGACGTAGACCGACTTCGCCTTCAGGGTCTCCTTGGTCGCGCGGGCAGCGGCTGGGCCCTGGAAGTCGTCACGGGCGACGATGCGGTTGTAGTTGGTGTAGCCCGACTCGGTCAAGGAGACACCCGTGTTGGCCGGCGAGACCATGGCCACATGCTCCGGCATCAGGACGGGGGCGATCGTCTTGGCGACGCCCGAATTCAGGGTGCCGATCACCGCAAAGACTTCCTTGTCGCTGATCAGGCGGTTCGCAATGGTCGTGCCCTGGGTCGGCTCAGCCTGGTCATCCTGCGGGAACTCCTTGAGCTCGACACCGAGCTTCTTGAGCTCCTCTGACTTGTCAGCGATCGCCAGCTTGACGCCGTTCGCAATCGCTGTGCCGAGGGTAGACTGGCCACCAGAGAGGGGACTCACGGACGGGAGTTTCACCGCGATGGTCTGGCCATTCTTGGATCCGGACCCGGTAGAGCAGCCCGCCAGGGCTAGGAGCATCGTGGCGGACAACACGGAAGCCAGGATCTTCTTCATACCGAGTGTTCACCCCCGAAATAATTCCCGACCCGACGGGTGTATATCGAATCTTTGCTATTCCCGTCTAAGTGGTTCATGTTTGATTCGTTAGACTTAACGTAATTCCTGCTATTGAATTGCAAAAAGAGACGGCAACGCTACAAGAGCGTTGCCGTTCCGAGTATGATCAGGGTGCCTAGCAGTAGGAGAGTGGCCGGCAGGCAGCCAAGCCGGCGCTTGATGCGCTGGCTGGAGGCCGCAAACTGGGCCTTAGCCTCATCCTTGGTCGCCTGGCGTTCCAGCTTGTGCGAGCGTTTCAGGGCCGCAACCGCATCTGCGAGCTTGCCAAGCTTCTTGTTTGCTGCATGCAGGTTTTGGTGGAAGACCGGATTGTCCGGGTTGATTGCGATGGCCTCCTGATACTTCTGGAGGGCGCCCTCGAACTCTCCGCGTACGTAGAGGATGTTCCCCAAGTTGCTGTGCGCCTGGGCCATCTGCGGGTCGAGTTCAATGGCCCGACGGAGCGCCGCCTCCGCCTCATCCAAGCGATCCCACTGGGCCATGATCGCGCCGATTCGGCTATGGGCCCATGCATGGTCAGGTGCCGCCTCGGTGATCGCCCCATAGACGTCCAGGGCCCGCTCCAGGCGCCCCTCCTTGTAGAGTCGATCCGCTTCTTCCTTTAATTGCTGAATTTCTTCGATCTCCATCAGCAGCCTCCTCAGGGTCTCCCCTTGTACATAGGGGGGGAAGATCAGCCGTATACTGCGGACAAGGTGAAGCGATCTAGGGGGCCGAGAGTATGTGGGGAAGGGATGCCGTACGGATTCCCTGGAACCTGCGGGCAAAGCGTATCCATCGGATTGAAGCGACAGTCCCCAACGCTGTGGGGCGGGTAGCAACGGCTGTACGCTCTGTCCTGCAGGGCGCCGACCTGAGTGGACGCCCCATTCTTGTCCTCTGCATCGGGACCGACCGGGCCACCGGCGACGCCTTCGGCCCACTCGTCGGCTCCATGCTTGAAGAGAGCGGATTGTTTGGTTGTACCCTACTCGGCACGCTAGAGGAACCGGTTCACGCCACCAACCTAGCCGCCACTCTCTGTAGGATACGTCGGAATCAGCCCTATCCCTTCATCTTGGCGGTAGACGCCTGCCTGGGGCGCCCGACCTCCGTGGGCAGCATCCAGGTTGGCCAAGGGTCGATCCAGCCTGGGGCGGGTGTGCAGAAGGGTCTCGACCCGGTTGGTGATGCCTTCGTCCTTGGTGTGGTCAACACGGCGGGATTCTGGGGGGACGCTCTACTGCAGCAAACCCGCCTCTCTTTGGTCATGCGACTCGCCCGGGCTACCGCTGCCGGCATTCGTCTTGGCCTGCAGCTCAGAGTCTCCGGGGGGCGCCCCTCCCCCCCACGCCAAGAGTTGATTCGTTAGGGACTACTTGGCCTGCGCCTGATCCAGCGCTGCAATCTCCTCATCGGAGAGCGGATACGCGGACTTGCCAGCCTGTATGGGCTTGGCATAGGTGCGAGTCTCCGTCCGCCCATACAGGCTGGTCAGGACAAGACCGTTGCCGTCTGCATCGAGGAGCGCAACCGAGAAGGACTGATCGCTGCCCGTGTCGGGAAACGCATTGAAGCGAAGCATGCCCACCTTCTGAATGTGATGGCGGGCCTGTTCTCCATGAGCCGCGACCTGGCGGTCAAGCTGTGCCAAATGGGTCGTCAGCTGCTCAAGCGTCGTCGCTTGTCCGAACAAGAGGCTCTCAATATCTTGCGGAGACCCATTGGCCAAGAGAACGCGATACTGATTCAGGAGTCGCTTCTGCCTCTTGGCAGAGACGACGGCCATGACAAGCGCAATCAGTGACAAGAGGAGCGAGCAGGCGAGCAACGAAAGCAAGAGCGGTGTCGGCAACGTCATCTCCACGGGTACCGGGACCTCCTCACAACTTCAAGCCTCTACTGGTCATAGAATAGCAGTTCCACGTGGAACAGTACAGGCTAGAACCAGCTAAGCCTTCTGTTCCACGTGGAACTATCCGCTGCGTAAGCTATACGACGAACGGCCGCTTCGGCGGGCGTGGTGCGCTTCCCTCCTGCTCGGCGGCGCCCAACGCATCCATGATTCGCTGCAAGCCGTCTTCGCCGAAGAAGGTAATCTCCAACTTGCCCTTCTCTCCAACAAACTGCAGCTTGACCGGCGTGCCGAAGTACTCCCGCAGACGCCCTTCTACCGCTCGCATCTCGACGGTGAGTGGCTTGCGCTCACGCTTTGACGGTGACTCCTCGGCGCTGCGAGTAATCATCGCCTCCAACTCACGGACGGAGAGCCCCCGAGCCAGAGTTACATCCGCCAGCTCCTGCTGCAGTCCAGTGTCATCCACGCCGAGCAGAACCTTGGCGTGGCCCATGCTCAGGCGGCTAGCCCGAACGTGATCACGGACCGAATCCGGCAGTTGTAACAACCGCAGCGTGTTCGAGATCTGAGGCCGGCTCTTGCCCAGGCGGCGTGATAGTTCCTCTTGCGTCAGCCCAAACTGGTCCAAGAGTACTCGGTATGCCTCCGCCTCTTCCAGTGGGTTGAGATCCTCACGTTGGAGGTTCTCAATCAAGGCGATCTCCATCTGCTCCTGCTCCGTGAAGCTCCGGACGACGGCCGGCACCTTGGTCAGCCCCGCCAGTTGGGCGGCCCGCCAGCGGCGTTCACCCGCGACAATCTGGTACCGTTCCCCGACTGGCTTCACTACGATGGGCTGAACGACTCCGTGCTCCCGCACCGAGTCGGCCAACTCATTAAGCTTGACGCTGTCAAACTCCCGACGGGGCTGCTGCGGGTTCCGATCGACCAACTTGATCTCCAGTTCGGCAATCGTCTGGCGCTCCTTGTCGGCGCTCTCCAGTTCAGGAATCAGGGCGCCCAGGCCCCTACCCAACCCTTTCTTCGTCACGCTCCAGCACCTCCCGCGCCAGTTCCTGATACGCCTCGGCACCCTTCGACTTCGGGTCATACAGCGAGATTGGCAACCCATGGGACGGTGCCTCACTCAAGCGGACGTTACGGGTGATGATCGAACGGTAGACCTTCCCCCGGAAGTGCTTCTTAACCTCCTCCACCACCTGGATGGAGAGGTTCGTCCGCCCATCAAACATCGTCAGGAGGACACCTTCGATCTCCAGGTGCGGATTCAGGGCCTCCCGCACAAGCTTGTACGTATCCATGAGCTGGGTAAGTCCCTCCAGCGCGTAGTACTCACACTGAATGGGAATCAAGATGGCGTCGGAGGCCGTCAGCGCATTCAGTGTCAAAAGCCCCAGCGAAGGCGGGCAGTCCAGAAGGATAAAGTCAAAATCACGCCGGCAAGCCTCTAGCGCGCTCTTCAAGCGGCTCTCCCGTGCAAGACGAGGCACAAGTTCGATCTCGGCCCCGGCCAGGTCGATCGTCCCGGGCAAAACAAAGAGCCCTTCGACGGGCCCCTTGAGCATGACGCTTGCAGGATCTGCATCCTCAATGAGTACGTCATACATGGAACGCTCCAACTTGGCTCGGTTGATCCCCATCCCGCTCGTCGCATTGCCCTGGGGATCCATATCCAAGAGGAGCACTCGCTTACCCGCCTCCGCCAGGCAGGCACTTAAGTTGACGGAGGTGGTCGTCTTGCCGACGCCACCCTTCTGATTCACAATCGAGATCACTCGACCCACCGGTAAGCACTCCCTCCGCACACCCCAAACTCTATCTCTCACTCGTTCAATTCGGCGTGCGATAACCCGTTCCTGCCCCTACACTTTTCGTATGCATAAACAAAACAAGCAGCCCTTGGTCGGGCTGCTTGTTCACTTATTGGCGGAAAATATCGATGATCCAGGAGGCGCTAGGAGCGGTTTTTATTGGGTGGTCGCTACCTCCGCATGCCCTTCTGCCAAAATCGACATAAATGGCATCCAGAGGCTCTCTGAGCGATTTTGTAAAAACGATAGTCGTCCCTTACTCGAGCGGCTTCTTGGCGGGAGTTCCCGCCTTCCGCGGGTAAGCCTTCGGCGTATGGCGCTCCTTTTTGATCGTGATGAGAACGCGCTCCCCTGCCCCTCCCGGCAGAGAGAGGCGGCGCAGATCAGTAACGCGACCACCTAGAGTCTGAATCGCTCTAGCGGCTGCCTCAACCTCCGCGTCGCCCGTCGGCCCCTTCAGGGCGACGAACTGTCCACCAACCTTGGCGAAGGGGAGGCAGTACTCAGCCAGAACACGCAGATCAGCCACAGCCCGTGCGGTTACCAAGTCGTAACGCTCCCGGTGGGACGGATTCTGACCCCCATCCTCCGCTCGCGACCAGATCACCTGATAACCAGGATCGGCCGGGAATAGCTCCTCCCCTACCGCCTCCAGAAACCGGCAGCGCTTCTGTAAGCTCTCAAGCAGAGCAAGCTGCAAGTCCGGACGCAGTGCCTTGGCTACAACACCGGGAAAGCCAGCCCCGGTCCCAACATCGATCAGACTAGCGCCGTGGGCTGGTTGGACGGCCTCGAGCAGTGTTGCCGAATCAACGGCGTGTTTCCAGATCATCTCTTGTGGATCCGTCACAGCAGTCAGGTTGACCTGTTCGTTCCACGTGGAAACTAGGGCCAAGTGCCGCAAGATCCGACCCTGCGCTGTTTCGTCGACCTTCAAGCCAAGCGTCTCTAATCCCTCAGCGAGTAGCCCTCGTACGTCCATCATCACAATCCCTCTTATTCTCCGCGGCGATGCCGCTCCAGGTAGACCGTCAAGATCGCCACGTCAGCCGGTGATACACCTGAGATACGAGATGCCTGACCGACCGTCTCAGGACGAATCTGGGCTAACTTCTCTCGCCCCTCGTTGGAGAGCCCGCGCACGCCCTGCCAATCGAATGTAGCGGGAATTACGCGGTCCTCCAAGCGCTTTACCTTCTCAATTTGCTGGCGTTCTTTTTCGATGTAGCCCTCATACTTGATCAGCGTCACCAACTCTTGTACGACCGAGTCTGGCAGATCCGCGCGCCCCACGGCCATCTCCACCAGCTCAGGGTAGCCGATCTCAGGGCGCCGTAACAGTTGTGCCGCTGTAACACCCGTCCGTAGTTCGGCCGTTCCAGCCTGCCGCAGAACCCCATTCACGCGCTCACTAGGCGCCACGACGAGTCGTTCAAGCCGCCCTCGCTCGGTGGCTACCGCGTCGCGCAACGCCGTAAAGACCTGCCACCGGTGATCATCCACAAGGCCCATCTCCCGCCCCTTCTCGGTCAGGCGCAGGTGGGCATTCTCTTGGCGCAACATCAACCGGTATTCAGCTCGTGATGTCATGATCCGGTAGGGCTCACTGGAGCCCTTCGTGACCAAGTCATCGATCAGCACGCCAATGTAGGCCTCGTGTCGCCCTAAAACGAGGGGTGGGGCGCCCTGGGCGAACCGTGCCGCATTGATCCCGGCCATTAGCCCCTGGGCAGCCGCCTCTTCATACCCGGACGTGCCGTTAATCTGCCCGCCGCAGAAGAGCCCCTGCACCGCCTTTGTCTCCAATGAGGGCTTCAGTTGAGTCGACTTGATATAGTCGTACTCGATGGCGTACCCGGCTCGGAGCAGTTCAGCCTCCTCGCACCCCCGGATTGTGCGGATCATCTCGATCTGCACCTCCTCCGGGAGGCTCGTGGAGAGGCCCTGCACGTAAAGCTCATTCGACTCCCATGTCTCCGGTTCCAGGAAGACCTGGTGGCTCTCCTTCTCCGCAAAGCGAACAATCTTGTCCTCGACGGACGGGCAATACCGCGGTCCGCGCCCCTCGATCGTCCCGGTAAACATGGGCGCCCGGTGTAGGTTCTGCCGAATCACCGCATGCGTCTGCTCGTTCGTGTAAGTCAACCAGCAGGGGAGTTGATCCCGCTCTTCGCGAGTCGATAGGAAGCTGAATCGATGTCCACCGGGGTCCCCCTCCTGGCGGTCCATCACGGACCGATCAACGGTCCGCCCATCCAACCTGGGCGGCGTGCCCGTCTTGAAGCGCCCCACCTCAAGCCCCAGTTGGACCAAGGATGCGGTGAGGCCAATCGCCGGGGCCATTCCGCTCGGACCTGACGAGCGCTGCACCTCACCCACGATCGTCTTGCCATGCAGGTAGGTTCCGGTTGAGAGGATCAGCGCCTTCGTTGCGAAAAAGAGCCCAGTTGCGGTGACGATTCCGCGCACGGCGCCCCCCTCCACCACGATCTGCTGGACCATCCCCTGCTTCAGGTCAAGGTTCGGCGTGGTCTCCATGACCAACCGCATTGACCAGGCGTAGCGCCGCTTATCCACTTGGGCCCGCAACGCCTGAACCGCTGGCCCCTTACCGGCGTTGAGCAGCCTCATCTGCAGGAAGGTCTGGTCCGTTGTGAGGCCCATCTGGCCACCGAGGGCATCAATCTCCTTCACCAGATGCCCCTTGGCCGGCCCACCAACCGATGGATTGCAGTTCATCATCCCAATGTTATCCAGATTTGTTGTAAAACAGGCGGTGCGCATCCCCATCCGCGCAGCGGCAAGAGCGGCCTCGATTCCCGCGTGCCCCGCCCCAACGACAATCACATCATACTCCTTGGTCAGTCCCATGCCGCTCACTTCCCTATGCAGAACCGGCTGAAGATCTGGTCCAGCAAGTCATCAGCTGCTGTCTCACCGGTCACTTCGCCCAAGGTGACCCAGGCCGCCCGCACATCGACCGAGATGAGGTCCGAGCCAAAGCCCGCTGCGGCTGTCTCTAGGGCTGCAGCTAGGTGCTCACGGGCCTGTCGGAGGCTCTCGGCCTGGCGGGCATTGACGACGAGGTGCTCCTCCTGGTCGGCCATTCCGGCCATCTGGACGATCACGCCCTCCAGCTTATCCAGTCCTTCCCCTGTCTCTGCTGACAAGGCGATAACCTGGCACCCACCCAAGGAGACCGCGAGAGGCGCCCCCATCTCCCCTGCATCACCAGTGACCCGATCAAGCTTGTTGAGCACCCCGATGCGTGCTACCGTAGGCGGCACCTTTGCAATCACTTCTTGATCCTCAAGCGTTAGACCGGCCGTCACATCGGTGACAACCAGGGCGAGATCGGCCCGCTGCAAGGCCGTAAGGCTCCGCTCTACGCCGATCTGCTCCACAAGATCTGCCGTCTCCCGAATCCCCGCCGTATCCGACAGGACGACCGGGATCCCGCGCAGGCTGATCCACTCCTCGATCACATCACGGGTCGTGCCCGGGATCGGGGTGACGATGGCCCGGTTCTCCCGTAGAAGCCGATTCATCAGGCTAGACTTACCTACGTTTGGGCGCCCCGCCAGTACCACGCGGAAGCCTTCCCGCAGAATCCGCCCCTGTTGGGCGCCCCGTAGTAGCTGATCCACCTGCCCGAGCGACCACTCACAGCCTTCCCGCACACGCTGGAGCGTCTGCGTCTCCAGATCCAACTCGGGGAAGTCGATCTCTGCCTCCAGGTGTGCGGCCACCTCTAAGAGCCGCTCTCGGATCGCCCGAATCTGCCCTCCGAGCACGCCCGACAGATGCTGCAGTGCCGCATTCATCGCCCGATCGGTCTTAGCCCGGATGACCTCTGCGACGGCCTCTGCCTGGGTGAGATCGAGTCGGCCGTTAAGGAAAGCACGCTTGGTGAACTCCCCGGGCGCCGCCAAGTGGGCGCCCGCACGGAGCACCTGATCCAGAACCCGTCGCACCGCGACGGTGCCCCCATGAACGTGCAGTTCGACTACGTCTTCGCCAGTGAACGATCGCGGGCCCCTCATCACGAGGGCCAGCGCCTCATCCACCTGCTCTCCCGATTCGTCCATGACCCATCCGTAGGCCAACGTGTGTGAACGCCTGCTGGACAGAGGGGCGCCCCGGCGCGGCCGGAAGGACTGGTCGGCGACCGCCACCGCCCTGGTACCACTAATCCGCACGACAGCAATCCCGCCCTCGCCCATCGCTGTGGCGATGGCTGCAATGGTCTGCTCCACCTGCACACCCCTCTCAAAAAAGAAACCCAGTAGCAATGCTACCAGGTTTGTGCCACTTATCGTCTCGGCTGAATGACAACCCGGCGGAAAGGCTCTTCACCCTCACTGGTCGTCATGACGGCCGGGTCATCTTGTAAGGCGAGATGGATTACCCGCCGCTCATGAGCGCTCATCGGCTCGAGGGCTGATGGCTCCCCGGTCCGCCTGACCCGCTCCGCCAGCCGGGCCGCAAGCCGGTTGAGCGTCTCCGCCCGGCGCTTGCGATAACCCTCTACGTCTACCAAGACCCGCAAACCATCCGCCTCAGCCTTCGTCGCGACCAGGTTGCACAAGTACTGGAGTGCATCCAGAGTTTGCCCATGATGACCAATCAGTACTTGCGCCTCGTCGCCGGCCGTCAAGTCCACCTGCAGATGATCGGCCTCAGCCGTCACTCGCACGGTGGCCTTAAGCTGCATCGTCTCACAGATCTGGTTCAGGAACTCTTCGACACGGTCCGCTCGCGACTCCTTTAGGGTGAGCCGGACGATAGAAGGCCGGGCGCCGATACCAAGAAAACCGCCCTTGCCCTCTTCCAAGACATCGACCTTGACGCGCTCGGAAGGAACCCCGAGCTCCTGCAGGCCTGCGGCGATCGCTTCATCCACCGTGCGACCGGTCTTCTCAATCGTCCTCATTTGTGACGCTCCCCCTCTAAGCTTAAGCCTTTGGCTTCTGGAAGCGAGCGAATCCGGGATAGATCGCAGTCTGGACCAGACCAAAGATGTAGCTGACTACCCAGTACAGGATAACAGCCGCACGCATGTTCAGCGTGATGTAGCCGAAGAAGACCGGCATGATCAGCATCGGCACCTGCTGGCTACGGTCGGCGTTGGGCGCCATAGAGAGCCAGGTCTGCGCGAACATGATCACGACAGAGAGCACCAGAAGGACCATGTTGGCGCCTTCCCGACCAAGGCCAACCAGGTTGAAGCCCAGGAAGGTCGTGGCGAAGCCCGACGGCACGAAGGTGTTCACCACGGCGAACATCGCCCAGAGAATGGGCATCTGCACGAGCATCGGCAGGCAGCCAGCCGCTGGATTCGCCTTGTGCTCCTTGTACAGCTTCATCGTCTCTTCTTGCTGCTTCTGGGGGTTGTCCTTGTACTTGGCCTGAAGCTCCTTCATGAGTGGCTGCATCACCTGCATCCGCTTCATGGCGTTAGCCTGGTAGATGGTCAGGGGAAGCGTGATCACCTTGATCACGATCGTCAACAGGATGACCGCGGCCCCGTAGCTCCCAGTCACGCTGAGGAACCACTGGATCACCGAATGCATGGGATCTACAAGCCATTGAGGCGCAAAGACAGAGGCAAGCACCAAGTTAAACCTCCTCGGAGCACAATCGGTTCCAACCCGAATCAGCCCGCTTACGGAACTGGGTCAAAGCCACCGGGGTGGAGCGGGTGGCACCGAAGGATTCGACGTACAGCGAGGTAAGTCCCCTTCAGCGCACCATATTTGTCCAACGCCTCGTAGGCGTACTGTGAACAGGTGGGGTGAAATCGACAGGTAGGCCCGCCCTTGGCAGGTGAGAGATACCGTTGATAAAACCGGACAACTCCCATGAGAAGCCGCCTCATTGGGTATCACCCTCCGATGCAAGAAGGCCAGCCCGGTCAAATAGCTCTTGGACCTTCTGAACCAGGTCGACAAAGGGCATCGAAAGTGTACCACTGCGCGCAATCACTACGCACGAGGCACCAGCACGCAAGCGTGGCCACAGAAGGCGAATCGCCTCCCGCAGTCGACGCTTGGCCCTGTTGCGGACGTGCGCCTTGCCTAGCTTACGGCCGGCCGCTACGCCTACACGCGAAGCGGGGGCGCCCTTTTCGCGCCATACGTAGAGAACCGCAGCCTTGTTAGCCGTCGAACGACCTTGCGTGTAGACCGCCTGGAACTCTTGGCTCGACTTGAGCCGCCATTGCTTTCTCATACGACGATTGGGAAGGCCGATCTTGTCGACCTCCCCAATACCCCCAATCTACGCGTGAGACGGATCTCCAAAAGGAAAAAGAGCCACGACGAAGAACGCCGCGGCTTAAGCAGACAGACGCTTGCGGCCCTTAAGCCGGCGAGCCTTCAAAACCTTACGCCCACCGCTGGTGCTCATGCGGCTCATAAAGCCGTGCACCTTCTTATACTGGCGGTTATGCGGCTGAAACGTGCGCTTCACACGTACACCTCCCACTGGGTTGCCCCAAAAGACACATGCAAGATTATACGCTGAGGTTTGCCATACGTCAACCCTGGGCCGTACGCACGAAAACTATCCTTTTTATGTGAGGCAATTTGGTCCAGAAACAGGTGTGCAGCAGGGCCCCTCTGCGTCTGGGGATACTGTGTACAACCTCGTGGCACATCTATTCTTGTCGATTTTCATCCACATACCCACACACAAACTATCCCAGCCCCTCCCGTGGTTGGGGATAAAAAGGCACAACTTCTCCCCCGCATGGCAGGAGTTATCCAAAGGGTGCCGTAACTTTTCCCCAACAATAGCTCTTAGTGTGTGTAAGGCCTGTGGGCTTTGTTGATAAGCTCGGTTCCCTTTGTTATCATGTTTTGGTAGCCAGTCTTCGTCTGGGTCCTCCCAGGCGAGGGGATTGGCTCACAACTTTTTATGCACAGTTTGTGGATATATCTGTGACTAACGTGTTGATACACGGTCAACGCGGCGATCTCGCCCATTAGGAGGCACCCCATGAAGACCGAGCTGACCCAAGTCTGGCAGCAGTGTCTGGACATGTTGGAGCGCCAGCTCCCCAAATCCAGCATTGAAAACTGGCTCCGGACCACAAAGCCGCTTGCCGTCGTTGAAGACACGATTATTGTTGGCGTCCAAGGGGAGTTTGCGAAGGACCGCATGGAGTCTCGTTATGGTGTTCTGCTAAGGCAGGCGCTTAAGGAGATTACCAAGCGCAACATGCAGCTGAAGTTTGTCTCCAACCCCGGCGTGATTGAGGAGCCTGGCAACACTTCAACAACCCTAGCAGAGACCCCAGAGATGCCCCCTACACCTACGCGGCATCATCATCTATCTACCGCCCCCGCTGAGAGTTCGTTCAAGCCCCTGAATCCCAAATACACCTTTGAGACGTTCGTAATCGGTAACTCCAACCGATTCGCTCATGCGGCCTCCCTGGCCGTTGCAGAGACGCCGGCAAAGGCCTATAACCCTCTATTTATCTATGGTGGCGTCGGACTGGGTAAGACCCATCTGATGCACGCCATTGGCCACTTTGTGCGGAGTGTAAACCCCCGTGCACAGGTAGCCTACGTCTCGACGGAGACCTTCACTAACGAATTCATTAATGCCCTGCGGGACAACTCTACCGCCGAATTCCAGAAAATCTATCGCCATGTTGACGTGCTGCTCGTGGATGACATTCAGTTCCTGGCCGGGAAGGAACGCACCCAGGAAGAGTTCTACCATACCTTCAATGCCATCCATGAGGCGAACAAGCAGATTGTCCTCTCCTCGGATCGGCCGCCTAAGGAGATCCCCACCCTCGAGGACCGTCTACGGTCCCGCTTTGAGTGGGGCTTGATTTGCGACATCCAAGCACCGGACCTCGAGACCCGCATTGCGATCCTCCGCAAGCGGGCACAATTAGAGAACCTGGATGTGCCCAACGAAGTGATGGGCTATATTGCTTCAAACATCGAGACCAACATCCGCGAGTTGGAGGGCGCCCTCACGCGCGTGGTCGCTTACTCCAATATGATGCGGATGCCTGTCTCCCAAGAGATGGCGACCTACGCCCTCAAGGACATCCTGCCGCCCAACCGGCCCAAGCAGATTACGATCCCCCACATCAAGCAGATCGTAGCTGAGTACTACAACATCCGCATGCAAGACTTTGAGGTGCGGAACCGCTCTCGCAGCGTCGCCTTCCCCCGCCAAATCGCCATGTACCTCTCGCGCGAGTTAACCGACTCCTCCCTCCCGAAGATTGGTGAGGTCTTTGGCGGGCGCGACCATACAACGGTCCTACACGCCTGCGACAAGATTACAGAGGATATCCATCATGACCCCGCCTTCGCAGCCACCATCGAGATGCTGATCGGGCGGATCAAGTCGGACTGATTATCCACTTACTGTGGACAACTACTGTGGATATCCGACCCCTATAGGTTTGCACCCTAGTTGTCCCCTGCCCTGTGGACAGATTGAACATGCTTCTCCACAGTCTATCCCTGTGCTTCATTGCCGGGCCGCCGGGATATCCACGGGCTTTTCCACAAATCCACAGCCCCTACAATGACCATTGCGATCAATGAAAGATACGTCTACCCAAGTTAGATACGCCGCAAAGGTCGCGGCACGAAGGAGGAGCCTTGATGAAGATCACCGTTAGCCAAGAGGCGTTAACCGCCTTACTTGGCACAGTCTCTAAGGCTGTCTCGACCAAGAACACGATCCCCGTTCTTTCAGGCATCTACCTTTCCGCCCGGGATAACCTTCTTACTGCCCGAGCAACCGATATGGAGCTTGCAATCGAAGCAACCTCGACCTGTGTTGTCCTAGAACCAGGAGAGATCGTCCTCCCCGCACGCTATCTAACCGATCTGGTCCGACGCATCCCTTTTGGTAACCTCGAGATTGAGGCAGAAGCACGCAACTGGACGGCCACGCTACGTTGGTCTAAGTCGCAATATGTCATCCATGGGTTCTCCCCTGAGCATTTCCCGCAAGTGCCAGAGACCGATGGTGCCTCACTCTTTACCGCAGCACACGTGCACCTACGCGACTTGGCTCGGCAAACGACCTTTGCTGCAGGTAGCGATGAGTCGAAGCCGTGGTTGACCGGTGTTCTCTTCAAGTTGCGCGAGCAAGTCCTCACCGGCACGGCCACCAATGGGGCACGCATCGCCCAAGCAGAGGTACTCGTTGAAAACGGGTCCAACCATAGCTTTTCCATCATCGTTCCGAGCCGTTCTCTGAACGAAATGTCCCGGCTCCTGACGAACGATCCTAACGAGGTCGCACGGGTCGCCGTTACGGCAAATCAAATCTTCTTCGACTTGGGAAAGGTCCGCCTTATCTCACGTCTACTTGAAGGGCAATACCCGGACGTCATGCGCCTTGTACCGCAGAACTATCCCATTCAAGTCCGCATGAACCGCACAGAATTTGCCGAGGCACTGGACCGCGCAACCCTGATTGCCAAGGACGGCTCAATTAAGCTCGCCCTCGGTCCAAACCGCATTGCCATCAGCTCTAACGCCCCAGAAGTAGGACAGGTCTACGAAGAAGTCTCCGTCGAAGAGCACCAGGGCGATCCCCTAGACATCGCTTTCAACGCGAAACTTCTCCTGGACTTCCTCAAGGTGACCGAAGACAATGAGATCCGTCTCCAGTGCTCGGGAAGTCGCACTGCAGCGCGCTTACAGCCAACAGAGCATACGCAGTTTATCTACGTAGTGCTGCCCCTGATCTCGTTCTAGGGCGATCACATGGCTGTCAAACAGGTGCAGATCAGGACTGAATTCATTACGCTAGACGCGTTTCTGAAGTGGATTAACATCGCTGGCACAGGCGGGCATGCCAAGGCTCTCATCGCCTCTGGACTCATTCAAGTCAATGGCGAGAAAGAACTGCGCCGCGGGCGTAAGCTACGCCCTAACGATCACGTTCTCATTACGGGAGAGGGCGAGTGGCAGATTGCCGCTGAGGAGGGCTAGCTGGTGTGGGTTCGTTCCCTTCAGCTACACCACTACCGCAACTATAAAGAGCTCGATCTCTCGTTCTCCCCCGGGCTCAATGTTGTTCATGGCGACAATGCCCAGGGAAAGACAAACCTGCTAGAGTCAATCTATCTGTTGTCAACGGGCAAGAGTCATCGAACCAGCCGCGACGCCGAATTGATCATGGCTGGGTCGAATCTGTTGACCGCCAAGGCTTCGGTCATGCGTCAGACCGGGGAGATGTCCCTGGAATTGACGCTTGGTACGGAGACACGCAAACAATTACGGATCAATGGCATAACGGAGCAACGCATCGCCAGCCTTGTCGGCAATCTAGGTAGCGTCTTCTTTTCACCCGATGATCTGCAACTGGTGAAGGGCGCCCCTGCTGGCCGACGACGCTTCCTGGACATCGAGATCTCTCAACTCTCGCAGACCTATTTGCATCACCTCATCGCCTATACCAAGGTCATGCAACAGCGAAACACCCTCTTGAAGCGAGAGGGTGTTGATCGGTCCTTGATGGAGATCTACGACCAGCAGTTGGTGGCAACGGGCGCCCAGCTCATCGTCCGTCGGGCCCAATCCGTTGCTCGCCTCTCCCCCCTTGCAGCTACCTACCACGAGACGCTCTCAAGCGGCCGTGAA
This sequence comes from Symbiobacteriaceae bacterium, assembly GCA_035298385.1. Taxonomy (GTDB): domain Bacteria; phylum Bacillota; class Sulfobacillia; order Symbiobacteriales; family Symbiobacteriaceae; genus DATGYC01. Next base: position 25,719 of record DATGYC010000131.1, on the reverse strand, counting down.
CAGTTGCTGCTCCAGTACGAGAGCCAGGTCGTCGCAAACGATGAGCCACTCACAATCCCCGCTGCCGAGGAACAACTCTGGCGATTGCTAGAGCAGCGGCGCCGCGATGAGATGCGCCGCCAGATCACCCTGGTCGGCCCACACCGTGATGACCTGCAGTTCCAGATCAACGGTACAGATGCCCGGCTCTACGGCTCACAAGGGCAACAACGCACCGCCGTTCTCGCCCTAAAGTTGGCAGAACTCCAGTACATGTACGAGGAACTTGGTGAATACCCCGTTCTGCTGCTGGACGATGTCGCCTCCGAACTCGATCCACACCGGCGGCACTTCTTGCTTCATGCCGTGCGCGAAGGCGTTCAAACCTTTGTCAGCTGCACAGACTTAGAGGACTTGATGGTTCGCACCTGGCCGTCCGATCACGCACTCTTTCAAGTCCAAACAGGTCAGGTTACGGAACTGGAAAAGGGGGCGCTCTAGGTGTTTCTGCATGTTGGGGGCGACGTTGTCGTTAATGTCGGTCGGGTGATCGCCATCCTCAACCTACGCAGTGGCGGGGGTCCTGGCGCCCCCGTCCAGGAGTTAGTGCGTCAACTCCAGGTGGGCCGGGTGCTAACGGATCTCTCTGGTGGTCAAGCGAAGAGTCTCGTGCTTACGGAGGCGGAGCTCTTTCTTTCCCCCATCTCCTCCGCCACCCTAAAAAAGCGAGCGGAGCAGCATCACTTCTCGCTACCAGGAACAGCGTCCTAAAGCACGTTACTTGTAAGACTGGAAGGAACTGTGCTACTCTTTATCTGTTATAGAAGGACCATCCATCTCTGCTGACGAGGCGGATTCAGCTCCGCGCGAGATGGGCAAGAACGATTACCAGTGAGGGAGGAACCTCGGTGTCTGACGAAAAGAAACTCCCCTCGCATGATGAGGGGAGACTTGAAACGGGCTCGGCCGTTGATTATACCGGCGCCCAAATTCAGGTGCTCGAAGGCCTGGAAGCAGTGCGCAAGCGCCCGGGCATGTATATCGGCGGCACGAACATCCGGGGCCTCCATCATCTGATCTGGGAGATTGTCGATAACGCCGTTGATGAGCGGCTTGCCGGCTTCTGCGATACGATTACGATCACCCTGCACGATGACGGCTCCGTCTCTGTTCAGGATAACGGGCGCGGCATCCCGGTCGACATCCACCCAAAGACGGGGATCTCGACCGTTGAGACCGTCTATACCGTCCTGCACGCTGGCGGCAAGTTCGGCGGTGGTGCCTATAAAGTCTCGGGCGGCCTCCATGGCGTGGGCGCCTCGGTCGTTAACGCCCTCTCCGCCAAGGTCTACGTACGCGTCTGCCACAAGGGCGGCATCTACGAGATCCAATTCGAGAACGGCGGCAAGGCTGCTTATGAACTGCGCCGCATTGGTGACACGACCGAACACGGCACCTACGTCCGCTTCTGGCCGGACCCCACCATCTTCGAATCGATCGCTTTTGAAGCGGATACGGTCATCAGCCGTACCCGCGATACGGCGTTCCTAAACATGGGCCTTTTCATCCATGTGATCGACGAGCGTTCCAAGGCGGAGTACCGGTACAAGTACAACGAGGGACTCAAATCCTTCGTCGAGTACCTGAACCGTGCTCGCCAGGAACTACATCCCGAGCCGATCTATGTCCGCCATGCCACGGCGGAGCATGAAGTGGAACTGTCGATCCAGTACACCGATGCCTATAGCGAAACCATCTACTCGTACGCCAACAACATTCGCACGGTCGAAGGCGGCACGCACGAGACCGGCTTTAAGTCATCCCTAACGCGCGTCATCAACAACTATGCGCGCAAGCAGAAGTTGCTGAAGGATAACGAGGACAACCTTTCGGGTGAAGATATCCGTGAAGGCATGACGGCCGTTCTCTCCGTCAAGTTGCAGAATCCGCAGTTTGAGGGCCAGACCAAGGGCAAGTTGGGCAACTCCGAGATGGAGGCCGTTGTCGCCTCAATCGTCTCCGAGAAGCTGCTTGAGTTCCTGGACGAGAACCCCCAGATTGCGAAGAAGCTGATCGAGAAGTCCGTCTCAGCTGCCCGTGCCCGTGAGGCGGCGCGAAAGGCCCGCGAGCTCGTCCGCCGTAAGAGCGCCCTTGAGATCACGGCCCTGCCTGGTAAGCTGACCGACTGCTCCTCACGCGATCCGCGCGAATGCGAACTCTTCCTCGTTGAGGGTGACTCGGCCGGCGGCTCGGCTAAGCAGGGTCGCGACCGCCGCATCCAGGCGATCCTGCCTCTGCGCGGCAAGATCATCAATGTCGAAAAGGCCCGTTTGGACAAGGTCCTCTCCCATGAGGAAGTCCGGACGATCATCTCGGCGATTGGTGCGAGCGTGGGCGATGACTTTGACATCAACAAGATCAAGTACCACAAGGTCGTCATCATGACCGATGCCGACGTTGATGGCTCGCACATTCGGACCCTGCTCTTGACCTTCTTCTATCGCCACATGAAGGATCTGATCCTTACGGGTAACTTGTACTTTGCTAACCCGCCCCTGTACATGATCAAGAAGGGCAAGCAGGTCTACTACGCCTACTCCGACGAGGAGAAGGATCGCACCATCCAGCGGATCGGCGGTATCTCTGAGAAGCCCCAGCGCTACAAGGGCCTGGGCGAGATGAATGCCGAACAGCTCTGGGAGACCACGATGGACCCGGCCCGCCGCACACTCTTCCAGGTCAAGCTTGACCGCGATCTGGAGGACGAACTGCGTCGAGCTGAGGAGGCTTTCGAGATCCTGATGGGCGACAAGGTCGAACCCCGCCGCGACTTTATTGAGCGGAACGCCCACCTGGTAAGCAATCTGGATACGATCGGCTAACAAGCTCCGAATCCCGAGGCATCACGATTTTAGCGCCGTAGGGATTCGGTGCGCAGTCAGGAGGCAGGCACGTGTCTGGAGAATTTGCAGAGAAGCTCCTCCCTAGAGAACTAACGGAGGAGATGGAGAACTCCTACCTGACCTATGCCATGTCGGTCATCGTAGGACGAGCGCTGCCGGATGTGCGCGACGGTCTTAAGCCGGTCCAGCGCCGCATTCTGTACGCGATGTACGAGCGCGGAAATACGGCCGACAAGCCGTACCAAAAGTCAGCGAAGACCGTCGGCGAAGTCCTTGGTAACTATCACCCGCACGGTGACCAGTCTGTCTATGACACCATGGCTCGTCTCGCCCAGGAATGGGTGATGCGGCAGCCGCTGGTCGATGGCCAGGGGAACTTCGGCTCGGTCGACGGTGACCGCCCCGCTGCTATGCGTTACACGGAGGCCCGTCTCTCTAAGCTGGCCGGCGAACTGTTGACCGACATCGAGAAGGATACGGTCGACTTTGAGGACAACTTCGACAACAGCACGAAGGAGCCGTCGGTCATGCCGGCGCGCTTCCCGAACCTGCTGGTCAACGGATCGACGGGCATCGCCGTCGGTATGGCCACGAACATCCCGCCCCATAACTTGGGCGAGGTGATTGATGGTGTTGTCGCCCTCATCGAAAATCCGTCGATCACCATCGAGGAGCTAAACGGGATCATCAAGGGCCCGGACTTCCCGACAGGCTCAATGATTCTTGGCCGTGAAGGGATCAAGAAGGCCTACGCAACCGGCAAGGGGATCATCACCCAGCGGGCGAAGGCGCAGCTTGAGACCATGGCGAACGGCAAGACCCGCATTGTTGTCACGGAGATCCCGTACAACGTCAACAAGGCGAGGCTGATCGAAAAGATCGCCGAGTTGCACAGGGACAAGAAGATCGAGGGCATCACTGACCTCCGGGACGAGACCGACCGGACTGGTATGCGAATCGTCATTGAACTCCGGCGTGACGTGAACGGGAATGTCCTGCTCAACCAGCTCTACAAGTTTACGCAGCTGCAGCAGAACTTCGGCATGAACCACCTGGCGCTGGTGGACGGGCGCCCGCTCCTGCTCAACCTGAAGCAGATCCTGCACTATTACATCCAGCACCAGTTGGACGTCGTGGTGCGGCGGGCTAAGTTCGACCTGGCCAAGGCGGAGGCCCGTGCCCACATCGTCGAGGGTCTACTGAAGGCACTTGACGTCATCGATCAGGTGATTCAGACGATCCGCTCCTCGCCCACCACAGAGGCGGCGCGTGAGCGCTTGATCGCTCAGTTTAGCTTCACCGAAATTCAGGCACAGCACATCTTGGACATGCAGCTCCGCCGACTGACCGCCCTGGAGCGTGAGAAGCTCCAGGAGGAGTTCAACGAGCTGATGGATCGGATCGCCTATCTGCGTGCGGTCATCAACTCGCAGGAGATGCAGTACAAGATTATCAAGCAGGAGATTGCGGAGATTCGCCGCAAGTACGCCACCCCGCGCCTGACCAAGATCATGGCCGAGGAGGGCGACCTGGAGATTGAGGACCTGATCGCTGACGAGGACGTCGTGATCACCCTCACCCATACCGGCTACATCAAGCGAGTGCCAGTCTCTACCTACCGCCAGCAACGGCGTGGTGGCCGTGGCATCCAGGGCGCCGCGGCCAAGGAAGAGGACTTCATCGAGCATCTCTTCCACGCCACGACGCATGATCACATGATGTTCTTTACGGATCGTGGTCGTGTCTTCCGGGTCAAGTGCCATGAGATTCCGGAGGCCTCTCGCCAGGCGCGCGGCACGTCGGTCGTCAACGTGCTGCAGCTTAACCCTGGTGAGAAGGTCCAGACCGTTATCCCGATCAAGAAGTCGATCGAAGCCGAGGAGTACTATCTCTTCTTTGCCACCCGTCTGGGCGTCGTGAAGAAGACCACGCTCTCCGATTTCGCGAATGTCCGGGCGACCGGCATCATCGCAATCCGCTTGGAGGATGATGATTCCCTCGTGGGCGTCCGCATGACCAACGGCAACGCCGAGATCATGCTGGTCTCGTCCGAGGGTTACGCGAACCGCTTCCACGAGGAAGAGGTCCGCTCCATGGGCCGTGATGCTCGTGGCGTACGCGGTATCAACCTAAGTGGACCGGAAGATATGGTGATCGGCGTCGACGTGGTCGACGAAGGTCGTGACATGCTTGTCGTCACCAGCAACGGTGTTGGCAAGCGGACTCCGGTCAGCGACTACCCGTCCTACAAGCGTGGAGCACGCGGTGTCAAGACGATCCAGTTGATTCCGCAGAAGCACGGCCAGTTGGTGGCGGTCAAGACCGTCACCGAGGGTCATGATCTTGTGCTTGTTTCGGAACAGGGCGTCCTGATCCGGATCCCTGTCGCCTCGATTCGCCAGACCGGCCGCTCGACCCAGGGCGTGCAGGTGATGAACCTGGATGAGAAGGACCGTGTCGCAGCGGTCGCCCAGGTGGAAGCGAAGGAAGATGACGAGGAGTAACAAGTAGGTGCAAGACCAGCGACCATCCAATTTGGATGATCGCTGGTTTTCACTATTGGACCCATCCAATTCAACCAGAAGCTTGGCTGTTTACGCTGCCGCACGGTAGGCGTATGATCAGTCTCAATCGGCTCCTTATTTTCGCGAGAGGCACGGTGACTGCAAATGGCGGAACAGGTGCAGGGTACTTGGAAGGTCAAGGTTGGTCTGGCGGAGATGCTGAAGGGCGGCGTCATTATGGACGTCGTAAATGCGGAGCAGGCAGTGATCGCGCAGGAGGCTGGCGCCGTCGCCGTTATGGCCCTGGAGCGCGTGCCCGCTGATATCCGGGCGACCGGCGGCGTGGCCCGCATGTCCGACCCGAAGCTGATTCGGGAGATCCAGGCTGCGGTCACGATCCCGGTCATGGCCAAGTGCCGGATCGGTCATTTCGTCGAGGCGCAGATCATTGACTCGCTCGGTGTCGATTTCATCGACGAGTCTGAGGTCTTGACCCCGGCTGACGACCAGTACCACATTGACAAGCACCCGTTCACCGTCCCCTTCGTTTGCGGCGCCCGCAACCTGGGCGAGGCCCTCCGCCGGATTGGCGAGGGTGCGGCCCTGATCCGTACCAAGGGCGAGCCGGGCACCGGCAACGTGGTCGAGGCCGTCCGCCACATGCGCCAGATCAACTCGGACATCCGCCGCGTGGTTAGCGCCATGGACGACGAACTGATGACCCTGGCCAAGGAGTTTGGCGCCCCGTTCGAGCTGGTCAAGTTGACCAAGCAGCTTGGCCGCCTGCCCGTGCCGAACTTCTCCGCCGGCGGCATCGCCACCCCGGCTGATGCGGCCCTCATGATGCAGCTCGGTGCGGAGACCTGCTTCGTCGGCTCTGGCATCTTCAAGTCGGGTGATCCCCGCCGTCGCGCCCGGGCGATCGTCCTGGCCACCGCTCACTACAACGACCCGAAGGTCCTGGCCGAGGTCTCCGAGAACCTGGGCGAGCCGATGGTTGGCATCAACATCAGCACGCTCAAGGAAGAGGAGAAGATGGCCCCGCGGGGGTGGTAAGGATGGCAAAGCCACGCTTTGGCGTCCTGGCCTTGCAGGGCGCCGTGCCGGAGCACCTGCGCGCCCTAGAGGCCGTCGGGGTTGAGGCGGTCGCCGTCAAGTGGCCGCGTGACCTGGAAGGGCTTAAGGGCCTGATCCTCCCCGGCGGTGAGTCGACGACGATCAGCGACCTGATGAATCACTTCGGGCTCTTCCCAGCAGTCCAGCAGTTTGTGCAGGACGGCGGTGCCTGCTACGGCACTTGCGCCGGGGCGATCCTGTTGGCGACGGAGGTCCTGGGCGGCACGAAGGCCCAGCGCTCCCTCGGGGTGATTCCGATGGCGGTTCAGCGTAACGGCTTTGGCCGCCAGGTCGACTCTTGTGAGGTGCCGCTGGCGATGCCGGTCCTAGGCGAGGAGCCGGTGCATACGGTCTTCATCCGGGCGCCCTACATCGCCGCTGTGGGCGAAGGCGTCGAGGTCCTGGCGACGCACCAGGAGAAGATCGTAGCGGTCCGGTATGGCCGCCATCTGGCAACGGCCTTCCATCCGGAACTGACGGAGGACCGCCGGGTCCACCAGTTGTTTGTGGAGATGGTATTGGGGCCCGTACACGCATAGAGATAAGGGCTGGCTTTCCGCGCCGTGTGCGCAGAGAGCCAGCCCTTTTCCCCTACTGTTCTTTGATCAGATCATCACAGCAGAACCCTACAAGTGTCTTGATGACACCCGGTGGGTAGAGTACCCCGTCAGGATCTAGGAGGTCCAAGGTAGAGCCGTACTGCTCTGTGTCGGGCACGTTAAAGATCCAGCCGGGTTCCGTTGGATACCGTCCGCAGGGAATGTGCCCATTGGAGCCCTCTCGCAGTGCGGCGTGTTTGGGTCCCTTCCAATCCGTCTTCTTGCAGCGGGTCTCCCGGCCTGGATCCCCAAGCGCATAAGCGGTTGCACTATCATCTCGACCGTTGGCGGCGTAGAAGTAGTAGACCTCTTTGATCGAACTCGACCAAGGTGAGTGGAAATCTGCACTCTGCTTGAGGTGCCCGTCCGTGATGAGCAGTCCAAGGCGATCTGGATAGTGGCCGTTCTTGGCCTTGTACCCTTCCAGAGCATCTTGAATGACCTCCAACGCACGCTTGCTCTTGGCTTGGCGTGCCTGGTCAGTGACATTGGCGTAGACCGGCACTGCGAAGGTCGTCAACAGTAGGATGATGCAAAGCACACCGAGCAGTTCCACGAGTGAGAACCCTGGGCTTCCCCGCAAGAGACCATCACCTCGACTTCCAAAAGATGGTGGAATGAAGAGGGGTACTTCTTGCTATGGGTGCGAACTACCTGCTAGAGAAAATCTAGATCGGGCGGCGTATAACCCAACTGCCGCGCCAATACCAGAACCTGGCCTCGGTGGTGGGTATCATGTGTGAACACCTGCAGGAGTGCATCCTCTAGGCGCAGGCTACATGTAGTGCCATCTCGGTAGGTCTTCGCATAGACTGTGGTCCAGTCCCGATCGGTGGTCTGCGCCCGTTGGCGCCGGTCGTAGTGATAATCGAGTAGCCGTTTTAGGTGTGCTGGCAGCTCGAACATAAGATCGCCTCCCTCTTTACCGAATCTTCAACATACAGTCGAAATATTCCTGGTATACTTTAAGGTACACTCGTCCGACTACTTTTGCATAGAATGGGGAATGATCATCCGTTAGGGAGGGATTGTGCAGTGAGCATGCAAGAAAAGAACGAGCGGCCAGAAGTGAAGGAAGGACCGGAGGAGAGGCGTGGGAACTGCATCGTTTGTGGGCGCCCCTCTGACGGAAAGGCGATCTGCTTAGATCCGCGATGCGCCCTCGCACTCTCCCATGGGGATCTCTTCTAGAAAAATATTCGCTCCCGTGTTGCGCTCGATTTCTGTCTGTGATAAGATTCCCTCCAATACCCGATGCGAGGGGCCTACACCCAGAGCGTGAGCACAGAGAGCCGGCAGTTGGTGCAAGCCGGTCTCCGCTTGGATGGATCCACCCCTCAAGGGACCAGGGATGACCTGGCGGAATCAGCCCGTTAGCGCTGAAGCAAGAGGACTGCCGTACAAGCGGCATCAATGTCTGGGTGGCACCGCGGGAAGTAACTCCCGTCCCTGACCGAAGGGGACGGGAGTCTTTATTTTTCTCGGGTGACGAAGATGTTGTCGCTTAGGCAGTCAAACAGGGTGGCACCGCGGGTTTTGCCCGCCCCTGTCAGCGTACACCTTCCGTGTGCGCCGGCAGGGGCGGGCTCTTTTGTTTGGCCTGCAAAAGACCGAGGAGGTTGACCGAGATGCTGAAGGAGAAGTCGCTGCTGATGATCCCTGGCCCAACCCCGATTCCGCCCCAGGTCGTGGCCGCCATGACCCAGCCGATGATCAATCACCGCGGTGAGGTCTTCGTCAGTCTCTTCAAGGAGGTCTCCACCTCGCTGCAGAGGCTCTTCCGTACGGAGCAGCCGGTCTACGTCTTCCCCGGTGCTGGCTCTGGCGGTTGGGAGGCGGCCCTTGTCAACACCTTGGAACCCGGAGAGATCGTGCTGATCGTCACGATTGGCGACTTCGGCGACCGTTGGGTGAAGGTGGCTGGCGCCCTCGGCTACACGGTAGAGAGGCTTACCTACGAGCCAGGTCAAGCTGCACAGCCGGCAGACCTTGCAGAGAGACTCGCAGCCAACCCGGCGATCAGGGCGGTCGCCTTCCAGCACAACGAGACCTCGACCGGTGTGACGAACGATGTACGGGCGCTGGCTGCCACGGCCCGGGAGTATGGGGCGCTAGTTCTGGTCGACTCGGTCTCTGGCCTGGGCGCCCTGCCGCTCGAGATGGACGCCTGGGGGCTGGACGTGGTCCTGACGGGCGCCCAGAAGGCACTGATGTGTCCCCCCGGCCTCTCGGTGATCGCGTTCTCGGAGCGGGCCCGTGAGCGGGCCTTCGCCTGCAAGACCCCGCGCTTCTTCTGGGACATCAAGGCGGCCCATAACGGCTACCTGAAGCACCAGACCCCTTACACCCCGGCCGTGACCGAGTGGTACGCCTTGCAGGCGGCTTTGCGGTTGATTGAGGCCGAGGGCGTCGAGAATGGCTGGAAGCGTCACGCCCTGATGGGCGCCATGGCTCGAGCGGGCGTCAAGGCGATGGGGCTACAACTCTTGGCAACCGATGAGGCCTACGCCTCCAACTCCGTTACCGCCGTCGTTGCGCCGATTGAGCCGAAGATCTTGCGCAAGGTGGCCCGAGACGGCTTCGGCGTTCAGTTGGCGGGCGGCCAGGCGAAGCTAGAGGCGACGATCTTCCGGATCGGTCACCTCGGCTACGTCACGCCGAACGACGTGATCCTGGCCCTGGCAGCGACGGAGATGGCACTGGCCAAGGCGGGCTACCCCGTCGAAGTGGGTGCCGGCGTTAAGGCTGCGATGCAGGTATGGCTCGAGAACGCGTAACGCCCTCAAGGAGGAATCTCAGATGCGTGTACTAGTAGCAGAGGCGATCTCACAGAAGGGCATCGAGTTGCTCCGGGAGCAGCATGAGGTGGACGTTAAGAAGCTGACCAAGGAGGAGCTTCTCGAGCAGATCGGGCTTTATGACGCCGTCATCACCCGTTCTGAGACCAAGATCACCGCCGATGTGTTGCGGGCGGGGACACGTCTGAAGGTGGTCGGCCGTGCCGGCGTCGGCGTCGATAATATCGATGTCGAGGCGGCGACGGAGCGAGGCGTTGTCGTCGTCAACGTTCCAGGCGCCAACACGCTCTCCACGGCCGAGCATGCCTTTGGCCTTCTGCTCGCACTGGCCCGCCACATCCCGCAGGCGCACAACGCCTTGGTCAAGGACGGCCGCTGGGACCGCAAGACTTACGTCGGCACAGAGGTCTATGGCAAGGTGCTCGGGATCATCGGGCTGGGACGCATCGGATCAGAGGTGGCCATCCGGGCCCGAGCCTTCGGCATGAAACTCCACGCCTACGATCCCTACGTCTCGACCGCCCGGGCCGAACAACTAGGGGTCACCCTCGTGCCTGCTGTTGCTGATCTACTACCAGTTGTTGACTTTCTGTCGATCCATGCCGCCAAGACGTCCGAGTCGGCGAAGCTGATCGGCCGGGGTGAACTAGCGAAGATGCGGCGGGGCGCCCGCATCATCAACTGCGCCCGCGGCGGTATGGTCGATGAGGATGCGCTGTATGAGGCGATCGTCGAGGGTCAGATCGGCGGGGCCGCACTGGACGTCTTCGCTACCGAGCCCTGCACGGAGCACAAGCTCTTCACCTTGCCCAATGTCGTGGCTACCCCCCATCTCTCGGCCTCCACGATCGAGGCGCAGGAGGCGAACGGGACCTACATCGCGCAGTACGTCCTGCGTGTGCTGGCCGGCGAACTGGTCCCTGAGGCGGTCAACCTGCCGCCAGTGCCGACGGAGCAGGGCCAGGAACTGGTCCGGCACCTGCCGCTGGCCGAGGCGCTCGGTTCCTTCCTGGCGCAGGCCTACCCGGACCGCTACGAAGCGATCGAGGTGATCTACTCGGGTGAGTTGGCCGCCCTGCCGACCACGCTGGCGACCAACTCGGTCCTGAAGGGCTTCCTGGGCGCCCAACTCGGCGAGGCCGTCAACTATATCAACGCGCCGACCCTTGCTAGGCGTCGTGGCCTGCGCGTGCAGGAGTCGAAGGTCACGGCCCACCCGCACGAAGGAAAGCGCCCAGAGCTCGCCCCAGAGGCCTCTCTGGTCACCGTACGAGCGGAGGGCGCCCAGGGCGAGTACCGGATCGCGGGTATGCTCCGCCGGGATGGCGGCATCCGCTTCACAGCGATCGATGGGTTGCCGATCGACATGGCCCCCTCCCGGACGATGCTGGTCACCCGCCACCAGGACCGCCCAGGGATGGTCGGCAAGCTAGGCACCCTTCTGGGCACCGCCGACATCAACATCGCGGGGCTGCACCTGAGCCGCAAGGATGTCCGGGGTGAGGCGCTGATGCTGATGCAGGTGGATGACCTACTCTCAGCGCCGCTGCTGGAACAGATTCGCCAGGTGGATGGAATCGTGGCGGCGCAGGCGGTCGCCCTTCCCGGACTCGAGTAGGGTTTGGCAGGAATCTCGCGCTTACTGGCGAACCTCGAAGTTTGACCTGTATACAGTTGGTATAAAAATACCAATCGCAGGAAAGGCTGAGCGGAGAAGCGAGATTGCGTAGAGAGGAAGACCTCCCCGTGCAGACGGTTGACGTAGGGCGTACAGTTGTCAGGATGATCGATCAGCGTCGCCTGCCAGGCGAGCTCGTTGTAATGGATTGCATGGATTATCACCAGGTCGGTGAGGCGATCAAGACCCTCGCCGTGCGGGGCGCCCCCGCCATCGGGGTGGCGGCTGCAGGTGGTCTCGCCCTCGCGGCACAGGCCCTGCGCGACCAGCCGGCTGATCAGTTCTGGACGGGGCTGAAGGATGCGGCCAAGGCGTTAGCGGCCACCCGCCCGACAGCCGTCAACCTCTTCTGGGCGATTGAGAAGGTGATGGCCTACACGGAGGTCCTGCAGGGTCAGTCCCCGGCAGAGGCCGCCGAGGCGATCTATCAGTTCGCCCTCCAGATGGCGCACGAGGACGTAGCGACCAACAAGCGGATGGCGGAGATCGGCGCCGCACTGGTACCGCCGGGGGCGGGCGTTTTGACCCACTGCAACACCGGCTCACTGGCGACAGTGGACTGGGGCACGGCGCTCGGCGTCATCCGGATGGCCCATGAGCAGGGGAAGGGAATCCATGTCTTGGTGGATGAGACCCGCCCCGTCCTGCAGGGCGCCCGCCTGACCGCCTGGGAGTGCGTCCACTTCGGCATCCCGGCGACGCTGATCACGGATAACATGGCCGCCCACATGATGAAGCTGGGCAAGGTCCAGATCTGCTTCGTTGGTGCGGACCGGATTGCAGCCAACGGTGACACCGCCAACAAGATCGGCACCTACGGGGTCGCCATTCTGGCGCGGGAGCATGGCATCCCCTTCTACGTGGTAGCCCCCTCGTCTACGGTCGACCTCTCCATGGAGTCCGGCGACGAGATTGAGATCGAGGAGCGCCATCATCAGGAGGTCACCCACATCGGGGGCCAGCGGATCGCCCCGGAGGGGATCGGTGTCGCCAACCCGGCCTTTGACGTCACGCCAGCTAAGTACATTACCGGCATTATTACGGAGCATGGCATCGCTTACCCGCCGTTCCACGTGAACGTCAAGCGCCTGCTCCAGGGAGGGAACTAGTCGTGCTAGACATCAAGCTCATTCGACAGAACCCGGAGATCGTCCGGGAGGCGCTCACCAACAAGGGCGTTAAGGTAGACCTGGACCGAATCATCGACCTGGACCTGCAGCGCCGCCAGATCCTCCAGGAGGTCGAGCAGCTCAAGGCCAAGCGCAATGAGGTCTCGAAGCAGGTCGGCATCCTGAAGAAGCAGGGGCAGAACGCTGATCAGATCATCGCTGAGATGGGCTCGATCGGCGATCGCATCAAGGAGCTGGATGACCAGACCCGTGATGTAGAAGCGGCCTTGCTGGATCTGATGTATCAGCTCCCGAACATCCCGAGTGATGAGGCGCCCATCGCCCCTGACGAGTCAGGGAACGTGGAGGTCTTCAACTGGGGGGCGCCCCGTGCCTTCGGCTTTGCGCTGAAGCCGCATTGGGATCTGGGCGCCGGCCTGGATGGCCTGGACTTTGAGCGGGCCGCCAAGGTGACTGGTTCCCGCTTCGTCTTCTTGAAGGGCGGCATCGCTCGCCTGAACCGGGCCCTGGTCGCCTTCTTCATCGACCACCACCTGGCCAACGGTTACACGGAAGTGATCCCGCCGGTGATCATCAACACGGCCTCTTACTTTGGCTCGGGCCAGTTCCCGAAGTTCAAGGAGGACGTCTTCTCGCTGGAGGGGACCGACTACCACCTCGCCTCGACCGCTGAGGTGCCGCTGATCAACCTTCACCGCGATGAGATCCTCTCCCACGAGTTGATGCCGGTGAAGTATGTAGGCTACTCGGGCTGCTTCCGCTCGGAGGCTGGGTCGGCTGGCCGTGACACGCGCGGCTTGATCCGCCAGCACTACTTCGAGAAGGTAGAGATGATCCAGTTCACCCGTCCCGAGGAGTCGGCGGCAGCGCTGGAGGAGATCACGGGCTCGGCCGAGGCGATTCTGCAGAAGTTGGGTCTGCCCTACCGCAAGCTCCTGATGTGCACGGGCGACATGGGCTTCGGCCAGTACAAGAAGTTCGACCTGGAGGTCTGGATGCCGTCCTACGAGCGGTACGTCGAGATCTCGTCCTGCTCAAACATGTCGGACTTCCAGGCGCGCCGGGCGAACATCCGCTACCGCACGGAGTCGGGCAAGCCGGAGTTCGTCCACACCCTGAACGGCTCGGGCCTGGCCCTGGGCCGCACCCTGGCCGCCGTCCTGGAGACCTACCAGAATGAGGATGGCTCGATCACCGTGCCGGAGGCCCTGCGCTCTTACATGGGCGGGATCGAAGTAATCCGGTAGACAGCGCATCCCTTCTCATGTAAAATCATAGGGCGGTAGCACGCCTACCGCCCATTCGGAGAGGTGGCCGAGCGGTTTAAGGCTCTCGTCTTGAAAACGAGCGTGGCCTAAACAGTCACCGTGGGTTCGAATCCCACCCTCTCCGCCATAACAAAACGGCAGGTCCATCAAGGGCCTGCCGTTTTGTTATGCCCCTGAAGCGAGCGTGGCACGGTCATCATCGCAAAATATAATTTAGAAAATAATAATACATATCGTTAATTAAGGTTTATTATCTACGATTGCACTAAGTAGAACGATCGATTGACTAGTAAATAGGTTACCCGATAAGGTTAGAGTTATTGATGTAGCAAAGCACAAACAATACACCTATCCAATAGTTGAGGGGAAAGCAGTATGAAAAAGAATCTGCCGATTACAAACGTCGAGCGGGACTATCACGCAGAAGAACGGCTTATCTCCGAAACGGATACACGGGGTATTGTGACTACCGCAAACGCCTCCTTCTGCCAGGTGGCGGGCTTTACCCATGATGAGATGGTTGGAAAGAGCCATAACATCGTCCGCCATCCGGAGGTGCCACCTGAGGCCTTTGCCGATTTGTGGCGCACGATCAAGGCTGGTGAGCGTTGGACCGGGGTCATTAAGAATCGCTGCCAGAATGGTGATCACTACTGGGTGAAGGCCTTCGTCTCCCCGGTCGTGCAGGATGGCCGCATCATCCGTTACCGTTCCGTACGCAAGAAGCCGACCCGCGATGAGATTCAGGCAGCGGAAGCGCTCTACCGACGCATCGCCGCGGGCGAGCAGGGACTCTTCGATACCCTGGCTGCTAACAAACGGAAGATCAAGCTCGGGGATCGTTTAGGCACTGCAGGGCAGTTGGCATTGGTCGCTGGCTGGCCGATGGTGCTTGCGGCTGGCCTAGCCGCTGCAGCTACGCTTGGCACACCTGCGCCCATCCTCTGGGGGATGGTCGGTATTGGGGCACTGAGCACGGCTGGACTTACCGGGATCGTCTATCGCTGGATGACCCAGCCTATGGATGAGTTCACCAGGGCGATCAGCGCCTTTGCGGAGGGGGATCTTGCTGCCCGCGTGGAGGTGCACGGTCGCTCACGGTTAGCTGGGATTGCCACGGTGATGAATCGGGCGCTAGATGGCGTAGAAGTGGCGCTGGCAGATATGAGCCAGGTGCTGGGCAGCCTGGCACGCGGCGAGTTTGGCCGGCGAATCGTCGCCACCTTGCCTGGTGAGTTGGATCGCATGAAGACAGCAGCGAATCACGCTGCGG
Organism: Symbiobacteriaceae bacterium; assembly: GCA_035298385.1. Classification (GTDB taxonomy): domain Bacteria; phylum Bacillota; class Sulfobacillia; order Symbiobacteriales; family Symbiobacteriaceae; genus DATGYC01. Next base: position 10,471 of record DATGYC010000131.1, on the reverse strand, counting down.
ATCAGATTGAGATGACGGTCAACGCTCTCATCACGCAGGTTGGGGCTTTGGCTGAGGGGCGGCTTGATAGCCACAGACAGGTAGCGATTGGTACGGCCGAAGGCAAGTTCCGCGAGGCGCAGGAGAATGCCACGATGGCCGCTGCGAGACTGGCCACCCTGTTACAGGAGATCGTCGCTTCCAGTCGGGCGATGGCGACGGGCGACCTTACCCACCCCATCCGAACAGAAGCGGCCGGCGAGTTGGCCGTCCTGTGCAATCACTTCAACTCCGCCCTGGATTCCCTCTCGGAGACTGTAGCCATCATGCGTACCAATGCTCAGCATGTGGCCCAGGCCAGTGAGGAGATCAGCGGGGCGATCGAGGAGATTGCTGCCGGGGCGGGAACTCAGATGTCCACCATTGATCAGTTTACGACTGCGGTGCAGGAATCGAGCCAAACCATCGCTGAGATTACGCACACCACCCGTACGGCGAGCGTGAAGGCTCATGATACGGTGGCGACGGTTAGCGCCGGACGCACCAAGATGGAACGCATGGTCGAAGTGATCCAATCCATCGCCGCACGTAGCGAACAGATTAGCACGATCACCGGTGTGATTGAGCAGATCGCAAAACAGACGAATCTGCTCTCGCTCAATGCGGCCATTGAGGCTGCCCGTGCGGGGCACGAAGGACGTGGCTTCGCCGTTGTCGCCGCCGAGGTAGGTCAATTGGCTGCCAGCACTAGTAAGTCGGCTCAGGAGATTGCTACCCTCGTTCAACAGGCTGTTGTTGAGGTTCACCAGGCCGTGCAAAGCGTGTCGGACGTCTCGATCGATATGGACCGCATTGAGGCGTCCGCCCGCGAGAGTAGCGACCTGCTCAACCGGACTGCCGTTGCCATGGAGCAGCAGCGCGCAACCCTGGAGACCATCAGTGACCATGGAAGCCACCTGAGCCAGATTGGCCAGTCCAATGCAGCGGCCACGGAGGAACTTACCGCTGCATCCTCAGAGCTCGCCCGCATTGCGATCGCAACGTATCAGGAAGCGGACAAGTTTCGGACTGCGGATATGAAACGAGCGAGGAGTTAAACTCCCCGCTCGTTTCGCTTGGCTGGGTCGAACGGGAGCGAGATGGTGAACCGGGCGCCCCCCTCCGGCTGATTCTCTGCCAGGATGCTACCGCCGTGCAGATCGACAATCGCCTTGGCGATGGAGAGTCCCAGGCCCACACCGCCCTCCCGCTGGCGGGCGGGATCGACACGGTAGTATGGTTCAAAGAGATGGGGCAGTGCCTCAGGCGGGATGCCTGGACCCTGATCGCTTACCCGTACTTGGATACCTGCAGTTTCGCGCTCCGCAACGATCAGGACAGGGGCGCCCCCGGCCTCAACGGCGTTGCGACCTAGATTGGAGAAGAGCCGTTCCAAAGCAAGGAGATCCCCCGCAACGTGTAGATCCGACGGGACCGCAATCTGCACCTCGCCACCGGTCGCACGATTGACCTCAGCGGCTGCGCGCTCCAGGAGGGGTTTGAGCGGAATCTGCGACTCTACGTGAAGGCCCTTCCCCTCTTCGTATCGGGCGAGCAAAAGCAGATGCTCCGCCATCGTGCCGAGGCGCTTGGTCTCGCTCAGGGCGCCCTCCAGGGCGCTCACGTACTCCTCGTTCGAGCGGGGGCGCCGAAGCGTCACCTCCAACTCGGCACGCATAGCGGCGAGGGGGCCGCGAAGTTCATGCGCAGCCGCCGCCACAAAGCGGCTCTGCATGGCAAAGGCCGCTCCCAAACGGTCGAAGGTCTCATTGAGCACGCCCGTGAGGCGGCGCAACGTGCGGTCATGCCAGCGGTCTGGGACGCGCTGGTCCAGTGAGCGGGCGTCGATCTGCTGGGCCGTACGGATGACCGCCTCGAGCGGTCGGTAGGTCTGACTGGTCATCCGCCACGCGACCGCCGCCACGATGGCGACGCCCAAGGCCGACGCCAGTGCGAGCCACTGAAAGAGCTGGGGCAGCACGTGGTGGGCCGCCTCCATCGACATGGTCAGTTGGCGCACGGGGGCGCCAGGTCGGGCCTTCACGTAGAGGACCCGCAGTTCGTCCTCCTGTGGTGTCAGGGCCTGCCACCAAGTTGGACCCGTACGCGCCTGCCACTGACCGTTAACCTCGACCAGTGACAGGTGGACCAGACCATCGGCCTCGACCACTTCTAGATCATCGGGGCGGATTGGCAGATCGCTGTGCTGCTCCACGCGATCCCGGGCCTCATGGTCATTATTGCTCCGGCGGCTGACGGTGACGCCATACAGACTGGCAGCTGCCGAGTCGAGCGTGGTGTCGACGGTTCGGCGCAGCAGGAAGGCGGTCATGGCGTAGGCTGAGGTACTCATCACTAAGAGAAGGGCGCCAATCAGGGCAGAGGTGATCAGAGCGACCCGGGCCGGCAGGCTGTCACGCCAGATCATGACGGGTTCTCCTCCAGTACATAGCCCAGGCCGCGGCGGGTTTGGATCCAGGGAAGCGGCGAGACTAAGGCGATCCGTTTCCGCAGATTCTTGATCTGGGCTTCCACGGCATTATCCGTGATCGACTCCGGCTCCTGCCAGCAGGCGTCAACGATGGCTCCACGGGTCAGAATCTGACCGGGGTGACGCATGAAGTAGAGCATCAACCGGAACTCTTGGGCGCTCAGCGTCGCTGCGTTAGGCCCAACGTACAGAGTTGAGGTGTTGGGATCCAGCACCAGTTCGCCAACCTGGGGGAGCCCAGCCCCCTGCCGGGGGGCGCCCCGCCGGGCGAGGGCCTCGACCCGAGCGAGCAGCTCATCAAAGGCGAAGGGCTTGACGAGGTAATCGTCCGCCCCCGCCCGCAGCCCAGTTACCCGGTCGGTCACCGCATCCAGGGCGGTGAGCATCAGGATGGGGACATGGAGTCCCTGTCGCCGCCACTCCGCCAGCAGGTGATCACCCGAGACGGCCGGCAGCATCCGATCCAAAATGATCAGGTCATAGTGATAGGTCGACGCGAAGAGACGGGCCTCCATCCCATCCGCGGCATGGTCGACGGCGTAGCCCTCTTCCATCAAGCCGCGGCGGACGGCGCCCGCCAGTCTCCGGTCATCGTCAACGAGGAGAAGTCGCATTCCGCCTCACTCCTAGGTAGGCGCGGTAGACGGTAAAGCCCAGAACACTGAGGCCAGCGATGGCGTAGAGCCCGAACAGATCATGGGAGTCCGTACCGGCCCCAATGCCATGGATGAGGGCCGCCAGGAAGCCAACCAAGCTGAGCAAGTGAAGGCGGCGCCATAAGGTGGGTCCCAGACGGGAACGGAAGTAGGAGCTGATGGTCGCCAACAGGGCCAGGTAACCGCCGATCATACCCAAGGCCATTAGTAGTGGCCGATAGGAGCCGACGAAGGGTACGAGGATCTGTGCCACTGTAAACGGGGTATCGTGGTCCCAGAGCAGGACGACCATGTGGAAGGTCGTGGCGTAGAGCGACCAGACGCCGACGGTGTTGTGTAGATCCGTTGCCGTGCCAGGGCGCATCACCCGTGTCAGCAGCCCGGTGGACTGCAACAGGCCACCCAACACGGAGAACCAGAGCAGGAGGAAGGCGACGATGCCCGCCGATCGGGTCAAGTACCAGGTGCTCGTTAGCGCTGAGACCGGTAAGGACCGGAAGCTGAATGCGCCGATCACGCCCACAGCGGCGACACTGACAGCACCCACGATGGCGTCCCTCAACCACTCAGGGGCTTGCCATCTCTCTTTACGCGCTTGCATCTAAGTATCCCTCCAAGTCGGGCGTCTTGATGACCTGTCCGTCAGCCATGACGAGCAGACCAGGTGTGTTGTTCGCGTGCAGCAGATGCAGTCCACGTTCCGGGCCAAGGATGATGACGGCCTTTGCCAGGACGTCGGCCCGCCAGGCCCGGCCAGCGATCACGGTGGCGCTACTCACGCCCGTCTCACTGGGGCGCCCCGTGCGTGGGTCGATGATGTGATGGAGACCCTGACCCCAGGCACGCCCCTTGGTCGAAGAGGTAGCGACAGCACCACGCTGGATGGCCAACGTTGCGACCAGACGGTCGGCGTTCTGGGGATCCTCGACATCGACCTGGCAGGGCGGATCACCGGGCGCCGTCCGGATCCGCATGTCGCCGCCAGCGTTGACCAGCAGGCGGGGCGCCCCGCGGACGAGCTTCATGGCGTGGTCGACGGCCAGCCCCTTGCCGATGCCGCCCAAATCCAGCCGCAGGCCAGCAGGCAACCAGACCGCGGACGCCTCCGGTGCGAGCCGGACTTCATGCCAACGGCCAGCGGGGACTGGTTTGGTCGAAGCGGTGGGGCCCTGCTCGAATGATTGGCGATACCCCGCCGCCTCTAGCCCATCCAGAATGGTGGGGTCGAAGGCACCTTCCGTCAGGGCCGAAGCCTCCAGGGCCAGGTTGATCGCCTCGAACAAAAGAGGCGGCACGACGACCCATCGTTCCGGCATGGCATTCAGCTGCTGGAGGGCGCTCGCAGGGCGGAAGCGCGAGAGTGTCGCTTCGACCTCCTCAAACCAGGGCGCCAAGTCCATCTCCGTCCCTGCGACCTGGATGTCGGTGTTGAGGGCGCGAAACGTGATCTCCTTAGGAGTGCTTGCTTCGGGTGCGGGGAAGAGTCCCGGTCCTGCCGAACTGCTGGTTCCGGGGCTGCTGCTCGGACCGAGGCACGACAGCGGCGTGGTCGTCATCGTCATCCTCATCCTCCTCCCGGTACCGCTCGGACTGGCGGGGTTGCTGCAGGAGGTTCTCCTGTGGCGTGGTATTCAGGGCGGTTGTACCACCTGCAGTGCCTTGGTTCTGGGTATGGGCCGAGAGTGTCCCAGCTAGGGCAGCAACAGCGGTGACCGATGCAAGGCCAACGACCAGCTTGGCCATCGGGTTGAACGAACTAGCAGCCATCATGAACCCCCTCCTCTTGCTGTCCTTACTGTACGGGACCAGCCTGAAAGGGAACTGAAATGCGGAACGGATTGCGTCCGGATTTTTTGCGTGCTAGGATTCCGACAGGGAGGGAGATGCTGGATGGAGCATGAGCGGTTCATGCGGGAGGCTCTGCAAGAGGCAGAGATCGCCCGCGCCAAGGGCGAAGTGCCCATCGGCTGTGTCATCGTACGGGAGGGCGAGGTGATCGCCCGGGGCCATAACCTGCGTGAGACCTTGAACGACCCGACCGCCCACGCCGAGGTCCTGGCGATTCGGGCCGCCGGTCAAGCGATGAACGACTGGCGGATGATCGGGTGCACCCTCTACGTGACGATCGAACCCTGCCCGATGTGTGCGGGCGCCCTGGTCCAGAGCCGCGTCGAGCACGTCGTCTTCGGAGCGACCGACCCGAAGGCCTGGGCGGACCGCTCGCTTCGGGAGATCGTCCAAAATCCAGGCCTTAACCATCGGATGGCGATTACGGAAGGGATCCTGGCGCCCGAGTGCAGCCAGATCATGAAAGAGTTCTTCCGGGCGAAGCGGAAGCGTTCCGACTCCCCGAACATTTGAAAGGGAACCGGACTGTCTGGGTAGAATTGGACAGATGACGAATCAGCTTGCGTGCAGCTTCGAGAACATAGCGGGTTTAGTCCCGCAGAAGGTGCACACAAGACGGCAGGGGGCGATGACGCTGGCGCACCTGGCCCTGTACCGGGAGTTTCGACCACAGCGCTTCGCCGACGTGGTGGGGCAGCAGCACATCACGCGCACGTTGCGCAACGCGATCGTACATCACCGGTTGCACCATGCCTATCTGTTGTCGGGCCCCCGCGGCACCGGCAAGACGACCGTAGCCCGCCTGCTGGCCAAGGCGGTTAACTGCCTGCAGCCCGTTGATGGCGAGCCGTGTAACGAATGCTCGGCCTGCACCTCCATCAACAGTGGCGAGGCGATGGATGTCCTGGAGATCGATGCGGCCTCCAACCGCGGTATCGATGAGATCCGGGACCTGCGTGACAAGGTGAAGTTCGCACCCGTTGATCTGACCTACAAGGTCTACATCATCGATGAGGTGCACATGCTCTCGGAGCCGGCCTTCAACGCACTGCTCAAGACGCTGGAGGAGCCACCGTCGCATGTGCTCTTTGTGCTGGCGACGACTGAGAAGCATAAGCTGCCGATCACCATCCTCTCCCGCTGCCAGGCCTTCGACTACCACCGACACTCGGTCACCGATATCATCGGGCGGCTGGGGTTTGTCTGTGAGCAGGTGGGGATGAAGGCGCAGCCGGAAGCGTTGACGGCGATCGCCCGGCAGGCGGAGGGTGGCATGCGTGATGCCCTCTCCCTCCTCGACCAGGTCATGGCCTTCGCTGAGGGCGAGATCACCCTGCAGGACACGCTCCACGTGCTGGGCTCAGCCCCGCTCGATCAGTTCCTCCAGTTGGATGATCATCTGACGGAGGGCTCGGTCGGGGGCGCCCTGCTCCTGCTTGATGAGCTCGTTCGTCAGGGCAAGGACCTGCGCCAGTTGGTACGAGATCTACTCGCCCATCTGCGCGACCTCCTGATGCTGAAGGTCGAAGCCGGTGGCTCGGTGTTGGACCTGCCGGCCCATGCCCTAGCGGGGATGAAGGAGCGGGCAGCCAAACTGGACCAGCCACAGATCCTAGGCGCCATTCGCCTGCTCTCACAGTTGGAGACGGAGATGCGCTTTGCCGCCTCCCCGCGCCTGCTTGTGGAGGTGGCGCTGATCCGGTTGGCCGGGCTCTTCTCGGGCCAAGCGCCGCTTGAGGCTGCTCGAGTGGAGGCTCCTGCGCCGCTACCGCGGCCGGGCGCCCCTGCCGCCAGACCCGTCAGCCAGGCAGAGACCCGACCATCCGCCGCTGCGCCCGTCGAGGCCAGGCCAACTGGTCCGGAGCCGGCGCCCGAGGAGCCAGAAGCTGCCCCTCTCACCACGGCCCAGACTGGACCGGTTGGTGCAGAGGCCGCGCAGATCGACCAGCGCTGGAGCGAGGTGACTGACCTCGTGAAGAAGGCGCGCCCGTCCACCTTCCCCCTCCTGGCTTCCACCAAGGTGGGGACGGTACGCGGCAAGACGCTCTATCTGATAGGCTCCAACCCGGTCTTTATCAATCTGCTCAAGCGCCCTGCCGACAAGGAGATCATCGAGAAGGCGATCACTCGAGCAGGCCTGGGTGAGTATGAGGTCGTGGTTGTAGGTCCAGATGATCCGACGCTGAAGCTGGTGGCAGAGGCCGCACCGGCAGCCCCGGCGCCCGATCCTGTCTCGCCCATTCTCGAGCGAGCGATCGAGGTCTTCGGTGAAGCAAAAGTGAAGATCGTCAAGGAGGAGACCGCCGAATGATTCCTGGGAATATGAATCAGATGATGAAGCAGGTCCAGAAGATGCAGGCCAACATGGCCAAGGCGCAGGAAGAGATCGCGAAGAAGACCGTTGAGACGACCACGGGCGGTGCTGTTAAGGTTGTCATGACCGGTGACAAGCGCCTCGTCTCCGTGACGATCGCCAAGGAGGTCGTCGACCCCGAGGACGTCGAGATGCTGCAGGACCTGATCGTTGCGGCGGTCAACGAGGGCATGAAGAAGGCGGATGAGATGTCCGAGGCCGAGATGAAGAAGGTCATGCCGGGCGGCATGCCCAAGATCCCGGGCCTGTTCTAGGGCATGTATTACGCCGAGCCCATTGCTCGGTTGATCGAGGAGCTCACGAAGCTCCCCGGCATCGGGCCCAAGACCGCACAGCGTCTTGCCTTCCACCTGCTCCATATGGAGCGGAATACGGTAAACAATATCGCCGCGGCCATCATCGAGGCGAGAGATAAGGTCCGTTACTGCTCGGTCTGCTGCAATCTTACTGATGAAGACCCTTGCCGCATCTGTGCCAACACGGCCCGGGACCGGTCGACGATCTGCGTGGTGCAAGAGCCGCGTGATGTCGTCGCCTTTGAGAAGACCCGGGAGTATAAGGGGCTCTATCACGTTCTGCACGGCGCCCTGAACCCGATGGAGGGCATCGGGGTTGAGGAGATCCGCCTGAAGGAGCTGATGAGCCGCCTGGGTGATGGCCGGGTGCAGGAGGTCATCCTGTGCACCAACCCCAACACCGAGGGCGAGACGACGGCGATGTATATCGCCCGTTTCATCAAGCCACTCGGTATCAAGGTGACTCGTATTGCTCGGGGCCTGCCCATGGGTGGCGACTTGGAGTATGCGGATGAAGTCACCCTAGCAAAGGCTTTGGAAGGGCGCCGCGAGGTCTAGCGGCGCCCCCTTTGCTTTTGTGTTGATTTTTACAGAATGAGCGAGTAGAATACGGGTAAACTTGGTAGTGAAAACAGCAATGACGGGGAAGAGTAGATCAGGAGCGGGCAGCCCTAGAGAGCCGGAGGTTGGTGCAATCCGGCGCGCCCCCTGAGCGAAGAGACCCCCGAGCTTTCAGGCCGAACCCTAGTAGGTCTGAACGTCCTTCCCTCGTTACGGGAGCTGAGAGAGGTCAGGCGTTGCTTGGCCTAACGCAGGGTGGTACCGCGGGCTTTGCTCGTCCCTCATAGGGGACGGGTTTTTTTATTTGGCCTCATAAAAGGAGACGATCCTCTCATGTCGATTCGCGTGCGTATCGCTCCCAGTCCGACTGGGCCGATCCATGTGGGCAACGTCCACACGGCTCTCTTTAACTGGCTATGGGCCCGCCGGGCCGGTGGCCAGTTCATCCTGCGCTTTGAGGATACCGACCAGGCCCGCTCCCGATCCGAGTGGGAGACGGTGATCTACGAGGACCTGAAGTGGCTCGGCATTGACTGGGACGAGGGTCCGGACTTTGGTGGCCCGTACGCCCCTTACCGCCAGATGGCTCGTCTGGACATGTACAACGACTACGCCAAGAAGTTGCTTGCCAGTGGTCACGCCTACAAGTGCTACTGCACGAAGGAAGAAGAGGACGCCGACCGGGCGGAGTCTCAGGCCGAGGGGCGCCCCTACCAGTACAAGGGCCGCTGCCGGAACCTGACCCCTGAGCAGCAGGCCGCGTTCGAGGCGGAGGGACGCTCGCACGTCCTGCGCTTCCGCGTTCCCCGCGGCGAGGTCGTCGGCTACAACGACATCGTCCGTGGCCCGATCGAGTTCCCGACGGATTCGATCGGTGATTTCATCATCATGCGCGCGAACGGGATCCCGCTCTACAACTTTGCAGTCGTCATCGATGACGTCTCAATGAAGATCACCCACATCCTGCGTGGTGAGGGGCATATTCCGAACACCCCGGTGCAGTTGCTGATGTACAAGGCGCTTGGCTTCACGGCGCCCGAGATCGGCCACTTGGGCCACATGACCAACGAGGAGCGGGGCAAGCTCTCCAAGCGCAAGGGCGAGGCTGCCGTGCGTGACTATCGTGAGCAGGGCTACCTCCCCGAGGCGCTCCTCAACTTCATGTCCCTGCTCGGTTGGACCCCGCCCGGAGCGGAGAGCGGCCGTGAGTTCCTGACCAAGGATGAGCTCATCGCCGACTTCGATGTCAATCGCTGCACCAAGGCGCCCTCTGTCTTTGACAAGAACAAGCTGAACTGGATGAACGCTAACTACATCCGTCGTAAGTCCTTGGATGAGTTCGCTGAGATCGCCCTCCCCTTCGTCGTGCAGGCCGGTATCTATACCGAAGAGAAGGCTCGCGCCAACTGGGATTGGTACAAGGCTGTCGTCGCGCAGGTCCAGGAGCGCGTCGTCACCTTGGCCGAGGTACCGGAGCACGTCGACTTCTTCCTTCAGGATGAGATCAGCATGGATGAGGCAGCGGCAACCAAGTTCCTAACGGATGCCGTAAAGCCGTTCTTCCAGGCCACGGTCGAGATCCTCACCTCGGTGGAGTGGACGATTGAGGCCATCGAACAGGCCATTCGCACCCAGATGGAGGGCATGGGCCTCAAGCCCAAGGAGTCGATCCAGCCGATCCGGGTGGCCATCACGGGCCGCACGGCTTCGCCGGGACTCTTTGAGACCGTGCACCTCATTGGTCGGGAGCGCACGATCGCCCGCATGAATAAGTACTGCTAGGTCACGTTGAGGGCGCCTTCGGGCGCCCTCTGTTGATTCAATAAATAAACATACACTGAACCACTTGCACGATGGGGTCGCTCGTGCTATTCTACATAACGTCCCCACTGCGCCACCGACAAACGGCGAAAACCTCGACAAAATGCGGGTTGACAACCGGGTAGTGTAGTTGGTAAGATAGCAAAGCCGTCACGAACGGCGAACCTCTTCAACGAGGTCGGACCTTGAAAACTGAACAGTGCACTTACCAATCGAAACCCGTGAGGGTTGAGCGAACAAGCTAAGCGAACTAACTTCCTCGTAAGAGGAAAGAGCTACAAATTTTCTTCGGAGAGTTTGATCCTGGCTCAGGACGAACGCTGGCGGCGTGCCTAAGACATGCAAGTCGTGCGGACACCTTCGGGTGTTAGCGGCGGACGGGTGAGTAACACGTGGATAACCTGCC
>DATGYC010000130.1:0-1966 GCA_035298385.1 Symbiobacteriaceae bacterium | reverse complement strand
GGCTCCGAGTTCAAGTTTACCGAGGATGCTGGCGGCGGCCAGCAGTGGCTCCCCTCCAACAACATCCAGATCACGCTCGGCACCGGCTCTGGCAAGGGAACCAAGGAGGTGGTGATCACCTTGGCCCAAGATGCAGACGTGTCCAAGGAGTACACGCTCCAGCACGAGAGCCTAGCCGCCGCGCCCATCCAGAAGCGCGGGGTCCTGAACGACCCGGCCTTCATCTACACCGGGAACGACATGGGCGCCGTCTGGACGGCCGCCGCCACGACCTTCCGCCTCTGGGCGCCGACCGTCTCCGGGGTTGAGGTCCTGATCTACAGCGGCCCCGAGGGCGGCTCACCTACCCAGACCCTCCCCATGACCGCCGCTGAGGGCGGCACCTGGTTCGCCAAGGCTACCGGCAACCTGGAGGGCCAGTACTACACTTACCGCATCAAGACCGGGACCGAGAGCAAGGAGGTCGTCGATCCCTATGCCATTGGGGCCGGGGTGAACGGCAATCGTGGCCTGATCGTCAATCTGACCGCCACCAATCCCGCCGGCTGGGAGTCAACCGAACGACCGCCCTTCAAGAACCCGACGGACGCCATCCTCTATGAGATGCACGTGCGGGATCTGACCACCCATCCCTCGTCGGGCGCCCAGCAGAAGGGCAAGTTCCTCGGCCTGGTGGAGGCGGGGACGAAGGGCCCCAGCGGCGTCGCCACCGGGCTTGACCACGTGAAGGAGCTCGGCATCACCCACATCCACCTCCTCCCCTCCTTCGACTACGCCTCGGTCGATGAGAAGAAGAGCGACCAGTTCAACTGGGGCTACGATCCCAAGAACTTCAACGTACCAGAGGGCTCCTACGCCACCGATCCGAACGGGGGCGCCCGCATCAAGGAGTTCAAGCAGATGGTCCAGTCCTTCCACCAGAATGGGATCCGCGTCGTGATGGACGTGGTCTACAACCACACCTCCGCCGGCGCCTCCCCGTTCGAGGCGATCGCCCCGACCTACTACTACCGCTACGATGCGACCGGCAAGCTCTCCAATGGCTCCGGCACCGGCAACGAGACCGCCTCCGAGCGGCCGATGATGCGCAAGTACATCGTCGACTCGGTCAAGTACTGGGCGACGGCGTACAAGGTGGACGGCTTCCGCTTCGATCTGATGGCCCTGCATGACATCGAGACGATGAAGCAGGTCCGGGCGGCGCTCGACGCCATCGACCCGTCGATCCTGATCTACGGTGAGCCCTGGACCGGCGGCTCCACCCCGCTCCCGGAGAGCGAGCGCCTCGTCAAGGGGAACCAGAAGAACCTGGGGATCGCCGTCTTTAACGACAACATCCGGAACGCCATCAAGGGCGACAACGACGGGGTCGTTAAGGGCTTCGCCACCGGCGCCGGCGGCCAGGACTCGGGCGTGATGCGTGGCGTCGTGGGCGGGATCGACTTCGACGACCGCATCGGTGACTTCACCGCTCAGCCAAGCGAGTCGATCAACTACGTCTCCGCGCATGACAACCTGACCCTCTGGGACAAGATCGCCAAGTCGAACGCCCAGGACTCAGAGGCAGACCGGATCAAGATGGACCTCTTCGCCCAGGCGATCGTCTTCACCAGCCAGGGCATCCCGTTCATGCAGGGCGGCGAGGAGATGCTGCGCACGAAGGGCGGCAACCATAACTCCTACAACGCTCCTGATGCGGTCAACCAGCTGGACTGGAACCGGAAGGCCCAGTACGCCGAGGCGTTCAACTACTACAAGGGACTGATCGCAGTCCGGAAGGCCCACCCAAGCTTCCGGTTGATGACGGCTGATCAGGTCAAGAAGGCGCTCACCTTCCTGGACGCCCCGATGGGCGCCGTCGCCTTCCGGCTCGATGGCAGCGTCGCCGGGGACAACTGGAAGCAGATCGTCGTCATCTACAACCCGCAGCGGCAGGCGATCACGGTCGATCTGCCGGGCGCCGGGA
>DATGYC010000129.1:0-19027 GCA_035298385.1 Symbiobacteriaceae bacterium | reverse complement strand
GAGAGGGCGACGTCGCCGGTGCCCGGCGGCAGGTCGATCAGCAGGTAGTCCAGCTTGCCCCACTGCACGTTGGTCAGGAAGTTCTCGATCATCTTGCCGAGCATCGGGCCACGCCAGATGATCGCCTGGTCCTCAGCGACGAGCGAGCCCGCCGAGATGAAGGGGATGCCATGGGCCCAGACCGGGAGGATCATCTGATCATCCAGCTGCTCCGGGCGGGACATGTTGCCCATCATGCGCGGGATCGAGAAGCCGTAGATGTCAGCGTCGATGATGCCGACGCTGTAGCCGAGCTTCTTGAGGGCCATGGCGAGGTTGACGGTCGAGGTCGACTTGCCAACGCCGCCCTTGCCGGAGGCGATGCCGAGGATCGTGGTCTTGGCGGCGAGCTCCATCGTCTTCTGCGCCGACGAGGCGTGGGGCGCCCCACCGTCGCCACCGCGGACCTTCGCAGCGACTGCCGCCTTCTCCTCCGGGGTCATGGCGCCAAAGAGCGTCGTCACCTTCGCGACGCCGGGGACCTTCTTCACGGCGGCCTCGACATCCCGCTCAAACTTGGACTTCAGCGGGCAGCCCATCACGGTCAGATTGATCGTGACGGTGACGTGCTCGCCCTCGATCTGGATATCCTTCACCATGTCCAGCTCCACGACCGAACGGTGGAGCTCAGGATCGTTGACTTCCTTCAGAACCTCGAGGACCTGGTCACGCGTGATTGCCATGGTTTTACCCCCTGCAAGCGCCAAAGATCGTGCAAATACAGAAAAATATAGCGGGCGCCCGTACCGCGAGTGGGCAAGGGCGCCCGCTCGCTCCACGCCTTACGACGATGAGCGGAGGGCTATGGATGCGGCGGTCGGGCAACTTCCGAGGACGTTGCGATTTTAGCTCCGCAGGAAGTTGCCCGACCGAAGACTACCGAACGTTCGCCTTCCCGCGCAGGACACGCCCAGCGGCGGTGTCGAGCGTGACCACGTCGCCATTCTTCAGGTTGGCGATCGCCCCGGCGGCGCCGACGATCACCGGCTTGCCGAGCGACAGACCGACGACGGCAGCGTGGGAGGTGACCCCGCCCTCCTCGACGATCAGGCCCGCGGCCTTCTCGATCGCGGCGACGTGCTCGGCGTCGGTGGCACGCAGGACGATGATCTCGCCCGCCTGGACGGCGGCCACGTCGGTCGCAGTGGTCAGAATCCGGACCGGGCCCGTCGCCGACTGGCGGCCGACGCCGGTCCCCTGCAGCAGGGCATCGGCCACGGTGTGGACCTTCAAGAGGTTGGTCGTGCCGGTGACGCCGACCGGGACGCCGGCCGTGATCACGACCAGATCGCCGTTCTGAATGTAGCCGGCTGCCTGGGCGCCCGCGATCGCATCGTTGATCAGGGCGTCCGTGTCAGCCGACTCCGGCTGGATCACGGTGTAGACGCCACTGCTGAGCTGGAGCTTCCGGGCGGCCGAGTCATCCGGGGTGACGGCGATGATCGGGGCGGCCGGGCGGAAGCGGGAGACCTGGCGCCCGGTGAAGCCGGAGCGGGTGGCGGTGATGATCGCCGCGGCGCCCAGGTCCGCCGCCGTCGAGGCGGTAGCGTGGGAGATCGCCTCGGTGACGGTATCCAGGTGGGCCATCTTCCGCTTGCGCTCGAGGAGTTCGGCGTAGTCGATGCCACGCTCAGTGCGCAGGGCGATCTGGACCATCGTCTTGACGGCCTCGATCGGGTAATCGCCAGCGGCGGACTCCGCCGAGAGCATGATCGCATCCGTGCCGTCCAGGATGGCGTTGGCGACGTCCGAGGCCTCGGCCCGGGTCGGGCGGGGCTTGGTGATCATCGACTCGAGCATCTGGGTGGCGGTGATGACCGGCTTGCCGAGCTGGTTGCAGCGGACGATCATATGCTTCTGCATCAGCGGGACCTCTTCGGTCGGGACCTCCACGCCCAGGTCACCGCGGGCGACCATCAGGCCGTCAGAGGCGGCCAGGATCGCCTCCAGCTCATCGAAGCCCTCCTGGGACTCGATCTTGGAGATGATCTGCTGGTTGCCGCCAGCCTCCTCGATGATCCGGCGGATGTCGAGCACGTCGGCTGCCTTGCGGATGAAGGAGCCGGCGACGAAGTCGACGTTCATCTTGGCGCCGAACTGGATGTCCGAGACGTCCTTGTCGGCGAGGGCGGGCAGGGAGACCTTGGTGCCGGGCAGGTTCACCTTCTTGCGGTTGGAGAGCGGGCCACCGACGACCACCTCGCAATGGATGGCGGTCGCAGTCACTTCCAGCGCCTTCAGGGTGATGTTGCCGTCGTCCAGCAGCAGGAAGCCGCCGGGGAGAACATCCTTGACGATCTCGGGGTACTGGACCCAGACCTGGCTCTGGTCGCCCTCGACCTGCTGGGTGTTCAGGGTGAACTTGTCACCCTCCTTGAGCATGATCTTGCCGGTGGCGAAGGTGCCAAGGCGGATCTCCGGGCCCTTCAGATCGATCAGGATGGCGATGGGGCGCCCGACCTGCTTGGCCGCCTCGCGGATGCGGATGATGCGCTCGCCCTGCTCCTCCTGGGTGCCGTGGGAGAAGTTGAGGCGGGCGACGTTCACGCCGGCCTCGAAGAGCTTGACCAGCATCTCAATGGATTCAGAGGCGGGGCCGATCGTGGCAACAATCTTGGTCTTGCGTAGCTGCTGCATGGTGGGTCAAACGCTCCCTTGTGCTTGTGGATGGCGTCGTCTCTTTTTATTAACCGCGGATTTCGCGGATTACGCGGATACCTGGCGATCCTGTGGGGTCCCATTTTTTCGATAATGGGTTTTTGTCTTCATCCGCGTCATCCGCGTAATCCGCGGTTATCATTCAAATTCCCTACTTCGACAGGTGATCGATCAGGTCGATCAGTTCATCAGGGACGCCCTTGTGCTTGTCAAGGACGTTGGTGAGCGGCGGGGTGACGACCTGGTTGTCGACAAGGCCGACGAAGAGACCGCCCTGGCCTTCGTGGAGGAGTTCGGCGGCGCGGGCGCCCAGGCGTGCGCCGAGGACGGCATCCGTCGCCGAGGGGGCGCCGCCGCGCTGGATATGGCCCAGGACGGTGACGCGGGTGTCAAAGCCGGTCCGCTCCTTGATCACCTTGCCCACCTCGAAGGCCGAGCCGACGCCCTCAGCGACGAGGATGAGGGAGTGCCGCTTGCCACGCTCGTAGCCGCGCTTCAGCTTGGCGATCACTTCATCCATGTCGTACTTCCGCTCGGGGATCATGACCGACTCGGCGCCGCCCGCTAGGCCTGCCTGCACAGCGATCCAGCCCGAGTCGCGCCCCATCACTTCAAGGACGAAGGTCCGGTCATGCGAGGAGGCGGTGTCACGCAGCTTGGACATGGCGTCCAGGCAGGTGTTGACCGCCGTATCGAAGCCCAGTGTGATATCCGTGCCGTAGATGTCATTGTCGATCGTACCGGGGATGCCAACAGCCGGTAGCCCGAGCTCTGTCAGGCGGATGGCGCCCCGGAAGGAGCCATCACCACCGATGACGACCATGCCCTCCAGACCGCTCGCCCGCGCGACCTCGACCGCCTTCTCTCGCCACTCGGGCTGCTTAAACTCCTCGCACCGAGCCGAGCCGAGAACTGTGCCGCCCCGATGAATGATGTCGCCAACCGAGGATGGATTGAGCGCAACAAAGTCGCCGGCGATCAAACCAGCATAGCCGCGCTTGACGCCGACGACCTCCATGCCGAGCGAGATGGAACGTCGGACGACCGCTCGAACGGCCGCATTCATACCCGGTGAATCACCGCCGCTCGTCAGAACGCCGATCTTCTTCAGGTTTGCCATGACGAATCTACAACTCCCTTGTCACCGGAACGACCCAAGTTCTCTCACTTAGCGCTTCAGACGTCCCAGCGTTTGATGCAGAATCTCCTGCGCCTCCCGCGCCTCTCCCTTGGGAACCAAGAGTTCAACGTGAGCGTTCCCTGTCGCGCCTTGGAAGCCGGTGGCGCGCAGGCTGACCAGAATCCCTTCCTGGCTCAGCGCATCTCGTAGCTCCTCTGCCGCCTGCTTGTTCGGCGCAATGTAAATCACGGTCCACATAACCAGACCGCCCCCCTGTATCCCTACAGTCCTGGACCGCGTGCCTAGCGCCTATCATGCCCATTTCGCACGACACCGGTCATTGTTGATGAAGGTGGTGGAGCGAGTACACCGTCTACTTCGGCTCCACGCCCCTGGTTCTCCTGCTACTTTGTTAGGGCAGAATACAAAGTTTCTAGAACACCATGACTCTCGACTTCCATATGGCACCGAAACAGGGCTCTCTCGCCGTGACCCGCGTCACGGAGGCCTGATTTTGTGCAAGGGTCTAAACAAAAGGCAGGGAGTAGCGACCAGCAAGCAGAAGAACTCTCTCTCGGGGAATCCTATTGCTACGAGGTGATCTGCTTGTCCGATCTGCTCACTCGCATGACAGCAGCCGCTGAGGCTGTCCGATCCCGTACGAAGCTGGTCCCGCGCATCGGGCTGATTCTAGGTTCGGGCCTTGGCGACCTGGCTGACCAGGTGACCGACGCCGTCCACATTCCCTATGGCGAGATCCCGCACTTCCCGGTCTCCACGGTCGCCGGGCACGCCGGCGAACTTGTCCTGGGAACCCTGGCCGGCCAGCCTGTCGCCGTGATGAAGGGCCGGGTTCACTACTATGAGGGCTACACCATGGCCCAGGTGACCTTCCCGACGCGCGTCCTGAAGGCGTTGGGTTGCGAGACCCTGATCGTCACCTGCGCCTCTGGTGGCCTGAACCCGTCCTTCCAGGCGGGCGATCTGATGCTGATCACTGACCACATCAACCTGATGGGTGAGGATCCGCTGCGCGGGCCGAACGAAGAGTCCCTCGGCCCACGCTTCCCGGCGATGGTTGACGCCTACACCCCGTCTCTGCGCGACGCCTGTAAGCGGGTGGCAGCGAGCCAGGGGATTAGCCTGCAACAGGGAGTCTACACCCCGATCTCGGGACCGTGCTACAACACCTCGGCCGAGTTGCGGATGCTCCGCATGCTGGGCGGGGATGCAGTCGGCATGTCGACCGTCCCCGAGGTTGTGACGGCGAAGCATATGGGGATGCAGGTCCTAGGAATCGCCTGCATCACGGATATGGCGATCCCGGACCACCCGGTTCACCTGACGCATGAGCAGGTGATGGAGGTGGCTAACCGGACGAAGCCACGCTTCCAGGGCCTCATCAAGGGCTGCCTCGAGCAGCTATAGGCCGATCGGCGATTGGCGCCCTTCCAACTGGAAGGGCGTCTTTTGCTTACTGGGGCTCGCGCCGCCAAGCCTCCATGCGGCCGACGCACTGCCGATAGGCCTCGATCTCCATCCCGGTCTGATCTGCCGTCCACCCCAGGTGCTCGGCCATGACGGCGGCTGCACGCTCCGCCTGGTGAAGGCCAGCCTGGGGCGCCCAGAGGAGTTGCCCGGTCCGTCGGACGAGGACGTCACTGAGGTGATGGGCGAACCCTTCCTTGACGGACCACGCAGCAGCCTCCGTCACCGCCGCCGGTGACCAGTCCGCTGCCTCGGGAAACGGGAACGGATCCGTCGGGAGGAGGTCATGCGCCGCAGGGCGCCCCTTCGGCACGAGGTCCATCTGGGTCAGGATGCCGTGAGCCATCGCCCGGAAGGCCGTCAACTTGCCGCCAGCCACGGTGTAGAGGCCGGTGGCCGAACGGGTCAGGCGATAGTCTCGGGAGAGCTGACTCGGCCCGGCGTTATCGCTCGCTGCGACGAGCGGGCGCAGGCCGGCCCAGACGGAGCGAACATCAGCCTCAGCAAGGCTGACGCCCGGGAAGGCGTGGTTGGCAGCGGTCAGGATGTAGCCCACATCCGCTCGCTCGACCCGCAGAGAAGCAGGATCGCCCTTCCAGTCGGTGTCGGTGGTGCCCAGGTAGGTCCGGGCGCCCCGTGGGATGCCGAACATCAGCCGGCCATCTGGCCCAAAGAGGACCGTCGGCCGCTGCAGGGGGAGACGCTCACGCTCCACCGTCAGGTGAACGCCCTTGGTCGGGCGAAGAATGGGACGAGCGCCAGGCTGGTCCAGCCACCGCACCTGGTCGACCCATGGGCCCGTGGCGTTCAGCACGTACCGTGTCGCATAGCGGAAAGGAGTTCCTTCGGCCAACTCGCCGGTCACCCCATTGACCAGGCCTTCCAGATCGTAGGTGAACCCCGTTACCTGGGCGTAGGTGAGGATGACCGCCCCGGCGGCCGCCGCAGCCCGGGCGACTGCTAGGGTGAGGCGGGCGTCATCTGTGACGCAGTCGGCGTAGCGGGCGCCACCCTCAAGGCCGTCCGACCGGAGGAGAGCCTCATCGGTCAGGATCTCGGCAGCGGTCCGAATCTGGTGCGGGTGAAGGTTCTGCTTCCCGGCGAACCAGTCATAGACCCGAAGGCCAAGCCGAAGCATCCAGAGGCGCTCGGCGCCCTCTTTGTAAATCGGATAAACAAACTCGGCTGGGTGAACCAAGGCGGGAGCGAGCCGGATGAGCTCCTCTCGCTCCTGCACCCCCTCGCGCACGAGGTGCAGATCGAACTGCTTTAGGTAACGGATGCCGCCATGGATCAACTTTGTCGAACTCGAGGATGTGCCGCCAGCCAGGTCACCCTGTTCCAGCAAGAGGACCTTTAGTCCGGCGGTGGCCGCCTGCCAAGCGACTCCGACGCCGGTGATTCCACCGCCCAGGATGATCAGGTCATAGGTGTCGGGCGCCCCAGAGAGCGCCGCCAGCATATCGGACCGGCTAGGCATCTAATCTCCTCCTGCATCAATCTCCTCCTTTCATCTTACGCATCGCCGCTCTAACTCCTCTTATTGTTCACATTTATTCGCTTTTAACGACTGGCGAGGGGCCCCTGTAGGAAGGGAATCAGCCACTCGGTGGCGCGCAGGGTGGCCTGGGCGGACTGGAGCACCTGGTTCTCGGCCTCCCATGCCCGGCGGGCCTCCAGCCACTCCGCGAGTAGGTGGGGAAGCCGGACCGAGTCATCCGCCTCCCCCGAGACGGCGATCCGCAGGGTGCGGAGGTTGGTCTGGGCGCCCTGCACCTTCGGGGCGAGTTGCTGAAAGTGATTGACGGCGCGCATCCGCTCGAGCACGAGGGTCATGATCAGTTCTTGATCCGAGTGCTTCTCCGGTGGCGCATAGGTGTTGATCGCTGGTGGTACCTGCTCGTCGGGCTGCCGCTCGGGGAGCGCTGGCCTCTGAGCGGAGTCGGGCTCCGGGACAGGTAGTCGGATCCCGTCACGGACGCTCTGGATGATCCGCATAACCTGCTCCACCCACTCTGGCGTAGCGCCGGTCGAGCGCCAGAGTGCGGATCGCACCGGGGCCTCGTCCTGCCCAGGCGGGAGACCGTGGAGTAGGACAAGCTCTGCGAGGGTCTCCGCCTCGTCCAGTTCGACCGGCAGTTGCACGCGCAGCGCCGTCACCAGCCGCTCCCGCCACAGTCGATCGCGCAGCTCATCCCCCGTCCCCATCCGTCTCGCCTCCTTGATACGTCAGCATGGGCAGGCAGTACGCGGTCTCCCGGATGATCCGCTCGGCCGCCGCTAGCGCCTCGGCAAACTGCTGTAACCGGGCGTTCGCATCTGCCGCTTCACGCAGAAAGCCGCTGGCACCATGCGCCGCGTAACCACGCTCCCCAACGAGCCGTTGGAGCTCTGCCAACTGGTTCAGGGCGCCCTCAATCTGGGGCTGTAGTCGCTTGGCATCGCTGATCGCCTGCAGCCGCCGAGCCACATCCCTGAGAAAGGCCGTCTCATCCTGCATACGACTCCCTCCTTCCCCCTCCTATCTAATAACACGAAAAATGTCTTGGTTTAGTTCGTACCAAATGTGCACCAACGCGATTAAAACTTTTAATCGCGGGCGCCCCCGCCTTGCTTGGAGCAAAGCGGGGGCGTCTCGCTATTCACCGGAGCCGGATCCGGATCCCGATCCCGAACCTGCGCCGCTAGAGTCATCAGTCCAGGCGTCGGTATCGCCATCGTCATCTTCGACATCGAATGCCCGAACCGCCAGACGGGTGGTGCCACTGAGCTCGAGCACAACGTCGGCCACGAGCCCGAGTTGGATAGCACCGTTCTGTACGTCCACGCCGGTCACCTTTGCAGGGGTGACCAGACGTGCACGGATCTCACGCTGACCGAGGACCTTTCCTACGGTACGGACGTTCACACCTTCGGTGTGCTCAGCGTGGATCCGCATGATCTTGGTGGCCCCGCCGGTCCCGCACCACAGGTCAGCCTGAACGGCGCAGTTGACGACCGGACGTCCGTCTACTAGTTCCACCTCGATCTCATAGCCGGTCACATGGACGCCGTAGACCCCGGTGACGCCGTCGGCCGGGACCGTCTGCGTCCACTTGACCTGACGCTCGGCGCGACCGACGACCGCCTTTGTTACGATCTCTTGGAGCCGGCCTTCCGACACAGCGTTTCCTCCCTTAGGGACTTGCTACGCTCGAGCTGCCTTCACGTGCAAGCTCCCACATCAGGCTATGCAGGGGGACTAGTCATTGTCGCCTCTTCTTCGCCGCTCTTCGCCTCAGCAAGGTGGCGAACGTACTGGAGGGGACGTCGGTAGGTCGCTTCAGCGAGGTCGGGCGGCCCGATCTGGCTGAAGAGCGCCCGGCCAGGGCGAGCGTTCTCTTCGATCAGCCAGAGTCGTCCGGAGCGGTCCAGCCCGAAGTCGATCCCCAGTTCACCCAGGGGGCCACAGCACGACTCCAGGCTGTGGGCGATCTGCAGGCCGAGTTGCCCAGCCAGTTCGGCCACCGTCTTCGCCTCGAGGCCGGTCTCTGTGACGATGGCGTCCAGGGGCACTCCCTCGCCGCCAGTGTGCAGGTTGGCGGTGAAGCGGTCAGCCGCGGCCCGGCGGGCGCCCAGCCCCGTCACCCCCCACTCCCCAGACCGATCCTTCTGCAAGAGCAGGCGGAGATCGACCGGCCTGGCGTCCGCTAGGTCTAGCGCCAGCCCCTGCTGAGCGATGTACTGCCCCTCCCGCTCATCATCATCCAACCAGTCGTCCAGATCATCGGCTGTTGCCAGTAGCTCACGCAGGCGCCCGGTCCGGGGCGAGACGTACCGGAGCTTCAGCCGACGTCGGGTCGCTGGCTCAACCCGCATGATCCCCTTGCCGAGAGAGCCGTTGATCGGCTTGATATAGGCCGTCGGGTACCGGTCCAGCAGATCAAGCAATTGCTCGCCTTCCTCCAGCAGATGCGTCTCCGGCAGGTGTGGTGCGATCGCTTCGTCCTGCCGCAGGAGTTGGTGTGCTTGCCACTTGTTGAGAAAGCGTTGGAAGAAGAGGGCGACGCCCTCCCGGCCGAACCAAGGCAGGATCCGGTGGCGATCATGGCGCAGGCAACGGTTCCACAGGACGTCCGGTAGGCCCCGCTCCTCCTGCTGCCAGCCACCCTCTGGCCCAAGGTAGCGCGTGACCAGCATGCGTCGTGTCCGCTGATTCACGTCGCCCCGATAGACGGCAGTCACCTCGACACCCTCTTCCACCCCGAGTCGCGTGAGGTTCTGCACAAAGGGCGTGACGGCACCGAAGGGCTCCGTGTTGCTGGTTGGACGGCGGAGCAGAATGGCGAGGTGGACGGGCGGCATGGGATGACTCCTCCCGTAGATTACGTTTGAATCCATTCCCACTGGCGCGCAAGGCCATCGGCTAGGCTGGTCTTGGGGACGTAGCCCAGTAGGTCGGTCAGCCGCTCGGTATTGGCGGCGGTGATGCGCATATCGCCGGGAGCGACCGGTTGCTGGTCGATCAGCACGGGGCGCCCCGTAACCGCCTCGATCAACGCCAGAGCCTCCCGGATCGAGACGGGGCTCCCCCCACCCACATTGATGGCGCAGCCTTCGGCCTTGCCGGACAGCGCCCGCAAGACCGCCTCCACGACATCGTCCACGTAGGTGAAATCCCGCACCTGACCGCCGTCGCCAAAGAGTTGGACCGGCTGGCCATCCCGCTGGGCGGTCAGCCACCGGGTAAAGGCCATGTCGGGGCGCTGCCCAGGACCGTAGACCGTGAAGAAGCGAAGGGCGACCCACGGGATTGAAGCGGTCCGGCCATACAGATCACAGAGCCCCTCCGCTGCCAGCTTCGTCGCCCCATAGGGCGAGACGGGCAGGAGTGGCCCCTCCTCCCGGGCAGGCATGGGCGCCGCCCCATAGATCGAGCTGGTGGAAGCGAGGACGAACTTCTGGAGCGGTCGCTCCCGCAGTGCCTCCAGAAGCCGTTGGGTCAGCTCAATATTGCCGCGAGCGTAGTCGGGGAAGCGCTGCCAAGACTCCCGGACGCCGGGCTGGCCCGCCAGGTGGATCACCCCATCGACCCCCGCCAGGAGCGGGTCGAGGTCAGCGGTCAAGAGGTCGAGTTGCCGGTCGGCGCCCGGTCGCTGATCGACGCCCAGGACCGCCTCTCCCTCTGCCCGCAAGCGCTGAACGACGTGGCGACCGATGAAGCCAGCGGCGCCCGTTACCAAGATGGTCAACCGGATCCCTCCCTCGCCCCGAGGAGTCTCTCTGCCAAGCGTTCGCCCACCTGACGCCAGCCATGCTGCGCCTCCACCTGGGCTCGCCCGGCCCGGCCGAGCCGCTCCCGTTCCGCGGGGTCTTCGAGTAGCTCAATGATTCGCTGCGCGTAACTTTCAGCCTTATCATGCGGCCGGACGAACCGACCGTTCACCCCTTCCGTGACGACCTCGCCATTGCCACCGCGGTCCGTGGTCAGAATGGGCAGGCCGGCCGCCATCGCCTCATAATGGACGCGGGCAAGTGGCTCTTCCCACTGGGAGGCGCAGACGAAGAGGTCCGATGCCAGAAAGTAGGGCGGTAAGGCTGACGGCGGCATCCAGCCGGTGATGCGGGCGCCAAGGCCGAGCCTGGCCGCCTCCGACAGGATCGACTCGGCGTACTCATCCGGATCGTTTGAGCCGTACCAGCGCGAGCCTACCAGGAGCAGGGTGGCGTCTGGGCAGACTTGCAGCACCTGTTCCATCGCCGCAACCACGAGGTGATTCCCCTTCTTCGGACTCAGCCGGGAGACGTGTAGAATCACCCGTCGATCGGTCAGGCCCAGGCGCTCCCGGACTACAGTCCGGGCGTCGGGCGCCGCCCAACCAGGCTGAAAGGCGGACAGATCAACGCCGGAGCGGATAGTCAAGGCCTTTGTCTGCCAGGACGGGTGAAGCCGACACACGCCATCCCGGATAAAGTCGGAGATGCAGATCACCCGGTCCAAGCGAGCGAGGAGTTGCTCGGCCTCGGCCCAGTCGATCCGGTCGGGGGCGAGCATCTCGTTGTGCAAGGAGAGGAAGATCCGGGCCGCTGGCAGGGCTACCGTTACGGCCCCGGCGAGCTTGGGACGGTTGTAGATCACCACGCGCTCGCTGGGATTGGCGCGCAGAAAGCTCAGCACGCGTTCGGCGTAACCGTCCGCCTCTAGCCGGATCCACTCGGCGCCGTCCCGCTCCTCCCGATCAGGCAGGAGCGGATCGGTGCGGGTGATCACCCGCACGCGCGCCCGGGCGACCAAACGAGGCAGAACGCCCTCGATATAGGTTTGAATCGCCCCGCCGCGCACAGGCGGCACGGGCAACTTTTCGGTACAGACCAGGGTAAGGTCTATGGGTAGATCCATCGGTGCCTCCTTCCCTGCTTAGGCCGGGTTGTCAGCCGAGGGGAGCAGCAGCGACTCGCCATCTCCCAGCACCGGGCAGAGACGGACGCCGGGGGGGGCGGTCGGTGACGCTAGGCTGCTGACCGATGCCCGCTCTCCGAGCACGGTACCGATTAGGGGCGGCAGGGGACCCGTCACCTGGGCGCCCGGCAGCAGGATGGTCTGCTGGAGCGAAGCGTCAAGGATCCGGGCGCCCGCCCCCAGCGAGACGTCTGGGCCGAGGATGGAGCCCCGCACCACTGCACCTGCGCCAATCCAGATCGGCCCGATCAAGCGGCTCCCCTCGATGATCGCCCGCGGCCCGATCGAGAGTGGTCCGGTCAGGTCGACGTTCCGCAGTTGCGCGGTCGGGTCGATCGCAGGGGTGAGCTCGCTCAGCAGAAGACGATTGGCTGTCAAGAGCCCCCCAATCGAGCCCATGTCCTGCCACCAACCATCCAGCAGTGCCCCACCGACGGGGGCGCCCCCCTGGATGAGCGCTTGGATCGCATCCGTGATCTCGTACTCCCCACGTGCTGAGGGTTGAGTCAGGGCGATCGCCTGGTGGATCGAAGGACGGAAGAGATAGATGCCGGCGATCGCTAGATTCGTCGGCGGTTGGGGCAGCTTCTCCCAGACGGCAACGACCCGATCCCCATCCAGTTCGGCCACCCCGAAAGCGGTCGGATTGGGGACGGGGCGAAGCAGGAGAAGCGCCTCCTCCTCGCTCTGTGCGAAGCGCTGGAGGGCGCCCGCCAGGGAGGCATTGGTCAGATTATCGCCGAGGTAGAGGAGAAAGGGCTCCTCACCTAGATAGGCGTAAGCCGCCCGGACCGCATCGGCGATACCGAGCGGGCGCTCTTGCGTAAAGAAATGGATCTGCATGCCTTCCGGTTCAGACTCCTGCTGGAGCTGCGTCATCTGACCCGGAGCGACGACAACCCCGACCTCGGTCAGCCCTTGACCAGCCAGATAATAAAGGATCTGAGTGAGGACAGGGCGCCCCGCTACGGGCACCGCCGCCTTGGGCCGTGTGAGTGTAAGAGGGGCCAGCCGAGTCCCCCGGCCGGCACAGAGCACCAGGGCCTTCACGCCGCCGTCCCTCCCTCCCTCGATACTCCCACTCTATTCAAACCAAACAGAGGCGGCACCAGCGAGCCGCACGTTATGACAACTGGATTGCATACCCTGAAACCACCGAAGGAACTGGGGTGGTTCTGTGAAGATCGCCATCGCCGGCGCTGGGTACGTCGGTCTGACGTCGGCGGTCTGTTTCTGTGAACTGGGTCACCGCGTCTCGCTGATCGAGATCGATCCCGGCCGGCTTGGGGACCTGCAGGCAGGCCACTCGCCCATCTTTGAGCCCGGTGTGCCAGAGCTCTTACTCGCTCACCGCCAGAGCGGCGCCCTCACCGTGACTGACAGCCTGCAGGCTGCAGTTGATGGGGCCGGGGCGCTCTTCGTCTGTGTTGGGACGCCGCCACGGGCCAGTGGCGCCCCTGACCTGACCGCCCTGCGCCACCTGATTGGCCAGATCGGCCAGGTCGAGCTTTCGCCTGACTTAGTCGTCGTCCTGAAGTCGACGGTGCCACCCGGCACCAACCGTTGGGCACGTTCGGCGCTCGGTCTGCCAAATCCGGTGGTCTCCAATCCGGAGTTCCTCCGAGAGGGGACGGCGATCGCTGACTTCTTCCAGCCGGATCGGATCATTGTTGGCGGGCCAGATCACGAGGCCCTCCTGCGTGTGGCTGGTCTCTATGCCCCGATCGAAGCCCCGCTCCTCCTGACCGACTGGGAGGAGGCGGAGTTGATCAAGTACGCCACCAACGGCTTTCTGGCCCTGAAGATCAGCTACGCCAACGAGATCGCCTCCCTGGCTGAGGCGATCGGGGCAGATGGCCTGCAGATCCTCACCGGCCTTGGTCTGGATCACCGGGTTGGCCCTGCCTTCCTGAAGCCCGGTCCGGGTTACGGCGGCTCCTGCCTGCCCAAGGACCTGGCGGCGCTTCGCTGGAAGGCTCGCCAGCAGGGCGTGCGTCTGGAACTGCTACCCGCCGCCGAACGGGTCAACCAGCGGCAGCGGGAGCGCCTGATCGATCGGCTTCGGGCTGAACTAGGAGGGCTGGCAGGGACGCGCATTGCGGTCTGGGGACTGGCGTTCAAGGCCGGGACCGACGACCTGCGGGGCGCCGCCTCGGCGACTGTCATCCCGGCGCTCCTGCAAGAGGGCGCCGAGGTGCGGGCCCATGACTTCGCCGCCCTGACCGCCTTTGAACAGCTCTGTCCGCCCGAGCAGTGCTCAGGCCTGCGCCTAACGCAGAAGCCGCTCGAAGCGCTCCACGAGGCGGATGCGCTCCTGCTCTTGACCGAGTGGCCGGCCTACGCCGAGATTCCACCGGAGGCGATCCAGCAGGCGATGCGGGGCGATCTGGTCCTGGACGCCCGCAACCTGCTGGATGGGGTTGCGGTTCGCAAGGTCGGGCTACGCTACCGGGGGATCGGCCGGGGGCGCTAACCCTGCCGAGACGAAAGAGCCGCTGGCATCATGCCAGCGGCTCTTTCGCTCTGAAATTAGGCCGTTACCTTGCAGCAGTAGCGGCGCCCGTCAGCCAGTACGGCGACAAGGCCGTGGCGAGAGGCGAAGACCGCCGTGGGCTCCTGGTTGCCTAGAGCCACCACCAACCGCTCCGGCAGATCTCCGGTCCCCACCTCCCAGATGGGGCTGCCAGCGGCCATCCGGTCGCGCAACGTAATCACCAGTCCCGTCCCTACATCCGTCATGAGTGCCATCTCACTTCGCCTCCCTTTTTCTGTCAATCGGTAGCACACAATAATGGAGTATACGCGAGAGGCTTGCCGCGCGCAAGTGGTTTGACGTAATTTTTTGAATAACGACGCGGGAGGGCACGAAGAAGGGCGCCCTGGCTGGGCGCCCCTCCTGCTGAACTCTATACGTTAAGGCTTAGGCCCGCGAGACCGTAAGTACCGTGTAGCCCTCTTCCTCAACCGCCTTCTTAGCCTGCTCGACATCTGCCGAGCCGCCGAAGGAGGCCTCACCAACCTTCACATCTAGGTCGGTCAGGCCAGGGACGGCCGTCAGGGCCTCCTTAACCGCTGCCACGCAGTGGCCGCAGGACATGCCACCGATCTTCAGGGTGGTCTTGCTCATTCGCGTCACCTCCCAGTGCTAGTGTACCCCCTGGGGTACAAGCCCATCGTAGCACCTCAGCCCTCCTCTGGCAACGGCTGCTAGCCCGATCTGCGATCGACACTCCCCTGCGGTACTAAACTCGCAGGGTCCTCGGGGAGTGTCGATCGCTTGACAAGCCCCAATCCTCCCTGCTAGGCTTGGAGCAGACTGATACCCCGTATGGTATCAAACTCCTGGCCTGTTACAAGGGAAGCGGAGGTGACCGTCATGGCAGTACGTGACCAGAATCCCGAACTCTATCAGGATCTCCAGCGCCGCCTGAAGCGTATTGAGGGTCAGGCACGTGGCCTGCAGCGCCTTCTGGAGGAGGGCGTCGATTGCGATCAGGTCGTGATCCAGATCGCCGCCATGAAAGCCGCTCTCTCCAAGGTAGGCGTGCGGCTGGCTGCCTGCCAACTGGGCAATCGCATGAAGGAAGAGATCAACCAGGGCGGGGATGGGACCCGTGCCTTGGATGAGTCACTAGAGGTCTTCAACAAGCTTTCATAAAATAACGCCCCCCTGCCGCTCCGGCAGGGGGGCTTATTCCATTATTCGACCGGCCCCTGCCAGGAGAGCATGCCGCCAGACATGTTCCGGAGCAACTGCCAGCCCTGCTGCACCAGGAACTCATGGGCACGACCGGAGCGGTTCGACGACCGGCAGATCAGTGCGACCTCCTGGTCCTTCGGAATCTGCTGGTACAGGTTCGTGAAGTTTGAGAGCGGCAAGTTGATGGCGCCCGGGATATGACCCTCAGCAAACTCGTCAACCTCACGCACGTCGATCATCACCGGGGCCTTGCCCTCGCGAATGCGGCCTGCGAGCTCCGTGGGCGTAATCAGCGGATTGAGGGATCTCTCTGCCATGCTGTCGTCCTCCTTATGATCGGTCTGCGAAGCACTGGATCTTACTCGATGAATATACCCTATGGGGTATCCAGTCGTCAAGCGCGCGCCTTGCCAAAGCGCAATCTTTGCCCTACGCTATATACTATTATCTTTCTGGTTCAAGGGAGTTGGTCGCAGTGTCAAAGTCCCCGAACCAGAGTCCCCAGCTGGAGCGAGCTGCTCAGCTAAAGCGTGCCCTTCAGGAGCGTATCCTCGTCATTGACGGCGCGATGGGTACCCAGATTCAGGCCCATACCCTTGGCCCGGCCGACTTCGGCGGTGAGGCCTTTGAAGGCTGTAACGAATACCTGAACATCACCCGCCCGGACGTGATCCGGGGGATCCATGAGGCCTACCTAGCGGCCGGGGCGGATATCGTCGAGACGAACACCTTCGGCTCGACCAGCCTGGTCTTGGCCGAGTACCCGCCCCTGCATGAACAGGCCTACGCGATCACGCTGGCGGGCGCCCGCCTGGCCCGCGCTGCTTGTGACACATACAGCACCCCCGACCGCCCGCGCTGGGTAGCTGGCTCCATGGGCCCAACCACCAAGGCGATCTCCGTCACCGGTGGCGTCACCTTTGCCGAGTTGGCCTCGACCTTCCAGGGCCAGGCCGAAGCGCTCCTAGATGGTGGCGCTGACTACCTCCTCCTGGAGACGGCCCAGGATACCCGGAACATCAAGGCAGCGCTACTCGGCATTGGTGCGGCCTTCGACTCCCGCGGCTATGCGATCCCCGTCGCCGTCTCGGGTACGATCGAGCCCATGGGCACCATGCTCGGCGGTCAAACGATCGAGGCGCTGGTCACCGCCCTGGACCAGTTCGACCTGCTCTACGTTGGCCTGAACTGCGCTACGGGCCCGGCCTTCATGGCCGATCATATCCGGGCCGCGGCTTCGCTGGCCCCCTTCCCGGTCGCCTGCGTCCCGAACGCCGGCCTGCCGGACGAGAACGGCCACTACCTAGAGAGCCCGACGATGGTCGCCTCCATCCTCTCCCGCTTTGCGGAACAGGGCTGGCTCAACGTCGTTGGCGGTTGCTGCGGCACCACGCCCGAGTATATCAAAGTGATCGCCGAGAGCGTCGCGGGCAAGGCGCCCCGGCAGGCGCCCGCGGCGCCCCGTCCTGCCCTCTCCGGCCTTGAGCACTTGGAGCTAGACGACCCGACCGCCCGTCCCTTCCTGGTGGGCGAGCGGACGAACGTGATCGGTTCGCGCAAGTTCAAGCGCTTGATCATCGAGGGGAAGATCGAGGAGGCGGCCGAGATCGCCCGCTCCCAGGTGAAGGGCGGGGCGCATATCATCGACGTCTGCCTGGCCAACCCTGACCGGGACGAGCAGGCTGACGTGGCCGCCTTCATGGAACAGGTGATCAAGAAGGTCAAGGCGCCCTTCATGATCGACTCGACGGACAGCGCGGTGATCGAGACCGCCCTCTCCTACTGCCAGGGCAAGGCGATCATCAACTCGGTCAACCTGGAAGATGGCGAGGAGCGGTTCGACCACGTCGTGCCGATCGCCAAGCGGTACGGTGCGGCCCTCGTCGTCGGCACGATCGATGAGGCGGGTATGGCTGTCACTCGGGCGCAGAAGCTGGCGGTTGCCAAGCGCTCGTACCAGATCCTGACCGAGCAGTGGGGCCTGCGGGCGGGCGACTTGGTCTTCGACCCACTCGTCTTCCCCTGCGCCACCGGTGACGAGAACTACCTGGGCTCCGCCCGGGAGACGATCGAGGGGATCCGGCTGATCAAGGCCGCCCTTCCCGGCGTGCGGACCGTCCTAGGCATCTCCAACGTCTCCTTCGGCCTGCCCCCGGCGGGCCGTGAGGTGATGAACGCCGTCTTCCTCTACCACTGCGTGGAGGCTGGCCTGGATATGGCGATCGTCAACACCGAGAAGTTGGAGCGCTACGCCTCGATTCCTGCTGAGGAGCGGGCGCTGGCGGAGGCCGTCCTCTTCCAGCCGAGCGACGAGACGATCGCGGCCTTTGCTGCCTTCTTCCGGGATGCGGCGCCGCGGGCGAGGGCGCCCAAGGAGACGTTGCCCCTCGACGAGCGGCTGGCCAACTATATTATTGAGGGATCCAAGGACGGCCTTGTTGATGACCTTGCCCTCAAGATGGCTGAGGCGAAGCCCCTTGAGATCATCAACGGCCCGCTGATGGCGGGCATGGATGAGGTCGGCCGTCTCTTCAATCGGAACGAGCTGATCGTGGCGGAGGTTCTCCAGTCGGCGGAGGCGATGAAGGCTGCTGTCGCCTATCTGGAGCCGCACATGGCGAAGACGGACGTGACCGTCCGCGGCACAATCCTCCTGGCCACGGTCAAGGGCGACGTCCACGACATTGGCAAGAACCTGGTTGAGATCATCCTGTCGAACAACGGCTATCGCGTCATCAACCTGGGGATCAAGGTCCCGCCGCAGGAGTTGATTGCGGCTGTTCGAGAGCATAAGCCCGACCTGATCGGCCTCTCGGGCCTCCTGGTCAAATCGGCGCAGCAGATGGTCGTGACCGTCGAGGAGTTTCAGGTAGCTGGCATCGACCTGCCGGTCCTGGTAGGTGGTGCGGCGCTGACCCCCAACTTCACGCGCAACAAGATCGCTCCGGCCTACGGCGGCCCGGTCCTCTACGCCCGGGATGCGATGCAGGGGCTCGATATCGCGAACGCCCTCATGAACCCGGAGCGGCGGGCTGATCTGCTCGCCTCCCTGGCGGGACCGGACGTCCCGGTTGCAGCGCCTGCAGCACCCGCGATCCAGGTGGCCGAGCGTTCACCGGCGGTTCCGGTCCTGACCGAGCTGCCCGCACCGCCGGACCTGGAGCGGCACGTCCTGAAGGGGATTCGCCCGGATGAGGTCTGGCCGTACATCAACCCCGTCATGCTCTATGGCAAGCACTTGGGTCTGCGCGGCGGTCGCGCGGACGAGCTACTCGCCAACGGTGACCTGAAGGCGAAGGAGCTAGAGGCGGTCATCAACGAACTAAAGGCGGAGTGGCGGGCGGAGGGCGCCAAACTGGGCGCCGTCTACCAGTTCTTCCGGGTTCACGGCGAGGGGAATGAGCTGAAGCTACTCACCCCGGCGGGACAACCCCTGGTGACGTTGCCCTTCCCGCGTCAGACGGACAAGGAGGCGCTCTGCCTCTCCGACTATGCCCACCCGGACCCGAATGCGGGCGACACCGCCTGCCTCTTCGTAGTCGGCGCCGGCCAGGGGATTCGGGAGCGCTACGAGTTCTATAAG
>DATGYC010000128.1:0-4767 GCA_035298385.1 Symbiobacteriaceae bacterium | reverse complement strand
GTCCCCCCAATCACCCCCCTTGACTTCCGAGGGCGCCCCCTCTACGATAATGAACGAGATTCATTCAGAGGAGGCCACCCCGTGTCCACGCCAACCCCAACCGTCACAGCCCCACGGCGCTCAAAGCCCTGGGCTAGCTTCGTCATCTGGGCCCTCCTGATCGCGGTCGCCGCTCTCTTTGGGCCGCGGCTTCCCTCCGTCATGACCAAGGGCGCCGCCACCATCCCTGGTAGCGACAGTGACGCGCTGGTCAGCCTGAAGGCCGAGCAGTTCCCCTCCATCCCCCCGCACCAACTCGCCCTCGTCCTCACCAGCGAGAGTCTCAAGGTGACCGACCCCGCCTACAAGACGGCGGCAGAGTCCATCCTCAACCAGGTAAAGGCCGTCCCCGGCGTCACCGCCATTACCGACACCTGGTCGAGCGGTCAGACCGCACTGATCGGCAAGGATGGCAAGAGCACCCTGGTCTCGATCTCGATCGATCGGCCGGAATCGGAACTGCAGGCGAAGATCATCCCGGCCTTGAAGAAGGCGACCGCGCAGTCGCCTGAGGGGCTCAAGGTCTACCTGACCGGCGAGGGCGCCATCAACTACGACCTGAACGAGTCGATGAAGGCCGACATCGCCAAGGCGGAGCGCTACGTCCTCCCGATCATCCTGCTGGTGCTGATCGTCATCTTCGGCTCTGTCGTCGCCTCCCTGCTCCCGCTGGGACTGGGCGTCATCAGCGTCCTGGTCACGATGGGCCTCTTCTACTTCTACGCCCAGCGCTTCCCGGTCCACGAGTCGGCGACCAGCCTGATCTCGATGCTGGGCATGGGCGTCGGCGTCGACTACGCCCTCTTCCTGGTCACCCGCTTCCGTGAGGAGCTGGCCGCTGGACTCTCTCCCGCTGACGCCTCCCGCCGCACGGTGGCCACCTCTGGCAAGGCGATCATCTTCTCGGGCGCCACCGTCGTCGTCTCCGTCGCCTCCCTCTTCGTCGTCAACAGCCCGCTGATCCGTTCGCTGGCGCTGGCGATGGTCGTCGTCGTCATCATCTCCATCCTGGCGGCGGTCACCCTGCTACCGGGCCTACTCACCCTGCTGGGCCATCGGGTAAACGCCCTGCGCCTGCCCCTGCCGAAGTCCCGCACCGGCAGCCAAGAGGCCTTCTGGCACCGCTGGGCGACCACGATGATGAAGAAGCCGATCCTCTTCACCGTCCTCTCCCTGATCCCGCTCCTGCTCATCTCCGCCCCAACGCTCCGGATGCAGACCGGCTGGCCCTTCATCTCCTTGCTGCCAGAGGCGGCAGAGGCCCGTCAGGGCTTCCACGTCATCGAGCAGCAGTTCGCCGGCGGCGCCATGTCCCCGCTGGAGATCCTGGTGACGGTGCCCGAGGGTACCGTAGCTGATGAGGCCAACCTGGCCCGCATCTACAACGTGGTCGAGTCGATCAAGCAGGACCCGGCCGTCGATCAGGTGATCAGCCATCTCTCGCTCAAGGATGAGTGGAAGCTGGCCGATTACAAGAAGATCTACCTCGATGAGCCCAAGAAGCTCTCGGATCTGCCCAAGCAGCTTGGCGAGGGCGCCGACGGCCTCGCCGAGGCCGCAGATGGCCTGACCAAGGTGAAGTCCGGCCTGACCGCCATGCAGGGCGGCCTGAAGCAGATCGGGGATGGCACGAGCGAGGGCGCCCGCGGCGCCGCCGCCCTCCAGTCCGGCCTGGCCCAGGCTCGCACCGGGCTCCGCCAGATCGCAGGCGGCATGGATGCCTCCACGAACGGCTACCGCCAGCTCTCCCAGGTCTTCGGCCTGCTGGAGCAGCAGGTGAACCAGGCCGCCACGGCACTGGAGTCGATGGCCCCCACCTCGAAGGCCGATCCCAAGTACGCAGAGGCCTACCGGGCTGTCATGACCGCTAAGGCGGTCCTCAACGGGCAGGGCGCCCAGGGCCAGTCCGGCCCATCCCTCGCCGTCCAGACCGCCCAAGGCGCCGTCGGCCTCGAGCAGTTGACCGCTGGCCTCAACCAGATCATCGACAAGCTCGGCGCGGCGGAGTCGGCCCTCGGCCAGATCGCCGCCGGCTCGACCACCAGCAGCCAGGCGCAGCTCCAGATCGCTACCTCTCTTGGCGAGGCCGCTTCCGGCCTCGAGCGCATCAGTACCGGTGTCGCCCAGGCCAGCAAGGAGATGAAGAGTGCCGGCGCCCAGGCTGCAGGGACCGACCTCACCCCCGTCCTTTCCCGGGGCGATCTCGGCCTCCGTCTCGTCGGGGCCGCTGGTGGTAAGCAGCTGCAGGACCTCCTCCCCACGCTGGTCAACCTCGACCGCGGCGCCAACGTCGCCCGCCTTCTGGTCATCCCGAAGGAGAAGTCCGACGCTCCCGCCACCATCGAACTCGTCCGGCGCCTAAGGGAGTCCCTGCCGAAGCAGAGCCCAGAGCTGAAGCCTCTCGTGGGCGGCACGACAGGCATTCTGATCGACATGAGCGATCAGCTCGACTGGGCCCTCCCCCGCGTGATCGGCCTGGTCCTGATCATCACCTTCCTGGTCCTCCTCGTCCTGCTCCGCTCCGTCCTGCTGCCCCTGAAGGCGGTCATCCTCAACGGCCTCTCGGTCTCGGCCGCCTACGGCACCCTGGTCTGGATCTTCCAGGATGGACACTTCGCCCACCTGATCAACCTGCACCCGCTCGGCTACCTGCAGAGCCCGATCGTGGTGATGCTCTTCGCCATCCTCTTCGGCCTCTCCATGGACTACGAGGTCTTCCTGCTCAGCCGGGTTAAGGAAGCCTATGACGTAACCGGGAATAATGAGGAGAGCGTCGCCATCGGCCTCTCCAAGACAGCCGGGATCATCACCGGTGCCGCGACCATCATGGTCCTGATCTTCGGCGTCTTCTCCACCATCGGCATGATCACGATCAAGGAGATGGGCATCGGCCTCGCTGTGGCGGTCTTCCTGGATGCGAGCCTGATCCGCATCGTGCTGGCGCCGGCCTTCATGCGCCTCGCTGGCGACTGGAACTGGTGGGCGCCCCAGTGGCTCCTC
The DNA here is from genome assembly GCA_035298385.1 of Symbiobacteriaceae bacterium. Taxonomy (GTDB): domain Bacteria; phylum Bacillota; class Sulfobacillia; order Symbiobacteriales; family Symbiobacteriaceae; genus DATGYC01. The sequence goes on along the minus strand of DATGYC010000128.1, from coordinate 1,728 downwards.
CGCCTCCTACCTCGCCTGGAGATCGAACACTAACGAAGGATGATGCGCCATCATAGCCAAGAAGCGGGTGACCAAACCCCATGACCAGCGCCGCCAGGAGCTGATGGATGCAGCGCGAGAGCTCTTCCTGCAGCAGGGCTTTGAGGCGACCTCCATGTCGGAGATCGCCCGCCGGGCCGAGGTAGCGCAGGGCACCTTCTACCTCTACTTCCCCTCCAAGCAAGAGGTCCTCACTGCGATCATGCGGGAGCTGTTTGAGGAGATCTTCGCCATCTTCCTGACCGTGGCAGAACGTCCAGACCTATCCGCCCTGGCGAAGCTCCGCGCAGCGATGGTAGCCGTCATCGCCCGGATGTCGCAGGAGAGCCGCCTCGTCCAGGCGGTCTACCTCCGCAGCAACCTCTCCCTGCCGACGCAACTCCTCGAGGAGTACAACCCGCGGATGCTCCCAGCCCTCGTCTCGATCATCGAACAGGGCATCCGGGAGGGCGCCCTGCGGGTCCGTCACCCCGAGATCGCGGCCGACCTGCTCTGGAGCGTGGGCTACCGCTACTTCGAGCGTATCGCCAAGGCGCAGATCGCGGGCGAGACCGCCGGACTGCCCGAGTTGGAGCAGGGATTCTGGGCGTTTACGATGCAGGGCCTGGGGCTCGTAGAGTCATAACGAGAGAGGGTGGCCATTCGGCCACCCTCTTGCGCCGTAGAGGAACCCGGGTGTAGTGCGTAAACCGGGGGTCCCCCGGCTGGCGCCGATGCCGCCCTAGGCAGGCCGCACTCCGACTCTGGGTATCCAAACCAGCCATCTCCTCGTCAATAGGTACGGGGGGATTCCGCTTTGCAAGAGTGGCTACTGGCACTGGTGGACGAGCTAGCCACCGGCGATGAGGTGGGCTGGCTGGTCTCGGGCTCCATCGCCCGCGGCGAGGCCCACGCTCACTCCGACGTCGATCTGACCCGCTTTACTGCCGATGGCCCCTCCGGGTACCGCGCAAAGTACGGACTCCAGTATTGGCAGGGGCGGCTCGTCTCAGTGACAAATCGCACAGTCGAGGTCGCACAGCGAGAACTAGAATCAGTCTCAGGAGCGATCTGGGCCGTCGAAGGGCTCCGTCAGGCGAGGATCCTGCGGGATCCCACCGGCGCCATCGCTACTTTGCAGGCCCAGGCCCACGCCTTTGACTGGGCGCCCCTACGCCCGACTGCCCGCGACTGGGTCTCCTACCGAATCGCCCATGCCGCCGAAGAGGTACACAAGCTCCTGGGGCTCCGCCAACAGGGCGACCTAGGCGGCCTCGCCAACGCCACGATGGGGCTCAACCTGACCATCGGCTACGCCATGGCAGTCGACCGTGAGGTCCTCTTCCGGAGCGAGAACCGCTGGATCGATCAGGTACTCGAGGCCGTCGGTGCCGAGACGCCGTGGGCCGATGCCTTCCGGCAGAGCCTGGGGCTGACCGCCCTCGGCCGTACATCCGCCCCCATCTGGGGCCAGTCAGCCGGAGCGTTACAACTCTATGCGGAAACGGTTATCCTAGTGGCACAGCGGATGCACGCAGCGGATCGAACCGTCGCCCTTGAGGCGGTGGCGCGCATCCGAAGGGAGGGTTTCTGATGGCCCTGGTTGAAGTCTGCAAAGTCGGCGAGATCCCTGATGGCAAGTCGAAGCGGATCGTGGTCAAGCGAAACCCGATCGCCATCTTCTTCACCGCCGGGCACTATTACGCGATC
>DATGYC010000127.1:0-9516 GCA_035298385.1 Symbiobacteriaceae bacterium | reverse complement strand
CCCCCGCCCCAGAAGCACCCGCTGATCTTCACGACCTTCTTCAGCCTTGAGGCTGGTGAGACGATGCTCCTGGTCAACGACCACGATCCGAAGCCGCTCTACTACCACTTCGCTGCCGAACTGAAGGATCAGTTCGAGTGGAACTACGTGGAGACCGGCCCGGTCTGGAAGGTCGAGATCACCCGCAAGTAGGTCGAACCTCATAGGAAGAGTCCTCCCTGGCCGGGGAGGGCTCTTCTTGGTGTAGGGGAAGATCTGCTTGGTCTGCCCTTGCGGGCAGGCAAAAGCCGCTGAGGTGACCCCCAGCGGCCTTTTCACCGTACCGATCAGGCGCCCATCAACTGCTCAACCTCGGCCCACTCCTCGGGGCTCAGGGTCCGCTGCGCCATCGGGAAGAGGATCTGCTCTTCCTTCCACATGTGGCCAGAGAGGACGCTGACGATCTTGTTGGCCGAATCTGCCAAGACGGCGGCATCCTTCGTAGCCAGAGCGGCTTCAAAGCGGGCCTGGTCACCCTCCATGTGGCGATGCTCAAGGAGCATCACGAAGATGGGACCAGACTTATCGCCGATGTGTCGGGCTAGAACCGGAAAGAGGGCCTTGTCCTCGTGCGCAATGTGGAGGGCCAGATCATCCTTGATCGCCCCGGCGAAGGTCTGAAGCTCGTCTGCCAGCCGATCGACGGCAGGGGCGCCCTCGGCCTGCAGGGTGGGGATCCAGCCCTTGGCCTTCTCCAGGTGCTCCTCGACCTCTCGGTGCTCCCGCAGCAGGATTGTCAGGCCTGTCGGCTGCTGATTCATCGATCGTACGCCTCCTAGTTGGCGCCCCGAAGAGCCGCCGGAATGTAGACACAAGAGGGGTCGCTCTCCAGGTAGTCCCCGGTCATGCCGTAGGCACGTGCCCGGGAGCCGCCGCAGAGCTCGCGGAACTCGCAGGCCCCGCACTTGCCCTTTAGCTGATTCGCATCCCGGAGTGACCGGAAGAGCGGTGACTCCCGATAGATCGTACCCAGATCCTGATCCCGGATATTCCCGGCTGAGACGGGCAGGAAGCCACTCGGGTGGACCTCACCTAGGTGATCGATGAAGACGAAGCCCTTTCCGTCATTAATCCCGAAGGAGGCGATCTGCCCCGGCATGGCCAAGCCGGGGGCGGGGGAGGCGAGCGACTTACCGGCAAACGCCGGGTGGGGCGCCCCGCCAGAGGCGGCCATTAGTGGCATCTGCATCTTGCCGCCCTTCTGGGCGACGACACGCCGGAAGAAGGGCGCCTCGGTCGTCTTGATCGCATAGGGCACCGTGCCGATCAGGCTATGGAGCCACTCAAGGACTTCCTCGCCCTCTGATGGGCTGATCATCGCCTCCGTCTGGCCACGCCCGACCGGGATCAGGAAGAAGAGCGACCAGAGGCTGCACTCATTCTCTTCGACGATCTTGGCGATCTCCTTTAGCTCGTGGAGCGAGTGGCGGGAGACGGTGGTGCCGATCTGGACCTCCATGCCGGCCTCGCGGGCGAAGCGGAGCCCGTCCATCGTCCACTGGAAGGAGCCCTTGACGCCGCGGAAGGCGTCATGGCTCTCCGGGGTGGCGCCATCCAGGCTGAACTGCACACGCCGCAGGCCGGCATCGGCAGCCTGCTGCATCGCCTCGCGGGTGGCCAGCTTCGTGCCAGAGGGGCTAGAGGAGACGCGCAGGCCGATCGAGGTGCCATAGCGGACCAGCTCATTGAAATCCTTGCGCAGGAATGGGTCGCCACCGGTCAGGACGAAGATGGGCGAGCCGAGCTCCTTCACCTGGTCCATAATCCGGCAACCCTCTTCAAAGGTCAGCTCGAGCGGGTGACGACGGGTCTGTGCGTCGGCACGGCAGTGTTGGCAAGCGAGGGCACAAGCGCGGGTAATCTCCCAGATTACAACCATGGGCGCCTGGTCAAACGAATGGATGGGCATCATTGGGCGCTCCACCTCCTGATATACAGGATAAGTCAACCCTGGGAAAAACGCTGTGATGATAATCACTTTCAGCGGGGCTGATCGTCATGGATGATGGATGTAGGAGGGATGCCCCCATGTCAAAAAAAACGCAGACCACGACCCCGAATCGGCTCCTGAAGCACGTCCTCATGCTCACCATGCTCTTCGCCTTCACGATCATGCTGGTTGGTGGCGGCTGGATCTACAAGAACAGCGCCCCGATTCCGGCCAAGGTGATCGGACCTACTAACGAACTTCTATCCACCAAGGCGCAGATCCTGGGTGGGCAGGCGGTCTATCAGAAGTATGGCTTGATGGATTACGGCTCGGTCATGGGCCACGGCTCCTACTTGGGCCCCGACTATACAGCTGAGGCGCTTCAGATCATGACCGAGGCGCTCCAACAGCACTACAGCAAGGAACTCTACCACAAGGCCTACGCAGACCTAGCCGTGGAGGAGCAGGCTGGCGTTGCCGCCAAGGTAAAGGCGGACCTCAAGACCAATCGCTTTGACAAGGGATCGGACACCCTGACCCTCTCAGCCGCAGAGGTAGAGGGTCTGGCAGCGATCCGGGCGCACTACAGGGAGTACTTTAAGAACGGCAATCCGGCCGCTTCGCTTCAGGCGGGCTTGATCCAGGAGGAGCACCTCCCGAAGACGGACCGGGCCTGGGTTGCTGACGGTGACCAACTCCAGCAGATCAGCGACTTCTTTACCTGGACTGCTTGGCTCTCCGTCACCAACCGGCCTGATCAGACCTACTCGTATACGAACAACTGGCCGTACGCACCGGAGTCTGGGAACAACGCCACCTACGGAGCGATCTTCTGGAGCGCCATCTCGGTGACGCTGCTGATCGCGGGCCTGGCGGTGATCCTCTGGGCGCAGAAGCGGTTCCACCTGGAGATGGAGCCGGCCTACAAGCGCTTCCCCCGTTACGACCTCTCCAAGCTCCAAGTCACACCAGGACAGCGCAAGCTGGGCAAGTACCTGCTGATTGTGACGCTCCTCTTCCTGGTGCAGTCCCTCCTGGGCGCCGTACTGGCGCACTACTACGCAGAGGGCGCCTCCTTCTTCGGCTTCGACCTGCCGACCATCCTACCGTTTAACATCGCAAAGGGCTGGCATCTGCAGCTAGCGGTCTTCTGGATCGCTACCGCCTGGCTGGCGATGGGCCTCTACGCCGCACCGGCGATTGCGGGCAAGGAGCCGAAGCGGCAGGGCCTCCTCGTCGACATCCTCTTCTGGGCGCTCGTCGTCGTCGTTGCTGGCTCGCTGATCGGGCAGTGGCTGGGCGTCAAGGGCTACCTGGGCAACCTTTGGTGGCTGCTGGGTCACCAGGGCTGGGAGTATCTTGAGCTTGGCCGCATCTGGCAGGTGCTCCTGGTCGTCGGCTTGGTCCTCTGGGTCTTCATCCTCTGGCGTGGCCTGCGCACGTCCCTCAAGGCGGAGACCGACAAGGGCGGCTTGACCCACCTGCTGCTCTACACCTCGATCGGCATCCCGCTCTTCTACACCTTCGCCTTCTTCATTAAGCCAGACATGAACATCACCTATGCTGACTACTGGCGCTGGTGGATCATCCACCTCTGGGTTGAGGGTATGTTCGAGGTCTTCGCCGTCGTGATCATCGGCTACCTGATGGTCGCCCTGAAGCTCGTGACGCCGAAGTCGACCGTCCGGGCGCTCTACTTCCAGTTGATCATCCTGCTTGGCTCGGGCGTGCTTGGCACGGGCCATCACTACTACTGGATCGGCGCCCCGGAGATGTGGATCGGCCTTGGCTCTGTCTTCAGTGCCCTTGAGGTGATCCCGCTTACGCTCCTGATGCTCGAGGCTTATGAGCAGTACAAGATCCAGCAGGAGGGTGGCGTCGACTTCCCGTACCGCGGCACCTTCTGGTTCCTGGTGGCGACCGCCTTCTGGAACCTCTTCGGCGCCGGCCTGCTGGGCTTCCTGATCAATCTGCCGATCGTCTCCTACTTCCAGCACGGCTCGTGGCTGACGCCGACGCACGGGCACGGCGCCCTGATGGGCGTCTACGGCATGCTGGCCATCGCCCTGCTGCTCTACGTGCTACGGAACATCACCAAGCCGGCCTGGTGGAACGACAAGCTCGTGGCCTGGTCCTTCTGGGGCCTGAACGCCGGCCTGATGGGGATGATCCTGATCACGCTCCTCCCGGTTGGCTTCATGCAGATGGCGGAGTCCTGGACGAACGGCTTCCATGTCGCCCGCTCCTTCGCCTTCTACCAGAGGCCGATCGTCCATGCGCTGATGTGGCTGCGGATGCTGCCGGATACCGTCTTCTTGGTACCGGGCATCCTGCCGCTGGTCTGGATGACCTTCCAGGGGCTGCGGCACCTGCGGCCGGTCCAGGCGGCACAGGGCGAAGCGATCATCGTCGATGACCCAGTCGAGGATGAAGCTGCGCTTCAGCACGCGGCAGACTAACGGTAACGACAAAGGGACGGCGCCCATCGCGGGCGCCGTCCCTCTTGCTATGACCGGGTGCGGGTGTCGACGTAGATCTTGTTATCCACCCCGCGTACAAAGAGGTAGAGGCGATTGGCAAAGCGCTCAATCGCAGGGCCACTGGGGGTCCGGCCACCGCCGGGTACCTCTCGCCAGCCCGACCAGTCGCCGCGGGGGCGCAGGACGTTCAGATAGATCCCGTTGTCCGTCCCTCGGACTGTTAGGTAGAGGTCGTTGCGGTAGGTGGTCGCCCAGGGGCCACTCGGGGTGCGACCGCCACCAGGGACGAGCTGCCAGCCACCCCATCGGGCATCACGCCGACTGATGGAGTTGCTGTAGATCTGGTCATCAGTACCCCGGACGAAGATGTGCAGGGCGTTGCCGAAGGTGACCGGGAAGGGAGTACTCGGCGTCCGACCACCGCCCGGCACCTGTTGCCAGCCGCTCCAGGTCCGCCCGTCGTAGACCTGATAGTAGATGCCGTTATCCTGCCCACGGACCGTTAGTAAGAGCTCGCTCCCCTCCATCACGGTGGCGCGCGGTCCGTCTGGCGTCCGGCCACCACCGGGTACCTCTTGCCAGCCACCCCAGTTCTGCCCGCCACGCAGGGTGTTCTGGAGGATGCGTCCATCCGGAGCGTTGATAAAGACGTGGAGCCGACCGCCATACTCAATGGCGAAGGGGCTGCCTCCCGCCATTTGGCCACCGGGGAGGGGGCGCCATTCGCCCCAGCCGGTCCGGCGCGAGAAACGGTTCCAGTAGACCTGGTTATCCATGCCGCGCACAAAGAGGTGCAAATCATTCTGGAACGGAACCGGTGCGGGCGTCTCATTCGTCTGACCTGTAGGAATGGGACGCCAACCGGACCAGCCACGTTGGCCAAGGGGACCGCCCTCTCGGGTCAGTTCATCCTCGGGTTGGCCATACGGGGGTGGACCAGGGCGCCGCCGGGCGCCCGGAACCTCTTGCATCCAAATCGCTCCCTTCGCCTGACCGCTCTCCACCACGTTATGCAAACCGGGGATTGTCCGGTAATCTGGCGGGAGGCGAAAGGGGTTTGTGCAAATCTCGTCGAATTCGTGCCCCCTTATCCCTTGTGAGGTGCTTTATCATGCGCAGAGTCGCCCCGTTCTTGCTCTCCCTTTCGCTGGTGGCAGGCTGCAGTAGCCAACCCCCGCTACCCGATCCCTCCAAGCCCTGGACTGACGTGTTGGATGCCAAGAGGCACCACACGATTACTGGCACGGTGCGACTGATCCCGGCTCTCTCTGTCTTGGGCCGTGAACGGCGGGTCTGGCTCTACCTGCCGCCGGGCTACGCTGAGTCCAAGGAGCGCTACCCGGTCCTCTACATGCATGACGGCCAGAACCTCTTCGACCAAGCCACCGCCTACGCGGGGGAGTGGGGCGTCGATGAGACGCTGGAGGAGTTGATTGCCGCCAAGAAGGTCCCGCCCATGATCGTTGTCGGTATCGATAACGGCGGGCAGGCCCGGATGGATGAGTACGTCCCATTCAAGACGAAGTACGGCCAGGGCGGCGAGGCCGACGCCTACGTCGCCTGGCTGATTAAGGAGCTGAAGCCCCAGATCGATGGCGCCTTCCGGACGAAGTCCGGTCCGGAGTCGACCTGGATTGGTGGCTCCTCGCTCGGCGGTTACATCTCACTCTGGGCGGGCCTTCACCATCCCGAGGTCTTTGGCGGGATTCTGGCCTTCTCGACGCCCTTTGATCTGGGTGATGGGGCGGCCGTGATCCGTGAGGCGATCGCGCAGCGGCCGGCCAAGCCGCAGCGATACTACCTGGATATCGGCCAGTTGGAGGAGGAGCCAGCGCCGGGTATCGTCGCCTTGAACCAGGACGTGACCGACCGGATCGGCCAGTCCGGCGTGGCGGCGGCAGACCGGACACTGGTCGTCGATCCGGCAGGGGTGCATAACGAGGGCGCCTGGCGGCGCCGCTTCCCGAAGGCGATCGAATGGTTGACCGCTCACCCGTAAGGCCAGGAAAGGATGTCAGCGAGTAGCGACAGCGCTCGCTGACGTCCGTCCTACAGACGGGTGGGGTGTTGGGGAGGGGTGGGCTACCCCTCCCCAACGTATAAAAGGGCGCCCATATAGAGAGAGGGTGCCTCAGAGGGGGAGAACACCATGGGGGTCCTGCCCCGACATCTGCTTCAGTTCCTGCTCGCATTCGTCCGGGAGCTACTCGGCCTCGCCATCCTGCTGTGCTTTGCCATCGGCATTGCCACCCTACCGCCGCTGGGGGTCGAACCGACCACCGGCTGGCTTGGCTTCCGCTTCCGGATCGGCTGGGCGGCCTGGGGGAAAGGGATCCTGCGCCTCTACCAGGCCTTCACCGGCGATCAGCCGCTAGAGACGATGCAGGGCCAGCCGCTGGGCGGTATTGTGATCGACTCATGGCGGGTCTCACTGATCCTGCTGCTGGGGGCCCTGGTCCTGGCCGTACTCTTCGGCGTGCTGAAGGGCGTCTGGGACTTCCGCCAGCTCCAGCGGCGCCGCTTCGCCTTCGGTCCGCTGATCACGGCAGCGATCCAGGGCATGCCGGACTTCTTCCTGCTCCTCCTCGTGCAGTGGGTGCTAATCCAGCTGCTGCGGCAGACGGGTGAGCTCTTCCTGCCCGTCGCCTGGGTCGGTGATGAGACCTGGCAGCACTACATCGTGCCGCTCTTCTGCCTGACGATCTATCCCCTGAACGGCATCTCGCGCGTCGTCACGACGGGGCTACAGGAGGTCTGGGCTGCCGACTTCGTCCGGACAGGCCGGGCGAAGGGGCTGCGCGAGCAGGTCCTGCTTTGGAAGCATGCGATGCGCAACGTCATGGTCCAGCTCCTGGACACCCTGCCGCTGCTCCTTTCGCTCTCCTTTGCCAACCTGCTCATCCTCGAGTACCTCTGCAACATCCCCGGGTTAACGAAGCTCCTGCGCTACGGCATTGGGCAGGAGGTTGACGCCCGTTTCCTTGCGGACCTCTACCGATACGGGCGAGCGATTCCGATCGATAGCGTCCTGGTGGCGCTCAGTGGCATGGCGATCGGCCTGACCTTCTGGGCGCTCTGGGGTGTCGTGCGCCTCCTGCGACCGCTCGTCGATCCGCGCCTGCGGGGGAGGTAGCCACCATGAAAAGCCGGCGTTTCTACTTATATCTAGGCCTCTTCCTCCTGCTGATCATCGTGGGCATCGCCATCGGCGCCGATCACGTGACCAAGGTAAACCCGTACTACGTGGAGAGTCGCATCTCGGCGCTGGAGCCGAAGGCGCCCTTCCCGCCCAGCGCCATGCACCCGCTGGGGACCGACTCCCTCGGGCGTGACCTGTGGAGCCGCATCGCCTTTGGCGCCCGCTGGTCGCTCCTCTTTGCGGCGGTGGTAGCCTTCGGGCGGATCCTGATTGCGCTGCCACTCGCCTGGCTCGCGGTCGTGGGGCCCAAGCCCTTCCGCTGGCTGGTCGAGAAGCTGTACGTCCTGACGAACACCGTGCCACCGCTCCTGCTCTATCTGATCCTGCTGGCGGTACCGGCGGTGCGGACGATTGGGCTGCTTCCGTCGATCGTGCTGACGCTCACCCTGCTTACCCTCTGGGAGTGGCCCCGCCTTGCGGGCACGATCAAGGGGCGGATGGAGCAGTTGATGCAGGAGGGCTATGTCGAGGGCGCCATCGCCACCGGCGCCGGCAACGGCCGCCTCTTCCGCATCCATCTCCTGCCGCATCTGATGCCGCTTCTCTTGCGTGTCAGCGTCGGTGAGATGGGGCAGGTCCTCCTGACCATCGCCCATCTCGGCCTCTTCGGGGTCTGGGTTGGCGGCGGCTCGATCGAGCTCGTCGAGAACAGCCGGGGCGCCGAGGTCCAGGTCCTCACCACCTCGATCCCGGAGTGGGGGACGCTGCTCTCGGAGGCGCGGGACTGGCTGCGCTCGGCGCCCTGGATCCCGCTGGCGCCTGCGGGTGCCTTCTTCCTCGCCATCACCAGCTTCCATCTGGTGGCCCAGGGGCTGGAGGCGATTCCGGTGCGGGTCCGCCACCTGAAGTGGTGGGGGATGGGTGTCGCATCGGTCGCTGTGCTGGTCTTCGGCTTCTCCTGGCTGCAGACGCGGGAGGTCTTTGCGGCGGCGCCGGCGATGGCCGCTGCGGCTCCCCAGATGCGTACGAACGCACCGGGGGTCTCGGTTGCGTTGAAATCGGGTCCGGAGCAGGCGAAGATTCCGCCCGCCTCAGCGTACATGGAGATGAAGGGCTTCCAGACCGATCTGAGGGCGCTCTACGTTCCCTGGGATCCGTCCCGGGAGGCCTTCTTCCGGCGCTTCGAGGTGAACCGGATCGCCTACGCGGCAGATCGGGCAGCCTCGCGGGTGAAGCTGATCGTCGGCGCCGAGGCGCTGGGGCGCCCCACCTTCTGGCTCTATCCGACGCCTGAATCCTTCGCCGCTGTCACCGATGGGGCGCAGGGGAACTGGGCCGTGGTTGATGGGCAGATCGCCATCGCCCCGGGCTTCACCAAGGGGCTCGTGGCGCCAGAGTTGGTCCGGGCGCTCGTCTACACCCAGATCCAGGCCTTCAGCCAGCGGGCTGGTGTGGTGGATCCGATCGTGATGGGCCGACTGGAGAAGGAGATGGCGGACCTCAACCCCTATCGCCCGGACTGGCAGGCGCTGGTGGGGAGTCGCCTGCCAAGCCTGACGGAACTGTACGCACCCTCGCAGGGCCTGAAGGCGGGGGAGAAGGCCTACATGACGGCCACCGCCCTCCTCGTCGAGTTCCTGGCGGCGGAAGGGCGTCAGACGCTGACGACTGCGGCGGTGCCGACGTTGGCGGCCAAGTATGACGCCTTCCTCTACGCCCGCATAGCCGACCAGTCGATGCTGACGGTTCCGGCCGTCCGGCGGGAGATTCCAGCGGCGTTGATCACCGCCTTTGAGGCGGCCGCCAAGGGCCAGGAGCGGCTCTTGATGCACGCCGTGCCGGAGGGGACCGGACGAAAGGTGACCGTCCTGACCAAGGATGTTGAGGGCGTGAAGCTCTCTGCAGAGCGCTGGGAAGAGGTCAGCGGG
>DATGYC010000126.1:0-6172 GCA_035298385.1 Symbiobacteriaceae bacterium | reverse complement strand
CTCTTCCCACTTCTGCTCTTTGATCAGCTGATCTAAGTAGTCCAGCATTATCGGGCCGCCCCCCCTGCCGGAGCTTTGATTGGTTGCATACCCTATTACTGGGCCTCTTACCCAATAATACGTAGATAATACACCCTAGGTTCGATAGTCAGCACAAAAACTTTCAACAAAAAAGAGACGGTTCCTTCTAGACCGTCTCTTTTACGCGTCCCTTTTTTTACGAATCGCGCTCATTCTCCACCTCGGACGTTGCCAGTGGGGGACATTCCGCATCGGGCGCCCCCTCGACCACCGACTGAACCTCATCCGGGTCGGGTACCAACCGGACCCGTGGCCAGCCCCCCTGCCAGGTGACGTCCACCTTCTTGCCCAACAGCAAGACCGCCGCCATGTTGTGGAACAGGTGCGCGAAGACGGGCGCCCAGACCGTCCCCGCCCAGATCATGAACCAACCGAAGAGCAGCCCCGAGAAGGTGGCCGCCAGCACATAGGCCCACATCTCCCGCGGGCGCCATCCGCCGTGGGAGAGCCCAAACAGGAGGGCCGCCACCACCGGTCCCAGCCAGGGCTGGACCCCACCCCGGAAGAGAATCTCCTCCCCCAGGGCCGCTCCAGCCACCACCACCAGCATCACGGGATAGCCCACCTGCGCCAGCGCCTCACTGCTGACCGAGGTCCCGCTCTGCTTCAGTCGCCGTCCAAAGGCCGGCCACAGCTTCGCCAGGAGCGACGTCCCGCCCAGCGAGGCACCCGCCACTACGGGCGCCCAGGTCACCCGCGTCCAGATCACGGGCGCCCACCAGGCGGGCGCCCCGCCCAGCCGTAGCCAAGCCAGGGCGCCCCCCACCAGGATCATCAAGAGCGGCGAGACCAGCCCACCCCACAGAAGGAGCCTCCCCCGCTCGTGCAACCTACTCCCTCCCAGCTAGGACGGCACGCAACGAATCCTCCGCCGCTGCAATGGTGCCATCGATCAAGGCATCCGTATGCGCCAACGACATGAAGCCCGCCTCATACTGCGAGGGCGCCAGGTACTGCCCCCGTCGCAGCATTGCATGGAAGTAGCGCCGGAAGAGGTCCAGATCGCTCGTCGTCGCCGTGGCGAAGTCGACGACCTCCGTCGCCGTGAAGAAAAGGCCCCACATCGTGCCGATCGACTTGGCCCGGTACGGCAGATCCAGGGTGGCCATCACCCCGTTCAGCCCGGTCACCAGCCGAGTCGCATTCTGGACGATCCGGTCATAGACCCCCGGGCGCCCCAGCACCTGGAGCATCGTCAGGCCGGCCGTCATCGCCAGCGGGTTGCCCGAGAGCGTCCCCGCCTGGTACATCGGACCGGCAGGGGCGACCATCTCCATCACCTCGCGCTTGCCGCCATAGGCGCCGACCGGCAGACCGCCACCGATCACCTTGCCAAGCGTCGTCAGATCCGGCTCGATGCCGAAGTGGCCCTGGGCGCCCCCGAAGGAGACCCGCCAGCCCGTCATCACCTCGTCCATGATCAGGAGGGCCCCGTACTGCTTCGTGATTCGGCGCAGGCCGGGCAGGAAGTCAGGATGCGGCAGGACAAGCCCCATGTTCCCCGCGACCGGCTCAACGATCACACCGGCGATCTCCTCACCAAAGGCGCGGAAAGCCTCCTCAACCGCCGCCAGGTCGTTGTAGGGCAGGGTGACCGTCCCCGCTGCCGTGGCGGTCGAGACGCCCGGCGAGTCCGGCACGCCCAGATCGAGCGCGCCGGAGCCTGCCTTCACCAGCAGGGCGTCCGCGTGCCCGTGGTAGCAGCCGACGAACTTGACGATCTTCTGCCGCCGGGTATAGGCCCGGGCAAGGCGCAGGGCGGACATCGTCGCCTCCGTGCCCGAGTTGACGAAGCGGACCATCTCCAGCGCAGGCAGGGAGGCCAGGACCGCCTTGGCCATCCGCGTCTCCAGTTCGGTCGGGGCGCCAAAGGAGGTCCCCAGTTGGAGCACCTCGGCCAGGGCCGCCGTCACCTCGGGGTGGGCGTGGCCCAGGATCAGCGGGCCCCATGAGAGCAGGTAGTCCGTGTAGCGGTTGCCATCCACATCCCACATCTCGGCGCCCTGGCCCTTGGCGATAAAGGGCGGGGTCCCACCAACCGCTCGGTAGGCACGGACAGGGCTGTTCACGCCCCCGGGAAGGATCGATTTGGCCTCGGCGAAGAGGGCTTCACTCTTGGTCTGCGTCCAGGTCATGGTCTGAGCTTCCTCCTACTCCCACCCGTGGCGCCTCCGTCTAAAGGAGGAGATGTGTATCGCCCGCGGGATTGAAAGCATTTTCAGTCGATCGGTCGATGTTGACAGGAGCGGGAACTGCTACGCTAAGGATGTACCAAAAAAGCGCTCTTGAAGGAGGCGACCCTGGATGCGAATCAACAAGCTCTCCCCGGCCGACGTAGAGGCGATCATGACGCGCCTGCGCAAGGGCCACTCGATTCTGGAGGTCGCCGGCGACCTCGGCATCTCGGTGGAGATGGTCATCTGCGCCAAGCGCAACTGGCCGTCCATCAGCCCGAAATCCTCACCCGCCAGTCTCCTGTGGAGCTAAAATCGCTCTGTCCTTGGAGATGTTCGGTGATTTGGTCCCTCTTCTGAGGCACGCTTCATCTCATTAGACGAAAAGACCGGCAGCCGCACCACGGCTGCCGGTCGTTTTTTTACTTGGCGGTCTTCGTCTCCAAGGTGTTGGTGATCTTAGCATCCTTCTTGAGGCTGTCCAGATACTCCTGCGCCTTGGCGGAGAGCTGGCTCTGGGTGTAGGCGTCCTTCACAGCAGCCTTCTGCTTCGCGAAGTCCGGGGCATCACCCTTGATGTCGATCGTCTGGGCGACGTGCCAGCCGTACTGAGTCTGGAACGGCGCCGAGATGGTACCCTTGGCCTGAGCGAAGACGACGTTGTCATACTCGGGGACCATCTTGCCACGGGCGTTGAAGCCCATCTCGCCGCCGTTGGTGGCCGCGGAGGGATCGGTCGACTTCGCCTTCGCAAGGGTGGCGAAGTCAGCGCCGGTGTCAAGCTGGGCCTTGATCGCCTTGGCCTCATCCTCAGTCGCGACCAGGATGTGGCGGGAGTTGACCTCACGCTTGTCGAACTGGGCCTGGTTCTCGTCGAAGTACTTCTTCAACGTGGCGTCGCTGGTGTCGAGCGTCGGCTCGAGCAGCTTGGTGAGGTGCAGGCGGAACTTCTGGTCGCTCTCGAGGTCGGCCATGGTGTAGCCAGCCTGCTGCAGAGCCGACTGGAACGCCTCCTCCGACTGGAACTGACCCTTGATCTTCTTGATCTCGGCATCCACGTCAGCCTGAGTGACGGTGATGTTCTTCTTCTTGGCCTCCTGCTCGACCAGCTTCTGGTCGATCATGCGGGAGATGGTATCCGACCCATGCTGCTTGATCAACTGATCGGCGACCTGCTTCTCGGTGATCTTCTCGCCGTTGACCGTCGCGAGCGCCTTGGACTCGGGCACGTTGCCCTGGGAGTAGCGGGCGCCTGCGAAGAAGCCGCCAGCACCAGCTACGAGCAGCGTAACGCCAACCGCGAGGGCGACGACTGCCTTATTCGTCTCGTTAGCCATCTCAGTCACTCCTTTACGCAATACAACCCTGACATATTCTCATTTAGGTGGACGAACTCCTGCTAGGTCTAGTTTCCGCCAGGCGCGCCATCTCTTCCCGAGGATGCCCTTGGCCGCTGTGGGGTATTCGTTGCGGTCAGGGCGTGAATTCGGGTATAATGCTGACGGTGTTTTCTACCGGTTATACGAGTTTAGCACCAAAGTATTGCGAGGTTATCACCAAGGTATTGCGAGGTTATCACCGAGGGGTCATCCCCGGTTAATGGAGGAGATGTCGTGGGGCTTTCGATCGGGATCGTCGGCCTGCCTAACGTAGGCAAGTCGACGCTCTTCAACGCCATTACCAAGGCCGGCGCCGAGGCGGCCAACTACCCGTTCTGCACGATTGAGCCCAACGTGGGCGTCGTGGATGTTCCGGATGCCCGGCTGCAGGTTCTGGCTCAGATCTTCGGCTCCAAGCGCATCGTGCCGACATCGGTCAAGTTCATTGACATCGCTGGCATCGTCAAGGGCGCCTCGAAGGGCGAGGGCCTGGGCAACAAGTTCCTCGCCCACATCCGCGAGGTCGATGCGATCGCCCATGTCGTCCGCTGCTTCGAAGACTCGAACATCACGCACGTCCACGGCGGGGTCAACCCCCTCGACGACATTGAGGTGATCAACCTCGAGCTGATCCTGGCCGACCTGGAGTCGATCGAGAAGCGCTACGATCGGGCCGCTAAGTCCGCCAAGGCGGGGATCAAGGAGGCGCAGATCGAGCATGGCCTCCTGGGGCGCGTAAAGGCCGCCCTCGAGGAGGGCAAGCCCGCCCGGACGGTCGAGGCCCAGAACGACGACGAGGCCAAGATCCTCCGGGAGCTGCACCTGATCACGACCAAGCCGGTCATGTACGTCGCCAACGTCGCCGAGGAGAACGTCGCCGACCCGTTCGCGGTCGAGGCGGTTAAGCAGGTGAAGGCCCACGCCGACGGCGAGCGTAACCAGGTGGTCCCGGTCTCCGCCAAGATTGAGTCTGAACTGGCCGAGATGGATGACGAAGAGAAGGCGGTCTTCCTCGCCGACCTCGGGCTCACCGAGTCCGGCCTGGACCGGGTAATCAAGTCCGGCTACGCCCTGCTCAACCTGATCTCCTTCCTGACCGCTGGCGAGATGGAGGCCCGGGCTTGGACGATCCGCAAGGGCACCAAGGCTCCGCCTGCTGCGAGCGAGATCCACTCGGATATCGAGCGTGGCTTCATTCGGGCCGAGATCGTTGGGTACAACGACCTTGTCGCCGCCGGCTCGATGGCCGCCGCCCGCGAGGCTGGCAAGGTCCGCCTGGAGGGCAAGGAGTACGTCATGCAGGACGGTGACGTCACCAACTTCCGCTTCAACGTCTAGAGAGAGAACGAGCGAGCCTACTGGCTCGCTCGTTTTGTCTACCTTAGACCTTCTCCCGGGGCGGCAACAGCAGCCAATCGCGCGCCCGATCCTCCTCTTGCCAGGCCAGAATCGTCCAAGCGGCATAGGCCTCCGCCTCCTCCTCGCTCCCGGGCGCCCCAGCCGTCAGACGCTTGGGCGGCATGTCGCCAAGCTGCACATCGGCCTTGGCAAAGCGGGAGAGCAGGTGCGCATAGGGCGACGGAGCCGGAGCCGGCTCAAGCGGCTTGCGCAGGAGCGCCGGTACGTAACGATTGGCCCGAATAGCGAGCCGCGCAAGCCGGGCGATCTCGCGGCGAGGGGCTCGCGTCACCAAGGCGAGCCACAGGCGCTCATAGGCCATCGTACAACTACCGCTTCGATCGAAATCGACCGTCCAGTTGATGACCTCCAGGTCGCGAGTCTGATGCGCAAGTTGGAGCAACTCGTATTGGAGGGCATAGGGCTCGTTTGGACAGAAGGTGAGCAACATGCGGAGCCGTTGCAACGCCTCCCAGTGGAATCCGCCGTAGACCATGGAGCGGGCGGCGGCGATCTGGGCACGCAGGAGGGGGCCACCGATCCAAAGCCTTATGCGGTCTCCCTCTGGGGTCGACTCAATCCAGCCCTCGCGGCCCGAGTGGAACGAGGCAGCCGAAACGGCCCGCTCAAACTTGTTCTGACGAGGGTGCCATTCCGGCTCCAACTCAGCGATCAGCAAGAAGGCATCCGAGCATTGAGGATCAAGAGCCAGTGCCTCCGCCGCTAATTCGTATCGCTCTGCCCCGGTGGCAAACCAAGCCCGCCACGCGATGGACCTTGCCCTGGCGACTGGACCGTCCGGAAGCTGTGCGAGCACCGATGCTTCATCGACGATCGGGGCAGGGGCGACTGAGCGAGAGTACGGAACGATCAACGTATGCGGATGTACAGCCAAGTAATGACCCCCCTGGATCGTGGTAGTCAGTAAACTCACTATACCTTTCTTGTAAGGAAAATTCAAGTATTTAACCGATGCTTCGCATAAGTCAGACCAAGCCCGCGAAGCCTACTAGTAGAGGTGGTCGCATGGCACGCCAGGTTATCGATTGCTCTGTCGCCAGTTGCTACTACAACGAAGGCGGCAAGGCCTGCCAAGCCTCACGGATCAAGGTGCAGCACAACGCCGCCACCCTGGATTCA
>DATGYC010000125.1:0-12032 GCA_035298385.1 Symbiobacteriaceae bacterium | reverse complement strand
TTTGACGAAAGGGGCTGGGGCGCCCCAGCGCCCCAGCCCCTTTTTCGTTTAGAAGAGTCGCTCCAACTCGTCGACCAAGCTACCCACATAGGCGACAGCCTGCTTGATGGGCGCCGTGGTCGTTAGATCGACCCCAGCCATCTGCATCAGCGCCAGCGGCGCCTTCGTCCCGCCCGCCTTCAGGACCTCCAGCCACCGATCGATCGCCGGCTGCATCTCCGTCTTGAACGACTGCGCCACCGCCGTCGCCGCCGTCAGGCCCGCTGCGTAGGTGTACGGGTAGAGGCCGCTGTAGTAGTGCGGCTGCCGCATCCAGGTTAGCTTCGCGTACTCATCCAGCTGCAGCGAGTCGCCCCAGAACTCGGCGAGGATGGCGCCCTTCGTCGCCGAGAGCGTACCCTCCGTGATCGACTCCCCCGCCTCTGCCAAGGCGTAGATCCGGCGCAGCAGCTCGCCCTCCAGCAGGTGGCGGATGAAGTTGTGGTGGTAGGAGCGCAGGAGCGTCATGATCACCCAACGCTTCATCCGGGCGTCCGTCGCCTCGCTGATCAGCTTGTCGCCCACGAGTAGCTCGTTGAGCGTCGAGGGCACCTCGATGAAGAACATCGACGGCATGGCGTTGACCACCTTCTGGTGCTGGGTGGCCAGGTGGATGTGCCCGGCGTGACCGAGTTCATGCGCCAGGGTAAACATGTTTCGGGCCTGATTGGTCCAGGTCATGAAGACGTACGGATGATCGCCATACGGTGCCGTACAGAAGGCGCCCGTCCGCTTACCCACGTTGTCGCTGAAGTCCACCCAGCGCTCCTCGACGGCCCGCTGCATGATCGCAGAGTACTCCGGCCCGTAGATCGATAGCGCCTCGAGCGTGATCTTGGCACCCTCGGCCCAGCCAATCGAGGGGTCAAACTCGGGATCAAGGGGCGCCTCTAGGTCGCAGTAGAGCAGGTGGTCCAGCCCCAGAACCCGCTTGCGGAGCTCGGCGTAGCGGCGCATGTGAGGCGCCAACTCCGTCCCGATGATATCCAGGATGTTGTGGTAGGACTCCGCCGAGACCTGCTGCTCGTGCAGGTGCATCGCCGTGGCGGAGGAGAAGCCCCGCAGCTTGGCCAGGACGACGTTCTTCTTGATCTCCGTCGCAAAGGTGGCGGCCAGGGTGTTCTTGAAGGCACCGAGCCCCTCTGAGAAGGAACGGTAGCTCGCCCGGCGCAGGTTCACATCCGCCGAGGTCTCCAAGGTCTGATCATAGCGAACGAGGGAGTTCTCGACCTGGGTGCCATCCGGCAGGGTGATCGGCTGGCAGGTGACGTCTGAGGCCTTCGCCCGCTCATAGATCATGTGGGGCGCCCCCAGCACCTCGCCCAGCGCCGCAAGCGCCTCCTCCGTCTCCGGGTGGAGCAGGTAAGGCTTGTCGGCGAGGAGCCGCTGGAGGAAGGGGCCGTAGACAGCCAGTCCTTCGTTCTGGGTGAGCCACCCTTCCACCGTTCCCTCCGGCAGGAGCAGCAGCTCCGAGCGGACAAAGGAGGTCGCGGCCTCGAACTCAGCGTACAGACCGTTCGCCTTGCCGTTGCGCTCCTGGTTGACCGGGTTCTTACCGTCCGTCGCGGTGTTCAGGTAGGCGTAGGTGTGGAGGCGAAGGAGCTGCTCCAGCAGCCCATTGTAGGTAGAGATCGCCGCCAACAGGGTGGCTGCGGACTCACCCAGGCGCCCCTTGAAGGCCGTCACCTGGGGAATCTGGGCCGTGAGCGCCTGGCGGGCGCCCTCCCACTCGGCATCGTTCTGATAGAGATCGGTCAGGTTCCAGGTCTCCTGCACAGGAACCTCATGACGCTGCAGTCGCATGGATGGGCAACCCCTCTCGCTAATTGGATCCGCTCCGAAAAAGACCGGAAGTCCTTGGATTCGGGCACAGAAGCGCAAACCCCTTCTCATTTTACTCTCTTTAGTCTAAAATAAAAACAACCGGACGTTTTTATTTTAGGAAGGTGGAGTCTTTGTGCAGATGAGGCGGGCGAGCCAGTTCACGCTGGCGGAGTTGACCCAGTTCTGGAACCTGGGCTATACCGATTACTTTTCACCAGTAACCTTCACCGAGCCGATGATGCAGAACTGGATTCACTGCGGCGATTTTGACCTCGAGCACTCCGTCGTCCTGATGAACGGCGACGAGCTGGCCGGCTTCTCCCTGCTGGGCGTGCGGGAAGGCCGGGGCTGGATCGGCGGCTTCGGTATCGCCCCCGCATCCCGTGGTCGCGGCATCTCCTACGGGCTCTTTGCCGACCATCTGGCTGTGATCAAGGCAGAACTGGGGCTGGCCTCTGTGCAGCTTGAGGTGCTGGTCGAGAACTGGGCCCGCAAGGTCTACGAACGGGCTGGCCTGTGCGTGACCCGACGCCTCTCGATCCTACAGGGGACCCTGCCGGAAGCCACGGGGAGCCGTGCTGCTGAGGCCTCTCCCCTCGCTCTGCTAGAGCACCACGCCCGACTACACCAGACCTGCCCCGCTGTCTGGCAGCGCGAGCCCGGCTGGCTCACCAAGTCCCTACCCGAGACCGCTGCTGGCCTCTACACCGGCCCCGCCGAGGCGCCCACCGCCTTCCTGCTCTACGCGCCCGCAGGCGACGGTCTGCGCATCATGGACGCCGCTGCCGGGTCCGTCGAGAGCGCCACGGAGTTGGTCTCCGCTCTCGCCCACCGCCATCCCGGCAAGAGCCTGGTCTCCGTCAACGAGCCAGAGGGCGGGCCGATCCACGCGGCCCTTACCGCCGCCGGGCTGGCCGAGGTCAGGGCGCAGTACGATATGAAGTGGGAGGGCTAAGATGCCCAAGATTTCGGCGGAGTTGCGCACGGAGCGGCAAGAGGCGATCCTAAACGCCACTGTCGACTGCCTGGAGAGCCTAGGCTACGAGTGGACCACCATGCAGTCGATCGCTGAGGCGGCCGGGCTGACCAAGGGTGGGCTCTACGCCTACTTTGACAGCAAGGAGGCGATCTTGCTGGAGGTCGCCCAGCGCCATATGGATCAACAACTGGCCGACTTTGAGCCGTTGCCGGGCGAACGCGCCGCCGAGCAGTTGCGGCGCATTCTCGCCACCTACGAGACGACCGACCAGACGGCAGAGACGGCCCGCCGGCAGCGCGCGATCCTGGACCTATGGAACTACTCGGCCCTCGCCGTCACCGTCCGGGGCGCCATGGCCGAGCGCTACGCACGGTACCGGGAGTCCCTGGCACAGGTGATCCGCCGGGGCCAGGCAGAGGGATCCTTCCGGCCGGAGGCGAACCCAGATGAGGTTGCCGGGCTGATCCTGGCCGCCCGGGACGGCATGGTGCTGCAGGCCGTCAAATGGGGGCTGCCCGCACCACTGGGCGCCCTGACAGCGCTCCTCCCCCAGATCGTCAGCCACTGGTTGGAGAGAGGAGAGCCTGCATGATCGCTGCATGGGAACGCGACTATATTCGGCTGGGCTTTCGGATTGAGAAGCACTTCCCTGGTTACGTCGATGCCTACTCCGGCCCGCCCGAGCTCAAGACCGAGGTCGAGGCCGAAGGCGTCACCGCTCCTGCGGACCTAGTCCGCGCTGCCGCCGCCCTGCAGGACCGCCTGGGCGCCCTCCCCCTAGCTGCAGACCGCCAGAACTACCTGGCCAAGCAGGTCCACGGGGTGGAGTTCCAGTGCCGCAAGCTGGCCGGCGAGCGCTTCTCCCTGATCGAAGAGGCCCAGGCCTTCTATGACATCACCCCCACCGTTACACCGGAGTCCCGCTTCGAAGAGGGGCTGCGGCTCCTGGACGATGCCCTGCCGGGTGACGGCGCCCTCGCTGACCGACTCGCCGCCTACCGCAGTCGCCGCGAGTTGCCCAAGGAGCATGCCCACCGCCTGGGCGCCCTGGCCCAGCAGACCCTCCTGGAGGTCCGCCGCCGCTCCGCTGCCATCTGGTCGATCCCCGAGGACGAGTCCGTCGAGCTCAAGATCGTCGCCAACAAGCCCTGGGGTGGCTACAACTGGTACCTCGGTGACTGCCGCTCCCTGGTCGAGATCAACGAAGATGTCCCGATGAACCTCCACTACCTAGTGGAGATGGTCGCCCACGAGGCCTACCCCGGTCATCACCTGGAGAAGATCCTCAAGGACGCCACGTGGTACCGCGAGCACGGCCACCTGGACCTGACCATCTTCCTCTACAACACCCCGCAGTGCGTCATCGCCGAGGGGATCGCCACCAGCGCTGCCGGACAGATCTTTGCGCCCGGCGAGCTGGATCACTTCGTACAGAGCCAACTCTACCCCCAGGTGGGCATGACCGATGACGGCGTCGACGGCGCCCAGGTGCAGGCGGGCCTAGACCTGCTCGCACACGTGGACGGCAACGCCGCCTTCCTGCTCTTGGACGAGGGCCGACCCGCGGACGAAGTGGCCGCATACATCGCCCGCTACAAGCAACTGCCCATCGAGCGCGCCCAGCGTTCGATCGGGTTTATGCGCTCCTACGGCTCGTACATCTTCACCTACACCTACGGCAAGCAGTTGATGGCCCCGCTGCTGCAAGGCACGGATCGACACCAGGTCTTCCACAAGCTGCTCGTTGACTACGTAACGCCCTCAGACCTAGTCGCCTGGGCAGCGAGCCGCTAAAACCGCAAAGAGCTAGGGGCGAGAGGATAACCTCTCGCCCCTTTCGTTCTCGCCCTAGCCGTGGTTGTACACCATTTGAACCTTCCATTCATACCTTGGTAGTATCACTCCAAAAGAGGGACGATCAATTGGCAAGTACTCCCGTCTTGACGGTTCTGGGCAGCGCCGGTGGTGTGGCCCGGGCCGTCCTCACCATCCTAAACGAAGCGGCACAGGACAAGCAGAACCCGATCCATACCATCCTCCACCAGGCCCAGATTCACCTGGTCGACCTGAAACGTAAGCCGATGAGCTATTACTCCGGCCTGCTCCCGCACGTGCGACGCAAACAACTCTCCATCCACCAGCTGAACCTCCGAAACCTCGACAAGCTCCGGGAGCACCTGCAACACACCGGGACGACCCTCGTGATCGATCTCTCGTGGGGCGATACCGTCGGAATTCTGCAGGTCTGTAACGACCTGGGGGTTCGCTATCTAGACACAGCGCTCGAGAACACGATGATCGATGATCATGAAGAGCTTTACGAGGGCTTCTCTTTGATCGAGCGCGTGCGGATCTTCGAGGCCGGCCGGGTTGGACTGACCAACACCACGGCGATCATTGGTACCGGCATGAACCCTGGTGTCGTCCAGTGGATGGCGCTGGAGATGATGAAGCGTGAGCCGTACCGGGCGCCCCTCGGCCTCTACGTGGTCGAACACGATGATACGTTCTTTGCCGATCCCGCCGCCGCTGATCCGAAGACGATCTATACGACCTGGGCCCCAGACTGTTTCTTGGATGAGGCGATCACTTGTCTGCCCATGTTTGTGAGCCACCGGACCCCTCTCTTCCTCCGTGATCCCGTCTACGCGCAGGGATTTCAGGTCCGGCTGGGGTCAATCGAGTTCGAGGGCTGCCTGATGCCCCACGAAGAGATCCTCTCCCTGTGCACCCTCTTCGACATGGAGGGCGGGTTTCTGTACCGGGTCAATGAGCATACGACCCGCCTGATCCAAGCGCATCTCGCTAATCTGGATGCAGTCTGGCAGTTGCCCAAGCAGGTGCTGGATCCCAGCCGAGACAACCTCACTGGGCGGGATCTCGTTGGCGTACTGCTCGTCTATGCGGACAAAGAGACCTTTATGTATAACGTCATGACCAACCAGGCGGTCCATGAGCGCTTCGGGGTGAGCGCCACCTATTTCCAGGTCGCCTGTGGGGTCTACAGCGCACTGGCAAGCCTGCTACTCGATCCCCTGCCCAACGGGGTCTTCACGGTGGACGAGTTGCTGCTCCAGACCGAGAGTCGGTACGGCGCCTACCTGGCGCACTATATGCCGCACTTCGTGACCGGCGAGAACCTGCAGTCGGATGGCCTCCTCTTAGATCGAATTCGGCGGCACTAACTGGCAAAGGCGCCACCCCCACGGGTGGCGCCCTCTCCTTTACATGAACGAAGCCGAGACCTCATCGACCTTCTGGCTGATCGCCGGGCTCAGCTTGACCGCGGCGGCGCCGACGTTATCCGCCACCTGCGCCACCTTGCTGGCGCCCACGATGGCCGAGGTGACGCCCGGCTTCGCCATCGCCCAAGCGATTGCCAAGTGCGGCAGCGGGATCCCGGCCTCCTCTGCGATGGCCGTCATCTGCTCCACCAGGGTGAAGTTGCGGTCGTTCAGCCAGCGGTTGACGAAGCGCTCACCCTGGGTGATCGCCCGGGAGCCCTCCGGCGGCGCCTCGTTCCGCTTGTACTTACCCGTGAACATGCCGCCCGCCAGCGGGAAGTAGACGATCTGCCCGACCCCCTCCGACAGCCCCGCCGGGATGATCTCCCGCTCGATCTGCCGGTTAGCGGGCGAGTACTCCGGCTGGTTCGAGATAAACCGGGCCCAGCCACGCCGCTCCGCGATCCCCAGCGCCTTAACGATCTGCCAGGCGGCGAAGTTGGAGCAGCCAATGTAGCGGACCTTGCCCCAGCGGACGAGGTCGTTCAGGGTCTCGAGCGTCTCCTCGAGCGGGGTCTCCGCATCCCAGCTGTGAAGCTGGTAGAGGTCAATGTAGTCAGTCTGGAGCCGCTGCAGTGAGGCATCGACGGCGTCGAGCAGGTGCTGCCGGGAGGAGCCGGCCTCGTTCGGGCCGAGGCCCATGCGGAGGTGACCCTTCGTCGCCAGGACGGCCTGGGAGCGGCGCCCCTTCAGCGCCTTACCGATGATGCGCTCGGACTCACCGGCGGTGTAGATATCCGCGGTGTCGATCAGGTTGATGCCGGCGTCGAGTGCCGCATCGACGATCGCGATCGAAGTGGCCTCATCAGCGCGGGCGCCGAAGGCGTTGGTACCAAGGGAGAGAGCAGAGACCTTCAGGCCACTGCGGCCAAGGTTACGGTATTGCATGGGTAGAGCACCTCCGGTTATCTAGTTTCACCACCGAAGGGGTTGACCCCTGCGGGGAACGCCCCCTGACTTGCTTTGCGCAGGGAGAGACTACGCCGCTCCATCCTGCCATCAGCAGAGCCCGGCCCACCCCGGGGAAGGGATAGACGAAGGCTGAAGCGAATTAATCGAAATAGTATTCAGTCTCCATAAAACAAGGAGGAAGTGTCATGCGGAGAGTCCTCGTTCGTCTGGCTGTCGTTGCGGCGGTTCTAACTTTGGCCGTTCCGGCCAGCGCTGCGACCACGCCCGACAACACGCACAAGTCCTGCAGGGAGTTCGGCCAGCAGGTGGCTGATGAGGCCCAGAACCCGGAACTCTACTACGGACCGGGGACGGAGAGCCGCGGTGAGGTCGTGGCGCGAGCCGCCCATAAGGAGCCCGGTTACCTCGGACAGCATTACGCGGGCCTCGACCACTCCTACGACTTCTGGTGCGTGCAGAAGTAAGAGCATCGCCCTATGACGAACCCCAGGCGCCCTGAAGGCTCCTGGGGTTCAACTCATCGATGTTAGTCCGCCACAGCCAACCGTTTCGCCGCCCGGCGCTCTGCCAGCGCAGCCCGTCCGACCGAGACGACCGGCAGCACCAGGGCAAAGAAGGTATAGGGCGCAAAGACTCGGACAGGAACCCCCAAGGCGGCGGCAGCCAGCATCCCCATCAGGTTCCAGGGGATGATCCCCGCCAGTACGGTCCCCGAATCCGCCAGCGCCCGCGAGAGCTCAGTCGCATCCAACCCCGCGGACTCGAAGGCCGGCCGCAGCATCCGCCCCGGCACGATGATCGCCAGGGCCTGGTTCGCTGCCACCAGCGCCACGGAGATCGAGATCAGCATGCTCGTCCCGATCAAGGCGAGCGGCCGCCGGGCGCCCTCCACCAGGCGGGAGACCACCAGGGCCATCATCCCCGTCGCCTCCATAATCCCGTTGAAGGCGCCCGCCACCAGGATCAGGATCACCTGGTTCAGCATCGGGATGATCCCGCCACCAGCCAGCATCTTGTCCAGGGCGAGATCCCCAGTCTGCACCTTGAAGCCAACGAGGGCCGCCTCAACCGGGACGCCAACGCTCTTCCCACCAACCAGCACCGCCAGGACCCCACCGGCGACGATCCCCACCCCGAGCGCCCACCGGACCGGCACGCGGAAGAAGGCCAGCGCCAGGACGATGACCGGCGGCAACAGAAGCCAGGGCGTGATGGTGAAGTTCGAAGCGATCGCCGTCCGAAGCGCCTCACCGCCAGCCCCGGCGGCGACCGAGATCCGGGCGCCCAGCACCGCATAGAGCACCAGGCTGATCAGGGCCGCTGTCACCCCCGTCGGCGCCAACACGCCCAGCATCCGCCGCAGCTCCGTGCCGGTCATGGCCACGTTCAGGTTCAGGCTCCCGGCAAGGGGTGAGGACCGGTCACCGAAGAGGGCGCCCGACGCCAGCGCCCCGGCTACCAAGGCCGGCGGCGCCCCAATGCCATGGGCCACCCCCATAATCGCCACGCCCAGCGTACTGAGCGTACCAATGGAGGTACCCAGCATCATCGAGGTAGCCAGCGCCAGCAAGAAGGCGACCGGGACCAGAATCCGCGGCTGCGCCAGGCCAAGTCCATAGTAGATCATCGCCGGCACGGTGCCCGCAGCCTTCCAGACCCCGATCAACCCGCCGACAAGCACAAGGATCGAGAGGGCGATCAGCGTCGACCTGATGCCATCCAGGGCCGCACGCCCCAGTTGCGGGAACCGGAACCCGTTGCGTAAGGCTAGGCCCGCCGCCACGACAGCACCCGCTGCCAGTGGCCAGTAAAAGGCGGTGGAGCCGGAGAGGAGCGTCACAATCAGGAGGAGGGCCGTCGTGAGGAGCGGCAGGATCGCTTCGATGGGCGTAACGCGCACGATCACCGGGCCACCTTTATCTAGTACTGCTTCTGAACCTCTGGCGGCATCACCATGCGACAGATCAGCTTGGCCAAGCGACGTGGCCCATCTGGATCGCTGACGGGGCGATACGCCTCGCTCCCCTTCTCTACCAGGGTGATGATCGCCCACCCCGCCCGATCCAGGTCGATGTCCGGCCAGAGCAGGCCTAGTTCGCGCGCCTGCTTGAGCCCACCCACCAGGCGGTCATGCGCCTGCTGGTGCGCCTCCTGAATCGGGTTCGCCAAGTCGGGCTCACGCAGGAGCATCTCCTGCAGGGCGCCGCTCAGCCCGAGCGCACACTTCGACGTGAAGTGCCGCTCCAGAATCTCGGTCAGCACCGCCTCCGGATCCCCCTTCAACCACTGCGGCGTGGGGGGAAGCAACTCCTCGATGCGATCCTGCAGGAGAGTGACCAGGATCTGGCGCTTGTCCGTGAAGTAGCGATAGAACGTCCCCACAGCCACACCAGCATGCTTGGCGATCTCCTTGGCGGTCGTCCGCTCATAGCCGAGCTCAGCGAACAACAGCCGGGCACTCGCCAGAAGGGCCTCTCGCTTGACCAGCGCACGGTCCTGTTGCGGCACGACCCGGAACTCGCCCACCAGCACCTGGTCGTCTCGTTCATCGGCCATGACGAACCTGCCCCCTTTCCCAAGATCATAACATGAACTCCAGTTCAACTTCCACCTTGACAAGGCGTTCACGTGGTGCAAAACTTGAACTCAAGTTCACGTTTGCAAGGGAGATGACCAGGATGGCAATCGTTTCAGCAACAGTTCGTCCACAGGCACAAGCGAGGGGCCCGGCGGCCGACCGGCATGAGTCCCGTGCCCGCCTCACAGCCGCAACGGTCATCGCCCTGGGCTGCATCGCCTTCTTCCTGGGTCTGACCTGGGATGTACAGTGGCACGCAGCCGTCGGCCCTGACTCCTTCTTCACGGCCCCGCACGGCCTGCTCTACAGCGGCCCGGCGCTGGGCGGGATCATCTCACTGCTCGTGGTGATCGCCACGACCACCAAGTATCACAAGGGCGCCCCCGGCGTTACTGATGGTAACACCACGCCTTGGCTTCGGTACTTCCGGGCACCCGTCGGCTTCATCGTGACAGGCTTGGGCGCCCTCTCCTTCCTGGTGGGCGGCCTCTTCGATCTGTGGTGGCACACGCTCTACGGCTTTGACGTCACCCTGCTCTCGCCGGCCCACTTCTTCCTGCTCTTCAGCATGCTGATCACGCTGATCGGCATGACCTACACCTTCGCCTCCGAGGTGAACCGGGCATACGCCCGTGGTGAGCGTGGGACCTATGCGACGGTCGGCTTCGCCTTGATCCTCGCCCTGCTGATGAACGTCGTCGGCGTCTTCCTCTTCATCGGCCTCTACGATGCCGTCGTAGCGGGCGGCCTGCTCGTCTACGCTGTCTCCGTCGCCCTGCTCTTCCCGCTCGGTCTCGTGGCTGCCTCCACCTTCGTCCGGCGCTTTGGCGGCGCTACGCTGACGGCGCTCTTCTTCACCGCTCTGCGCGTCATCGCGCTCTACTGGCCGCTGAAGATGGTCGAGTTCCTCCGCCAGATCGACGGGCTGCCCTACAAGGTCGGCGCCCCGATGTCGTCGATTCCCGCCCGGGCGATGCCCGTCTACCTGATCCTCTTCGCCCTCGTAATCGATGGCGCCGTCGCCCTCGGTCGCAAATACCGACTCTCCCAGCGCCTGGTCGTTGCCGGTGGCGCCGCGCTGGCGACCCTGATCAACTTCCTGCTCGATCCGCGCTGGATGACGGTTCTGACCGCCTGGAAGGAGAGCCCTACCGGCCTAACCAAGGCCGAGATGGCCGACCAGATTGCGCGGGCGACCCTGCCCTCCGCCATCGTCGCGGTCGTCCTGGCTGCCCTCGTCGGCCTCTTTGGCGCCGGCTATGGCAAGGTTCTCCGCTCGACGGATAAGTAAAGGAGGGGATCGCTATGCGTCGCATCAAGGCACTGCTGCTCGGTCTCCTCATGACGCTCGTAATGCCGTCGGTCGCTCTCGCACACGGTGGCATTCCCGACGAGGATAAGCACCACGAGAGCATCAAAGCGGGCCCCTACACCGTGGTCGTCGCCATGGCTGACTGGCCCCTGAAGGCGCTCAAGTCCAATCGGTTCATCGTGCAGCCCATCGATGGCATCGAGGGGAAGAGCGCTACCCTGCGGCTGATCCCGGCTTCGCCTGAGGTCTACCCCCGCACGATCACCCACACCCTCACCCCCTACCCCGGGATCCAGAACGCCTGGGCCTACGAGTTCGCCGGGATGCCGGCGGCGGGACCGTGGCGGATCGAGATCGAGGTGAACGGCGCCGCTGGTAAGGGCGTGGCCGAACTCGCTCCGGTCACGGTCGAAGGCCCCCCCGGTGTGCCGCTCTGGCTTGGCTGGGTGATGGGACTGACGCCGGTCTACGGGCTGGTCTGGTTCGGCGTCCGTGAGGCGAAGCGGGTTCGCCGCCTGCAGACCCTGGAAGCGAAGTAATCAGCGTAGAAGCCGCGGGAGTCCCGCGGCTTCTTCCTTATACCGGCGTCACCTTGGCCAGGAACCGCATCACCGCGTACGTGCTGATCGGCCCAACGGGTCCGCTCAGATTGACGTCTGAGCCATGGGTCGCAATCGGCACCATCATGATGTCGTGCGGCAGCCCCGGGTGCTATCTACAGGGGCGCCCATCGCTGTGGTCGGCGCAGACCTCGTTCTCCGTGGCCAGGCGGCACTACCGGCCGCAGCACGAGGGCAAAGAGCAGAAGGATGAGCAAGAGCCCGGTCATACTCAGGCAAGCTCCAGCGTTGCCAGGTTCGAGACCACTTGCAGGAGTGTGTCCGGCTCGCCATGGCTTCCCGGCTTCAGGACGAGCAGCAAAGGCGTACCCGCCACCGCCGGCCCTCTCACCAAGCCGGACTCTGCCCGCAGCACAGGCAAGCCCGGGGCCACCTCGCGGGTCACCGCTCGCTCCGTAATCTGGAGCTGGCGGCAGACCGCCTCCCCTGTATCCGTACCCACGACGATCAGCCGACTGCCGGCGCCCGCCTTGACCACGCCCTC
>DATGYC010000124.1:0-6127 GCA_035298385.1 Symbiobacteriaceae bacterium | reverse complement strand
CCTCTACCTGCAGACCCATCCCTCTAACCTCACGGCTCAACAACCGGCAATGGTCTATGACCTGGTATTAAGATCGCCTACTATGGAGATAACAAACCGAACGACGGAGGGTGAGCAGATGAGCCTGCCGAGCCTCACTATTGGAGCTAAGACCGCCCGTTACGCGATCGTTCAGGGTGGTATGTCGATTCGGATCTCGCTGGCCGAACTGGTCTCGGCTGTTGCCAACCAGGGCGGCGTTGGCACGATTGGTGGCATGGGCATCCCGCCGAAGGAGCTCGCCCGCCACATCCGCAAGGCCCGTGAGCTTTCGCCCGAGGGTCTCTTTGGCGTCAACCTCATGTATGCCGGGTATCTCTTCGACGATCTGCTCGACGTCTGCATCGGAGAACGCGTCGACTTTGTCACCATCGGTGCGGGCTTCGCCCGTGGCCCGTTCAAGAAGCTGGCAGCGGCTGGGATTCCGGCGCTCTGCATCATCTCCTCCGTCAAGGCGGCCCGCATTGCGGCCAAGACGGAAGGGATCACCCACGTCGTGGTCGAGAGCGGCCAGGCCGGGGGGCACCTGGGCCCGGAGGATCCCAACATCTCCACCTGGGACCTCTTCCCGCCCGTCCTCGCCGCCCTGCGTGAGCACGGCTTCAAGGGTCCGGTCATCGCCGCTGGTGGCATCCTCGACCGCTCGGATATCGACCGGGCGCTGGCGATGGGCGCCGATGGCGTCCAGATGGGCATCCGCTTCGCCGTGACGGCCGAGTCCTCGGCCTCGCAGGCGATGAAGGAGGCCTGGTTGGCAGCGACCGGCAGCCAGGTTGAGTACTGGTCCCCGACCGGCATGGCCTCCCGGGCGATCGTGCCGCACACGGAGGAGCAGCTGCCGAAGATCACCCAGCCTGGTGTCAACTGCGCCATGTGCCTCAAGATCTGCGCCCACCGCGATAGCGATGGTGTCGAGTCGCACTGCATCTACACCGCGCTCAATCGCTCCCAGAAGGGCGAGCCGGAGAACGGCCTAGTCTTCTGTGGGCCGCGCATCGGCGAGATCAATGAGATCCTCACCGTTGCCGAGGTCTTCGAGCGGTTGCTGACACCCGTATCGGCGCTGGTCTAATCCCGCCATCGTAACGGCGCCCCCTCATGCGAGGGGGCGCCGTTCTTTGTGTTACAGCTTACCGAGCTTCTTCTCATACGCCTTCAGCTTCCGCTCGAGCTCACGGATCTTCTCATCGCTGTCCGCCAGCATCTGCTCGTTGATCCGCTCCAGGGCTGAGTACTCCTCATCCTCGGCGGCGGGCTCTGTCGCCTCCGGCGCCGTGGCGGGCTGGGCGGAGGCGGTCTCAGCGGTGATCTCTGGCGTTGGGCTCTGCGTTTGGGCGGTCGCGGCCCGCTTCTTGGTCGTCTTGACCGACCCCTCCGCCGTCTCCTCATCCCGCTCCTTGATCGACTCCTTCAGGAACTGGGTCAGGCTGAAGTAGAGGGCGAAGCCCTTCACGCCATGGATCGTGACCGGCTCGGAGGTGATGGCGAGGGCGAAGGATTCCCGGAACCCCTTCTCAACGAGTCGACCCATCTCATCGAACGGACCAAACAGATTGATATTGGCCAAACCCTTGCTGTAGCGGATCTTGACGGCCTTGTTGGACTTGTGATGGGTCGGCATGATGAAGAACCACTTCTTGTCATCACTCTTGGAGATCAGGACCTTCTGGGGCTGCCGCGTCCCGAGTTGGTTGAGGACCGCACAGTCCCCGATCAGTTCGGTGCCCAAGGTAGTGGTCCGGGAATGGGCCGGGCGCCGCAACGTGATGATGGCATCCGACTGGTTCGCCCGGGCCCGGTGCATCGACTCAGGATCATAATCCCCAGCCGGTGTCGGGAAGGTCGGCCGCTCCTTCGGGACTGGCACCGAGCCTGCTGCGATCAGCGCGCTGGCGGAGAAGTGCGGGACGGATCCGTCGGTGCTCGGCGCGGTAGGCGCCACCTCGGGGATCTGGAACGAAGCGCCCTGGTCACCCTTGGGATTCTGCTTGGTGGTCCGCTTTGCCATCATGCACGCTCCCCTCAACTCCATCTGCCGGTTCGAAGGGAGATTTCGTCAGCATATATAATAATTCCTGCACGTTGCATGAAGATTACACATTGTGTGCTGATGGAGCGGAAACGAATGGAGGAGGATCGATCTCGTCGAGTGGAGCGATGGCGAATGGAGACCGAATGAGCGAGGTGAGATGGCGATCAGTGGGAGGTGGATGGCAGGTGCGTGGTCGGTCGATGGCCGGATCGATCTAGGTCCAGAACGCAGCGAGACCGATCGAAACGGATGGAAACGGATCGATCCCAATTGATCCCAATCGTGGCGAATCATGGCTGATGACGGAGAATGATGGGAGGTCGCTGTAAGGAAGCTGGCAGGTTGGATGTAAGAGAATGGCAGGTTCCATGTAGCTGGATGACCAATGGAGCCAAAACCTGGCGAATGGAGGGCCTCTCCACCTTCACTGTGGGGGAGTCTGCGGGCACGCTGGAGGAGTTTTGACGTACAAAAGCGAAGCGATAGACTGACAGTCGTAATATTCTGCAGGTACTTGGTTATGCGTGGTGCGCGCAAAGGCATGAGAAGCATGCGATCGGCATGCAATAGGTCATTGGCACGGTGCCCGACGAGTAGAGCACGCCGCTCTGATCGGGCGCCGCCACGGACCGCAAAGAGGAGTGAGCCTCGTGACCAGCGCCGTACGACTCGTGACGGATCCGACCGACCCGGCAATCGTTCGCTTCGCAGAGCTACTCCTGGATACCTTCGCCGATCCGGATATCTGCCTGCCACCGGACCAGATCGCTGCGTTCTTGGCGGATCCGGGCCCTGAGCGCTCCTGCCATCTGCTCCTTCTGACGGAAGGGACGGCGGTTGTAGGTGGCACCTTCTTCTCCTGCGCCTGGATGACGGGGGCGGGCTTCTCGGAGTACATGGTCTTGGCTCCCGGTGCTCGTGGTGGGGGCTACGCCAAGGTTCTGATGACGGAGCGAAAGCGAGTCTTGGATGAGGCCGCACGCACCCTGGGGCATAAGGCTTGCCTGGGGCTCTTCATCGAATGTCTGGATCCGGCGCGGGCGCCCCATGCGGTCGTGCAGAGTGAGCGTGAGACGGCGATGGACGCTGCCGCGCGCCAGCGTTTCTTCCACCGGGCAGGCTTCCGCCGGGTGGATGCGCCCTATCGGCAGCCGCCCTTGGCGCCCGGACAGGCGGCGATCACCTATATGGACCTGCTCTTCTTGCCGTGGGCGCCGGTTGTGACTAAGTGGCTTGAGGTGCCGTTCATCCTGGAGACGGTTCGCACGGTCTACCAGGGCTGGGTGCCAGAGACGTGGGAGGAGGACCTGCAAGAGTTGGCAGCAGGGTTGGGGGCGGGTCCGGTCCCGTTGGTGACCGATTGGGTCTAGGCGATCGACCCTTTCCGAACGGACCAGACTCTCAACAACGGAGGTTGCTACCATGCAGATACGCACCCCGGATCAATGGAGAGCGAAGGACGCCGCCCACGTGATCCATCCCAACACCATGCTGGGTCTGCACGAGCAGAACGGCGGCCTGATGATCCAGTCCGCCCACGGCTCGACCCTGATCGATATCGAGGGTAAGGAGTACCTGGACGGAATTGGCGCCCTCTGGCTGACCAACGTCGGCTACGGGCGCCCCGAACTGGCTGACGCCGCCGCCGCCCAGATGAAGGAGCTCCCCTTCTGGTCCCTCTTCTGGTCCTACGGCCACACCAAGGCCGTCGAGTTGGCCGAACGACTCGCCCAGCTCGCCCCGCCTGGGCTCAGCCACACCTTCTTCACCTCGGGCGGCTCTGAGGCCAACGAGTCCTCGATGAAGATCGCCCGCCTCTACCACGTCCGGCGGGGGCAGCCTGACCGGACCGTGATCCTCGCACTCGATCAGGCCTACCACGGCGTCTCCTACGGCGCCATGAGCGCCACCGGCATCGCCGCCGTTCGGACCAACTTCGCTCCCTTCCTGACCGACGTCACCCACGTGCCGACCCCGCACCCCTATCGCGCCGGACCGGAAGCGGCCTCCACGGCGCTCGAGGCGCTGGAGCAGCAGATCCGCCAGATCGGGCCGAAGCGAGTCGCGGCCCTCATGCTGGAGCCGATCGGTGGGGTGGGCGGGCTGATCGACCTACCGGACGAGTACATCAGAGGCGCCCGCGCGCTCTGTGACAGGTACGGGATCTTGCTGATCATCGATGAGGTGATCTGCGGCTTCGGCCGGACCGGCACCTGGTTCGGGATCGAGCACAGCGGCGTCATCCCCGACATCATCTCCTGCGCCAAGGGGATCACCTCCGGCTACTTCCCGCTCGGCGCCTCGATCATCCACGACCGGGTCTATGCGGTGATCAAGGGCGAGCCGACGGACTACTTCAACCACGGCTTTACCTACTCGGGCCACCCGGTCGGCTGCGCCGTCGCCCTCGCCAACATCGACCTGATCGAGCGGGAGGAGCTCGGCGCCCGGGCGGTGGCGATGGGGGCCTACCTGCGCGAGCGGCTCCTCGCCCGCGCCAATCCCCACATCGCCCAGATTCGGGGCAAGGGGCTGATGCTGGGGGTCCAGCTCGCCCAGAACCCCGCCACCCGCCAAGACCCCATCGATCCCGAGGCCCATAAGAAGGTGGAGGCCGGCTGCCGGGCTGAGGGCGTCCTCTTGCGGGCGCTCTTGGGCTACACGATTGCGATCTCCCCGCCCCTGGTCATCACCGAGCCGGAACTGGACCGGATCGTCGATGTGCTGGACCGCAACATCCGCCGGGTCTTTACAGGAGGCTAACCCATCATGCGCGCCGCAAACCTCTCGCTCGTGACCGCCATCCCCGGTCCTAAGGCCCAGGCGGTGCTGGCCCGGCGTCGGGAGTTCGTCCCCCGGGGCGTCAGTAACGTCAACCCGGTCGTCGCTGTCCGGGCCGAGGGCGCCCTGATCGAGGATATCGATGGCAACGTCCTGCTCGACTTCGCCGGCGGCATCGGCGTGATGAATATCGGTCACGGCCAGGCCGAGGTCGTCGAAGCGATCAAGGCCCAGGTCGATCGCCTGGTCCACGCCTGCTTTCACGTGGCGCTCTACGAGCCTTACATCGCCCTGGCGGAAAGACTGGCCTTCATCACCCCCGGCGACTTCGCCAAGAAGAGCCTCCTGGTCAACTCGGGCGCCGAGGCGGTGGAGAACGCCATCAAGATCGCCCGCTACGCCACGGGGCGCCCAGGGATCCTGGTCCTGGAGAACGCCTTCCACGGCCGGACCCTGCTGGGGATGTCACTGACCGCCAAGGTCAACCCGTACAAGCAGGGCTTCGGGCCGATGGCGACCGATCTGCACCGGGCGCCCTCCGCCTACTGCTATCGCTGCCCGCTCGGCGGGGAGTTCCCCGGTTGCGGCCTGAAGTGCGTCAGCAACATCGACCGGATGCTGGGGAGCGATATCGACCCCAAGACGGTCGCGGCGCTGATCGTCGAGCCGGTCCAAGGTGAGGGCGGCTTCATCACCCCGCCGCCGGGCTATATGGAGGCGCTGCAGGCGCTCTGCCGCAAGCATGGGATCTTGCTCATCGCCGATGAGATCCAGACCGGCTTCGGCCGCACCGGCAAGCTCTTCGCCTGTGAGCACTGGGGGATCGAGCCAGACCTGATCACCCTGGCCAAGTCGATGGGCGGCGG
Organism: Symbiobacteriaceae bacterium; assembly: GCA_035298385.1. Lineage (GTDB taxonomy): Bacteria > Bacillota > Sulfobacillia > Symbiobacteriales > Symbiobacteriaceae > DATGYC01. The sequence continues at coordinate 409 of DATGYC010000124.1, read as the reverse complement.
ACTGCCGATCGCAGCCGTCGTCGGCCGAGCCGAGCTGATGGACGCCGTTCACCCGGGTGGCCTCGGCGGGACCTACGGGGGGAACCCGGTAGCGGCTGCGGCGGCGCTGAAGGTGATCGAGGTGATGGAGCGGGCGGACTACCCGGCGATGGCAGCCGCGGTAGGGGCGGTGGTGGAGGAGCGCTTCCGGTCCTGGCTGGAGCGGTTCGACTGCATCGGCGACGTCCGGGCGTTAGGGGCGATGGTGGCTCTCGAGTTGGTGCGCGACCGTGCGACGAAGACCCCGGCGCCCGAGATCGCAGCCCGGGTGGTGCAGTACGCCTATGAGCATGGGCTGCTGCTGATTAAGGCGGGGACGTACAACAACGTGATCCGCTTCCTGGCGCCGCTTTCGATTACCGATGAGCAG
>DATGYC010000123.1:0-6450 GCA_035298385.1 Symbiobacteriaceae bacterium | reverse complement strand
CCAGCCCGCAGCTTCCCCTTCCAGGAGAGGAGCGGCGTCTTGATGAAGGGGCCGAACTCGGTCGGGATCATCAACTGAAGCCCCACCGGGAGCGGCTCCAGCCTCTTGCCGCTCCAGATGTAGGTCTTCTTTACCTTCGGGTTCGGGCCGGTCAGCTCGATGCCGAGTTCCTTGCAGAGATTGACCAACGCCGGCTTGTGCCCCACGAAGGAGTCCGGGCCCTGCTCGATTACAAAGCCCTCGGTCAACTCCGTGCCCGTCTTGCCGCCTAGGCGCTCCGATCGCTCGACAAGGTGGACCTCGACGGCCTCACCAGCGCTCTTGATCAGCTTGTAGGCAGCGGTTAGCCCCGTGATGCCGCCACCGACGATGACGACTCGCTTGGCCATCTTAGCACCACTCCGCAGCGGTGCGCTGGACGACCTTGGCCATCGCCTGGCAGAGGAGCGGGTTGTCGTTCAGCATCGGGGTCCGCTCGAAGTGAACACCCAGCTCTTCCGCCTTCTGCTTCATCTCGATGTCGAGGTCGTAGAGAACCTCCAGATGGTCGGAGATGAACCCGACTGAGCTGACGATGAACGCCTTGCCACCCTGGGCAGCCAACTCGGTGATCTTGTCCCGGACGTCCGGTCCAAGCCAGGGCTCCGGGGTCCGGCCGGCCGACTGGTAGGCGAAGTCGATCTTGGTCAGGCCGACCTTAGCCGCCACCGCCTCGCCGATCTCCTTCAGATGGGTCGGGTAGGGATCGTTCCAGGTCAGAATCCGCTCCGGCAGGGAGTGGCAGGTGAAGAGGACGGTCAGCCCCTCCCGCTCCTCGTCCTTGAAGCGCGAGAGCGTCGCCGCCATCGCCCGGGACTCGGCTTGAATGAACTCCGGCTCCAGGTGCCAGGAGAAGACGGTCTTGATCGCCATCGGCTCCGGCAGCTCGCTGTTCGCCTTCTCCACCTGGGTGAAGTAGGCGCCGGAGGACATCTTGGAGCCCTGCGGTGCCAGGACGATCGCGACCGCCTTCTTGATCCCGTCCGCTGCCATCTGCTTGATGGTATCGGGGATCCAGGGCGCCCAGTGCTTATTCGCGACGTAGATCACGTACTCGAACGGGTCATCGAAGGAGCTCAGTACCTGGCCGATTCCGTTAGCCTGGGCCTGGGTGATCTGGTTCAGCTTGGAGAGGCCACCAATCGCCTCATAGCGATCGGTCAGCTCCTGCAGCAGCTCCGGGGTCGGGGCGTTGCCACGCCGGATGTGGGTGTAGTAGGGCAGGATCTCTTCCTTCTTCGTCGGCGTCCCGTAAGCCATTACCAGGACGCCAATCCGCTCCTTCGCCATTGCCTAGCCCTCCTGCTCGTAGCTGTGTACGATCTCAACAATGCGCTGGAGCGCAGAGACCGGAGTCGGCGGCAGGACGCCGTGGCCCAGGTTGAAGATGTGGCCCGGGCGCCCCCCGGCCTTCGCCAGGACCGCCTTTGTCTTGGCCTCCAGCACGTCCGCCGGGGCGAAGACGGTGACCGGGTCCAGGTTGCCCTGCACGCCGTGCGAGTAGTTGATGCGGGCCCAGGCCTCGGCCAGGTCCTCCTTCCAGTCGACGCCCAGGACGTCACCGCCCACCTTGGCCATCGACGGGAGCAGGTGACCGGTGTGGACGCCGAAGTGGATCAGGGGCGCCCCGGTCCCCTTGACCGCCTCCGCAATCTTGAAGTAGTGCGGCTGCACGTAGGTCTCATAATCCTCCCGGTTCAGGTTGCCGACCCAGGAGTCGAAGAGTTGGACGATCTGGGCGCCGGCGTTGATCTGATCGACCAGGTAGGTGGCGACCATGTTGGAGAGCTTCTCCATCAGCAGGTGCCAGGTGGCGGGCTCGGTGTACATGAGCGCCTTCACCTTGCGGAAGTCGCGGGTCGGCCTCCCCTCGACCATGTAGGAGGCGAGGGTGAACGGGGCGCCCGCGAAGCCGATCAGCGGCACGGTGAGCTCCTTGTTCAGGATCTTGATCGTCTCGAGGACGTAGGGCACCATCTCCTGGGCGTTGAAGGCGGGCATCGCCTCAACATCCTTCGTGGAGGCGATCGGCTTGGCGAAGACCGGACCAACGTTCTCGACGATCTCGACATCTAGGCCCATCCCCTTCAGCGGGGTGACGATGTCGGAGAAGAGGATCGCCGCATCAACATCGAGCTGCTGGACCGGCAGGAGGGTCACCTCAGCGCAGACCTCGGGTCGATAGGTGATCTCCATCAAGGAGTAGTTTTTGCGGATCTCCCGGTATTCGGGCTGGTACCGGCCGGCCTGGCGCATGAACCAGACAGGGGTCCGGTCAACGGGCTGGCGGCGGGCGGCACGGAGGATGCGGTCGTTCTTAAGCATCGGCTGGGCCCCTTTCTCGCAGGCAGCTAGAAGCACTAACTCTTAGTTTACCGTAAGTCTTTAGACGTTGGCGAGTGGTCAGGCAGAATCGGGTCTAGACCGGAGTACCAAATCCGCTATTCGCCCTACTTCACACAATCTTGACGAGATTTCTTGCGTGATGTCAGATATACTTGACATAGATGAAGCCGCAGGGAGGGAATGGTGATGCGACTGCGCTCGATTGGGTTGCTCTGCCTTAGTCTGCTACTCATCGGCTGCAGTAGCCGGGCGCCCCTCACCGTCGCCGCCGCCGCCAGCATGCAGCGGCCACTTCAGGCGATCGCCGCGGCCTTCACCAAACAGACTGGGCAAGCGGTCACCCTCTCCTTCGGCGCGACCGGGACGCTCGCCGCCCAGATTGAGCAGGGCGCCCCCTTCGACCTCTTTCTTGCCGCCAACGAGTCGACCCCCAAGCAATTGAGCGACAAGGGACTGCTTGATGGCGCCCAGCGCTATGCCACCGGCCAGATCGTCCTCGCCGTCGCCAAGCGCGTGAATCTCTCCGTGAGCACCCTACAGGACCTCACCCGAACCGAGATCAAGCGAATCGCGATCGCCAACCCCGATCAAGCCCCCTACGGCAAGGCGGCCATCGATGCGCTCAAGGCTGCGGGAGTCTGGACGCAGGTTCAGTCCAAGATCGTCATGGGTGAGAACATCCGGCAGACGGCCCAGTTCGTTGAGTCCGGCAACGCCGAAGTGGGCCTCCTAGCCCGCTCGGATGCCGATTCAGCCACCCTGTCGATCACCCCGATTCCGGGGAACCTCTACGCCCCGATTCATCAGGCACTCGGCATTATCAAAGGCAGCCCGCACGAGGCCGTCGCGAAGCAGTTTGCCCAGTTCATGACCACCACCGAAGCAAAGGCGATTCTCGATCAGTACGGCTTCGCTCTCCCACCCAACTAGGCGGTGATTCCCCCGTGGCGCCCTCGCTACTGAGCCAACTCCTCATCTCGCTCCAGATCGCCGCGGGCGCCACCTTGCTGGCGGCCGCCATCGGCCTGCCACTGGCCCTGAGCCTGGCCCGCCCCGGCTGGCGGGGGCGCCGGGTGCTCGATCTGCTGGTCAACCTCCCCCTCGCCCTACCGCCGACGATCCTCGGCTTCTACCTTCTGCAGGTGATCGGGCGGAGCGGTCCGCTTGGTAGCCTCTCGTTGGCCTTCACCAAGTCGGCAGCGATCCTGGCGGCAGCGCTAGTGGGGCTCCCCCTCTTCGTCCAGGCCGCCCGGAACGCCATCGAGGGGATCCCCGGCTCGGTGCGGGAGGCCGCCCAGATCGACGGGGCCAGCCGCCTCGCCATCTTGCGCTACATCCTGCTACCGCTAGCGCTGCCAGGGTTGATCACGGGGCTCCTGCTCACCTGGGGCCGCTCCCTCGGCGAGTTCGGGGCGACCCTGATGGTCGCCGGGAACATTCCCGGTCAGACCCAGACCCTGGCGATTGCGGTCTACTCGGCCGTCCAGGCCGGTGAGTACAACCGAGCGCACCTCTTTGCCCTGCTTCTGGTCAGCCTGGCCGGGCTGACCACCTGGCTCGCCCTGCGCTGGCGGGGGACATTCTCCGAGGAGATGCGAGTTTAGCGCCCCAGGAGGTCCAGTAAGGAGGGACGTTCATGAAGGAAGGGTTCCGCACTAACCTCCGGCAGATGCGCACTCGGCTCGGTCTCAACCAACAAGCGTTGGCCGACCTGGCTGGCGTCACCCGCCAGACGATCAGCGGCGCTGAGACCGGGCAGTACGTTCCCTCCACCGCGATCGCCCTGCGGCTGGCCCGAATTCTGGGCTGCACCGTGGAGGAGCTCTTCTGGCTGGAGGAGGCGGCGCCCATCGTCGAGGCGGTGCCGTCCGCAGCTCTGCGCGGCCACCTACAACCTACGCGGGTCCGGCTCGCTCAGGTGGGAGGGCGTTGGGTCGCCCATCCCCTGCACGGGGCGCCCGCCTTCCGCACCGAGTTGGTACCGGCTGACGGGGTCTGGGCGGGCCACGGCACTGTCCGCCTGCTGGACGAGCCCGAGCACCTCGCCCAGACCGCCCTGATCGCCGGCTGCGACCCTGCCGTCTCCCTCTGGGCCCGTGCCGCCGAGCGCTGGCACCCCGGTCTGCGGATCGACTGGCTCTGGGCCAACTCGACCGAGGCACTCGGCGCCCTCCGCCGCGGCGAGGTCCACGCCGCTGGTACCCACCTCTTCGACCCCGCCACCGGCGAGTCCAACCTCCCCTTTGTTCGCCGCCTCCTCCCCGAGTTGCCCGTCGTCTTGGTCAACCTGGGCACCTGGGCTGAAGGGCTCCTCCTCGCCCCCGGTAATCCAAAGGGGATCACCAGTCTCCAAGACCTCCGACGTCCGGAGATCCAGATCGTCAACCGAGAGGCTGGTTCGGGCGCCCGTCACCTGCTTGACGCCGCGCTGCAGGGAGCAACCGCCGAGGACTCTGCGAGTGTAGCCCCGCAGGGGGTTGCTCCCCCGAAGGGCGCCCCGGTCAACGGCTACGATCAGGTCCGGTACGACCACCAGGGGATCGCCCAGGCCATCGCCGCCGGTGTGGCGGATGCCGGGGTGAGTGCCGCCCCGGTCGCCGCCGCCTGGGGTCTGGACTTCCTGCCTCTTCAGACGGTCCGGTATGACCTGGTCATCCCGAAGGCCTACCTGACTGAGCGCCCCATCCAAGCGCTCCTGGCCACACTAAGCAACCGCTGGGTGCGCGCCCAGCTCGAGGCTCTGGGCGGCTTTGATACCAGACAGACCGGCGAGATCGTCGGCGAGACATGATAGGGCGCCGCAACCGCGGCGCCCTATCGCTCATTCCAGTTCTTCGATCACGAACAGAGGAGTATTATCTGTCTTGTTAGAACTTTATAGATAGAATACGCACGGAGAGAAGGAGGTTTTCCCTCGTGACCAAACGACTGGACGGTAGGGTAGCGATCATCACCGGTGCCTCCCGCGGCATTGGCAAGGCGATCGCCCTGCGGCTCGCCCAGGAGGGCGCCAACGTGGTGATCGCCGCCAAGAGCGAGCAATCGAGCGAAAAGCTCCCCGGCTCCATCTATGAGACCGCCGCCGAGATCGAGGCCCTGGGGCGCCGGGCAGCAATCTCCGAGGACCATGCGAGTTTAGCCCCGCAGGAGATTGCTGCCCGGAGGGCGCTCCCGCTCAAGGTCGACGTCCGCAGTGAAGAGGAGATCAAGGCGATGGTCGATGCGACGATCGACCAGTTCGGTCGGGTCGACATCCTGATCAACAATGCGGGCGCCCTCTGGTGGAAGCCCGTCCTGGAGACCCCCGCCAAGCGGTTCGATCTCATGATGGCGATCAACGTGCGGGCCGCCTACCTCGCCGCCTACTACTGCCTGCCCCACATGGTCGCCAACCGCTGGGGCCACATCATCAACATGGCTCCGGCCATCAAGACCACGCCGGCGCCCGGCATGGTCGCCTACATGATCTCGAAGATGGGCATGGCCCAGGTCGCCATCGGTATCGCCGAAGAGCACCGCGCGGACAACGTCGCCGCCAACGCCCTCTGGCCAGTCACCCCGATCGAGACGGCCGCCGTCATCAACAATCAGCTAGGCGAACGGGCCCAATGGCGCACGCCTGAGATCCTCTGTGACGCCACGATGGCGATCCTCGCCCAGGAGCCCGCCCAGTGCACCGGGCGCCAACTGACGGATGAGGAGATCCTGACCGAGGCCGGCGTCACCGACTTCGACCGCTACTGGTGCGAGGGCAAGGCGCCGGAGCACCCGATCTATATCGATGGCCGGGACCCGCACAGCCCCTGGTAAGCCATCTAGGGGTGCCCTCGGGGCGCCCCTTTCCGCGTAGAGAGGAGGAGTCGGTGTGAAGTTCGCCGCAGTCCCGCAGGGTGAGGCGCTCAACTGGTGGCTGGACGATCCGTACCTCCGGGCCACCGTTGCCCGCTATACGGATCCGGAATCGCTGACCTGGGCGGAGCCCCACATGGCCCGCTTTGGCCAACTCGTCGCTGAACAGGTCTCGCCCCGGGCGGACTTCACCGACAAGCCCGAGGGGCGCCCCCG
>DATGYC010000122.1:0-29967 GCA_035298385.1 Symbiobacteriaceae bacterium | reverse complement strand
GTGTGCACGAGCGATTCGGTCGTCTCGACCTTGTAGAGCCGACCGTAGACGACTGCGTCGGCGTTCTGGAAGGCCTCCGCAGCGGTGATCGGCGGGCAGGGCTGCGTGGCCAAGGCGGCGCTTGGGAGCAACAGGAGGAGGAGAAGGAGCCAGCTAACTCGGAAACACTTGAACATACTGAATCCCTCCAGAATCAACACGAAGGGCGCCCCTCGGCGGGGCGCCCTGTGTACCCTTGACTAGGGGCGAGCCGGGCGGCTCAGAGCCAAGTTGACGGTCAGCGGGCGGCCGTTGAACGGCTGGCTGTTCCACGCCTCAATGGCCTTCTGAGCGTCGTCCTCCTCCATGTCGACGAAGCCGAAGCCGCGGCTGCGATTCGTCTCACGATCGACGACGATCTTCGCGCGCTTCACCTCGCCGTACGGGGAGAAGAGCTCCGTTAGGTCAGCATCGGTGGTAGCCCAGGGGAGGTTTCCGACAAATACGCTCACAATGGCCATGGTCTTCCTCCTGAAAAAAACTGAATCTTGACTGGGTCAGATTCAAATTTCTAGAGGAGTGACCATTCATCCTTCTTTCTTTTTCGTCTTTCTATTCCGAAAAAATGGACGAGATTGTGAATCGCTTCACCGCACCGCAGGCATTTGCGGTCAAAGCGTATCACCAGATGGAAGGGGAAGGCAAGCGGTTGGCGAACCATTTCCAATAAGAGGTGATAAGACTTTGACTTTTACCTTCCTACAGATGGCCGATCTGCACCTGGCTTGGCCCTTTACTGGACTGCCCGAGCGTCTCTCTCGCCTGCGGCGGGCTGAACTGCGCGCCGCCCTGGTCCGCCTGGTCGACCTGGTCCTTGCGGAGCGAGTCAGTCTTGTCCTGATCGCCGGTGACCTGTATGAGCATACCCACGCCGACCGACCCCTGGCCGCCTTCGTGGCGGAGCAGTTGGGTCGGCTTGATCCCGTTCCGGTCCTGGTCAGCCCCGGCAACCATGATCCGCTGCTCCCTGGCTCCTACTGGGAGACCTTCCCCTGGCCGCCGAATGTGCAGATCTTCGGCCCGACACCGGAGCGAATCGATCTGGACGAGCTGAACCTGACCGTCTGGGGTTGGGGGTTTGGCGCCTGGGAGGTCCACGACTTTCAGTTAGGTGGAGTTCGGCGGGCGCCCGGCCGGGTCAACCTCGGTCTCTTCCATGGCGGGGGCGCCCCGTACCACCCGTTTGGCGCTGCGGAGCTTGAGGCCCTTGGCCTCGACTACACGGCGATCGGCCACATTCACAAGCCCGGTCCGATCACGGGCCGGGATGGCCGTCTCCTCGCTTGGTACAGCGGCTCCCCTGAACCCCTCTCCTTTGGCGAGCCGGGAGAACACGGCGTGATCCTCGGGCGGGTGGAGCCCGGCGAGCCCCCATTCGGGGATAAAGGCCGGAGCACCGTCACCTGCCGCTTCCTGCCCCTGGCTTCCCGCTCCTGCCTGACCCGCGCGGTCGACCTGACGGGGATCAACGGCCCGGAGGCGGCCGCCGCTCGAATCGGGGCGGCCTTCACGGACGAGGAACGCCGGCGGGACCTCTGCCGGGCGCAGTTGAGCGGTCGGATCGATCCGGCGCTCACCCTTGATGGGACGATGATCGAGGAGATGCTCGCCTCGGCCTTCCTGCTCCTGCGGGTGGAGGACCAGACCGAGCCTGACTGGGACCTGGAGGCGATCGCCCGGGAGAAGTCGGTGCGCGGCCTCTTCGTCGAGCGGCTCCAGCGCCTGGCGGCGGGCGCCGATGCGCACGAGGCCGCCCGCATCCGGCGGGCGCTACATCTGGGCCTGACCGCCCTGGCCAAGGGGGAGGGATCGCGATGAGGATCGAGTCACTCTTCATCGAGGGCTTCGGGCGCCTGGTCGATCGCCGGTTCGAGCTAGGACCGGGGCTCAACCTGTTCGTCGGTCCGAACGAGGCCGGCAAGTCGACCTTGCAGCACTTCCTGGTGGGGATGTTATACGGCCAGAAGCGACGGGGCGCCCGCCGGGAGGCAGCGCCTGAGCACGGACGCTTCCGGCCGTGGAGTGGGGTACCGTACCGGGGCGTCCTCTCCTATCGGTTGGCCGATGGCCGGGCCTACCGGGTCGAGCGCTCCTTTGAGCCCGACCGGGTCCAGATCTGGGATGCCGTAACGGGCGAGGACCTGAGCCCCACCTTTACGATGGACCGCCGAAAGGAACTCCTTTTTGCGGAGACCCATATCGGGCTCTCCGAGGAGGGCTTCCGTTCGACCGCTTGGGTGGGCCAGGGCGCCATCGGCCATCTGGCTGGCGGGGCGGAGCTCGCCGGGCGGATCGCCAACCTGCAGGAGTCCGGGCAGGAGGAGCTCTCCGTGCGGGCGGCGCAGGAATGGTTAGCCGCTCAGGCCAAGCAGATCGGCTCGGACCGGGCGCCCACCCGCCCGCTCGCCAAGGCGGCCAAGCAACTCCAGGAGCTGACCGAACAACTGGGCCGAGCCGAGCAGGTGATGGAGGAGGTGCGCGGCTGGGAGGCCGAGGCGACTGAGATCGCTGCCATCCTGGCAGGCCTGGCCGAGGAGGAGGAGTCCCTCGAGCGACGGCTCGCAGGGGCCCGCCTGGAGCGCCTGGAGGGGCTCCAGGCCCAGGTCGAGGCCTGTGAGGCGACCCTCGCCCAGCAAGCCGCCTACGCCGCCTTTCCGACCCACCTGAGCACCCGGTTCGAGCCGCTGGCCACGGAGCTTCGTTGGGCCGAGACGGCTTCGACCGAGCGCTCGGAGGCCGCCGGCCGGGCCCGCCGGGAGGCCGAACGGTTCGCTGAGGAGTTGGGCACCTTGCGCCATCTCTCGGCGGAGCGGCTCCAGCGGCTCGGCTCCCTGCCGGCCCTGTTGGCCGAACGGGATCGGCTGCGCCGGAACCTCTCCGAACTTCGAGCCCGCATCCCCGAGGCGACGATTCCGCAGGAGAGCGGGAAGGGCAAGGGCTTGATCATGATCGGGGGCGGCCTAGCGATCCTCGTCGCCGCCTTCATGCTGGGCATGGAGCGCCCGGTGGTCGGCCTGGCGGTGGGTCTAGCTGGACTCCTGGGCCTTTGGCTCTGGCAGCAGAAGCGGCCCGATGCGAAGGCCCCGGTCGCGGCCGAGACCGAGCGGCTCCAGCGGGAGGGGCTACAGGCCCAACTGAGCTCCCTGGAGGCGCAGATCGGGGACTTGGCTGGCGATCTCGGGCCGGCGTTTCTGGCCGGTCCGGACCCGGCTGGGGCGGTGCAGGACCTCCTGGGGCGCCAGCGTGCCTGGACGGCCGCCGAGGCTGAAGCCCAGGAGGCGGCGCTGAAGGCGGAGGGCGCCCGGCGGTCGCTGGCGGCCGTGCAAGCGGAGTTGGCTGACCTGCTGGCCGAGGCCGGGGTGGTCGATCTGACCGAGTTCCAGGCCGGGATCGAGCGGGCACGGGCCTACCAGGAGGCGAAGCGGGCGCTGGCCTCGCTGGCGCCGGTCCTGGAGGGACGGTCCGCCGCCGATCTGGCGGAGGAGATCGCCCTATTGCGCGCCAGGGTTGGCCCTGGGGATCTATCGAGCACCGGTGACTCCCCCGAGGCGTTGGAGGCCTCCCTCCGCCAGATCCGGCAGCGCTTGGCCGACCGGATGGCCCGCCAGGAGCGGCTCCGGGGCCAGATCGAGACCGCGACGGGCGCCATCCCGGAGACGGCAGAGTTGGCCCGCCAGATCGCTGCCCTCGGTGAGCAGCGGATCGCCATGGAGGAGGAGCTGGCCGCCATCGGGCTGGCGCAGCAGGTGCTGGGTGACGTCGCGGAGGAGATGCATCGGGAGTTCGCTCCCCGGCTCGCCCGGGCGATGGGCGCCCTCGTCGAGCAACTGACGGGCGGACGCTATAACCAGGTCCGGGTCGACGAGTCGCTCGACCTGCGCACGATCGGCCCGGCCGAGCGGATCGTCAGCGTGGGCGCCCTCTCGGCCGGGACGATCGACCAGTTCTACCTGGGGCTGCGGATCGCCCTGCTCGACATGGTCGCAGCGGAGGGGGAGCCGATCCCGCTTTTGCTGGACGACCCCTTCGTCTCGTATGATGATGAGCGAGTACGCCACGCCCTCGCCCTGCTGGGCGAGTGGGCGAAGGAGCGCCAGATCCTCCTCCTGACCTGTCAGGAGCGGGACCTGCGGGCGGTGCAGGAGCTGAACCTGCCCGCCCACGTGATCCGGCTTGATGGCTCTCCCTTGGAGGTGGACCTCTCCCTGTGACCGCCTTACTCTACTCCTTCCTCTACGTCGGGCTGATCGTCGCCATCGGGGAGGGCGCCCTCATCCTCGGACTCTCCCGCTCGCTCTCGCGCAAGATCATCCATGTAGGCGTCGGCCTCTGGATCTGGGGGACGCTCGCCCTCTTCGACTCGCCCCTGCTCGCGGCGATTCCACCCCTGGCGGCGACGCTGGGGAACGCTGTGATCCATCGGTTCCAACTGCTCAAGTCGGTCGAGGCGGCACCGGAGAATCTGGGGACGATCTGGTTCCCGCTCTCCTTTGCGGGGCTGATCCTCTGCCTGGGCGATAAGCCGCATGCGGTGGCCGCCGGCATCATGGCGATGACCTTCGGCGACGCCCTGGCCTCGCTGCTCGGCGAACGGTTTGGGCGCCACCCGTACCGGATCGGTCTGGCGACGAAGACGATCGAGGGGTCGCAGGTGATGGGCCTCGTCTCGTTTGGCGCGATCTTCCTGACCTTGCTCGCCTTTGTTGGCGGCGCTTTCGTGCCCAGGCTAATCTCGTCGTTCGTTGGCCGCGCGGTACCTGTTGCACCGGGTACAGCCCTGGCGTCACCGCTGGGCTCAGCGATCTTCGGTCTCGCCCTTCTGGCGGCGGTCTATGCCACGTGCGCCGAGGCCGTGGGGAGCCGCGGGCTGGATAACCTGACGGTTCCCGTCGGTGTGGCGCTGATCGTTGCGTACGTACCGCCGGATGCGGCCCTGCGCTTGGGCGTGGGCGCCCTGCTGGCGACCGTGATCGGCGCCCTGGCCTTCCGGCGCGGCTCGCTCTCGCCGTCGGGCGTGATCGGGGCGATCCTGACAGGGACGCTTCTCTTTGGCTTGGCGGGTGCGATCGGGGCGGCGGCGCTCCTCGCCTTCTTCCTCTCATCCAGCTTGCTGTCGGGACGGTTCAAGGCGGCCAAGGTCCAGGTCGAGCAGGATTACGCCAAGGGCGGCACCCGGGACTTCGGCCAGACGATGGCGAACGGGGGCGTTGCGGCCTTGGCCGCCCTGCTCCTCGCTCTGACGGGGGACCTGCGTTGGCTGGGCGCCCTGATCGGCGCCCTGGCTGCTGCGAACGCCGACACCTGGGCGACCGAGTTGGGCGTGCTGGCCCGGCGGGCGCCCCGGCTGATCACCTCGGGCCGGACCGTCGCCAAGGGGACATCTGGTGGGGTGACCGTGCTCGGGTTGGCCGCTTCGGCCGGCGGGGCGCTCTTTGTGGGGCTGGCGACGGCGCTTGCGGCGCTGCTGCCCTGGGCGCCCCTGATGGGCCTCTCACTCTGGTCGTTCCTACCGGGCGCCCTCTTTGCGGGGCTGGTGGGCTCGCTCGTCGACTCGCTCCTGGGCGCCACGGTCCAGGCGATCTACTGGTGCCCCACCTGTGGCCGGGAGACCGAACGGACGGTCCACTCCTGTGGCACGCCGACCAAGCTCCACCGGGGCCTGCCCTGGATTGGCAACGACCTGGTCAACGGGCTCGCCACGGTCACCGGAGCGCTGCTTGGCTATCTACTCTTTGTCTAGGAGGCCCTGAACGATGAAGGTCGCCCTCGTGCAGATGCAGATTCAACTGGCCGACCCTGCCGCCAACCGGGCCACCGTCGCTGCCAGGGTCGCAGAGGCCGCAGCGGCGGGCGCCCGTCTCGTCCTGCTCCCCGAGCTCTGGACGACCGGCTACTGCCTGCCACGCCTAAGGGGCGAGCTAGCCGAGGCGCCGGGCGGGGTGAGCGAGCGGTTCCTCTCCGACGTGGCGAATGCGAACCATGTCTTCCTCGCCTCCTCGATCCCGGTCCAGGTGGGCGAGGGGGTCTACAATCGGCACCTCCTCTTCAGCCCGGCGGGGACCGAGCTCGCTCAGTACGATAAGGTCCACCTCGTCCCGATGCTCGATGAGCCGACCTGGCTCGCCGCGGGTGACAAGCTGGCGGTCGCGCCGCTCGAGGGCGAGGGCGCCGTCGCAGGCCTGGGCATCTGCTACGACCTGCGCTTCCCCGAACTCTGGCGCTCGCTCGCCCTGCAGGGCGCCGGGCTCCTCCTGCTGCCAGCGGAGTGGCCGATCGTCCGTGCCGCCCACTGGCGGGCGCTGGCTATCGCCCGGGCGATCGAGAACGGGGCCTTCGTGCTGGGCTGCAACTGCTGCGGCTCGGACGGCACGAACACCTTCGCTGGCGGATCACTCATCGTCTCCCCCTGGGGCGACGTCCTGGCGGAGGCCGGGCTGGACGAGGCGATCATCTACGCCGACCTGGACCTGAGCCTGATCGAGGCCGCCCGCACTCGCGTCCCGGTCCTGCGGGATCGGCGCCCGGAGATCTACCACAAGTAAAGCGAAAGGCCCGCCCTCACAGCGAGGGCGGGCCTTCTCTTACTCCTTCTGGCCGGGCCGGACGTGGATGAAACCCCGTGGATGGACACCGTACTGCTTGATCAGTTCTTCGAGGGTGACGAAGCGATAGCCCTCGGCCTTCAACTGCTGGAGGATCGTCGGGAGGGCTAGGTGGGTGTACTTGCAGGTGTCAGAGGCGTGGAAGAGCACGACGGCGCCCGGATGGATCAGCTTGGTCGACCGGTCGATGATCGTCTGCGTCCCTGGGTTCATCCAGTCCCGGGAGTCGACCGACCACATCACCGTGGCGTAGCCGAGGTCCTTGGCCGCCTGGACGGAGGTGTCGTTGAACGCCCCGTTCGGCGGCCGGATGTAGGAGGGCGCCCGGCCGGTGAGGCTCTCCAGGATCGCATGGGCGTCCCCGATGTTCTTGGCGGCGCCCTCCCGGCCGAGCTCGTTGAGGTTGACGTGGGCCTGTCCGTGGGACTCGACCTCGTGCCCCTCTTGGTGGATCCGCTGGACGATCTCGACGTGTCGCTTCGCCCAGGGGCCGGAGAGGAAGAAGGTCGCCTTGACGCCATCCTGCTTCAGAATGTCCAGGATGACGGGGCCGACCTCGGTGCCCCACGAGAGATCGAAGGTCAGGGCGGCGACCTTCTCGTCGGTCTTGGCATGGTAGATCGGCCGTAAGGTGGGCTGGTAGGTCGAGGAGGTCATAAGGGCATCATAGGTCTCCCGGGCGCCCGCTGAGGAGGAAGCCGGGACGGTGCATCCGGTCAGGATCAGCAGAAGAAGGGGGAGGGAGAGGAGTCGCTTCATGCATCTCCATCCTTTGACTGGGAGTCTCTTGGATAGGATGGGCGATCAGGGCTTTCTGCTATACTTGACCAAAGACGCAAGGCAGAAGGAAGGGCTGGCCTATCAGGCCAGCCCTTTGTTTGGCATAGTGACCGGTACTTACGCACCGTCTCGGAGAGTCTAGGTGTCATAGCCGTAGCGGTTGGGCGATCGGCTACCCCAACTGTGCATCCCTGGGTAGCAGAATGAAGTTCGCCCCTTGCGGAACCATGTTCGCCGGGCCGCTACAGGCTACCACCTGAACAACAGAGCCTTGGGCGTCAAGATACAGGGTTACACCGACGCCCTCCGCTCCAGTTCCGAGAATCACTCCGTACTTGGCTGAGAACTCTCCGCCAGGCTCACCCAGTTTGAAGACGCCATACAGATAGTAAGGCTCCGTGAACCTGGACCTGAGCATTTGCTCTGCCTGCGCCTGAGCGTTGATGAAGTAGACTTCGCACGAACCGGCGGGGAAGACCTCGACCAAGGTCCCGTCGGGTGTGCCCTCGGGACAGATGGGCTTTCCGGGCATTCCGTGAACCTGGGTGGTGCAAGCTACATTCGACATTCGCACAAGGCTGGCGAGGGTGGCACTATCCTTTGTGCCAGCGGCTTGGATGACTTTGTCGATCTCCGGTGTGCCAGTCTTCACGTCAGGGGGGTAGAAGCCAACAGGGGAGTCCGGGTTGTCACCCTGCAACTCCGTTGGCGGCTTTTCAAGCGCCAGAACGGCCCGCTCAAACTGACCACCACCGTTAAACGTCAGGGTTAGCCGTTCCGCCAGTCGGACGAATTCTACCGTGTTACCGGAAGATGCCGCAGGGCAGAAGCCTTGCTTGGCTAGTGCTTGCATCACCGTCTCCCGATTCTCACCGAATCGGATTCCTGACCACAGCTCGCTTAGCGGGTGGGCAACAGGGAACGCTCGCAGTTCAAGGCTGAAAATCCGCCCCTGCCAGACCGTTACCGTTGCACTAACGCTCGGTCTACCGAACCCGTATTCGTACGTTTGCAGCGGAGCCTGCGCGGAGTGTGCTACGTTATCGGCCTTTCCTAACCTCTGCAAGACCGGCTCTGCAGGGTCAAGAAGCTTCACGCCAGCCAAAGAGAGCTTATCGGTACCCTCTTTGCACACAGTCGTTACTGGTTGCGTCGGCTGGGTGATCACACCTTGCTTCGGGTCTTCGGTTTTCGAGGCGCATCCCACCAAGAGCAAGACGAACAACAGCAAGGCAAACCGTTTCACGCCTCGTCCCTCCTGACGCTCACTTGTCGGCTCTACTTTTCTGACGAGTGCATGACCTGGAAGGTTTCAGGCTACTTCCTGGTTAGGGCTAATGACGTCTCACTTCTTGAGCAAATACAGGTGAGCGTGGTATTCTGTAGAAGCCGTTCGAACAGAACGGGAGTAGATCTGGTCCTGGTGGCCGGCACGGTCTTCAAAACCGCTTGTGGCGTAGTGATCCTGCGCTGGGTGGGTTCGATTCCCACATACTCCCGCCAAACACAAAGAGCTATCCTGGCAAGGATGGCTCTTTTGTCTTTATGGAATGTTCATCTCTCCCTGCTATAATTACGGCGGAGGGATGCAGCATGTGGCCACGCCTTGTCCGACTCCACCGCTACAACGGTTGGAACCTGCTTCTTCTCTTCGTCACCGGCGTCATGCTCTTCATGCCGGCGGTACGGGTCTACCTCGCCCCCGTGCGCTTCGCCGTCAAGTGGTTACATATCGGGGCCGGCGTCGCCAGCCTGCTCTTCCTGCTGCTCTATCTCGGCGATGCAGCGGCCCACTGGCTGCGCCTGGGCAAGCGGATCGGCCAGCGGCTGAACGTGCTGCTGTTGGGCGCCCTGCTGATCGGCTGGGGTGCGACCGGCGCCGTCCTCTGGTTCCATGCGGACCTCCCGCCTGCCTGGGCCAACCTGGCGTTGCTCTGGCATGACCGGCTGACCTGGTTCGCCCTCCCCTGGGTGGTGGGCCACTCGGTCACCCGTTACTTCAAGATCCGCCTTCTCCCCGTGACGACGGAGCTAGAAGGGCGCCGGGCCTTCCTGGCGGGGGCGGGGGCCTTCGTGGGCGCCCTCCTCTGGCGGCGGGTAGGCCGTGTGGCGGGCGTTCCGGGGCTAGAGGGGCCGCTCGTCGAGAGCCATGTGCCGGTCGGGCCGGACTTCCAGCCGCCCGCAGTTGGTCAACCCCCAGATGAGGTTACGGCCTACGCCGGAACGACCTGGAACGGCTCCCCCGGCGGGAGGGCGCCCGGGCGCCAGGGCCGCTTTCGGATCTACTCGGTCACGGACCCCCTGCCCACCATCAAGCAGGCTGACTGGCGACTGACCGTCGATGGCCTGGTCGAGCGCCCGCTCTCCTTCGACTGGTCCAGCTTCACCGCCCTACCGCCGACCTCGCAGCTCTCCGACTTCCACTGCGTGACGGGCTGGTCGGTCTGGGGCGTCACCTGGACGGGCGTCCTGCTCCGGGAGCTGATCCTACAGGCCGGGGTGAAGCCGGGCGCCACCTGGGTCAAGTTCTACTCGAGCGACGGGCTCTACACCTCGGCGGTGCCGCTGGCGGTCGCCATCGGGGCGGACGTGATGGTCACCTACCAGATCGATGGCGGGCCGCTCCCGGGCCCCTTAGGCGGCCCGGTCCGACTGGTGATACCGAAGCTGTATGGCTGGAAGTCGGTCAAGTGGTTGGAGCGGATCGAACTGATCGCCGAGGAGCATATCGGCTTCTGGGAGGAGCGGGGTTATCCGAACGATGCGCGCATCCGCACCTAGTGCCACGGGCGCCACCCAACTGCGGGTGGCGCCTTTCGTCAACTGGGGCTGCAGGTTATAATGGCGGAGAGAGATCCTTCCAATTGGAGGCGTGAGGCGATGAAGCCCTGGCAGCAGGCCTATCTGCGGGCGATCCCCCCGGTGAATGATATCCTGGCGACGGCCTCGGCCCTCGATCTGCTGGGGCGGTTCGCCCGGGAGCGGGTCGTTGCCGCTGTCAGCGCTGTCCTGACCGACCTGCGCATCCAGGTGCGGGAGGCGGAGACCGAGTCCGAACTGGCCGGGCTGGAGTGGTCGGCGGAGGCGATTGCGGAGGCGGCTGCCTTCCACCTGGAGCGCTCCCTGCGCCCCCGCCTGCGCCCGGTGCTGAACGGGACCGGGGTGATCCTGCATACGAACCTGGGCCGGGCGCCCCTCGCCCCGGCGGCGGTCGACCATGTCGCCCAGATCGCCTCGGGCTACTCCAACCTGGAACTGGACTTGGCGACCGGCGAGCGTGGCTCTCGGTACGCCCACGTCGAGGAGCTCCTCTGCGCCCTGACGGGGGCGGAGGCGGCCCTGGTCGTCAACAACAACGCTGCGGCCGTCCTACTGATGCTCTCGGCGCTAGCCAAGGACCGCGAGGTGATCGTCTCGCGGGGTGAGTTGGTCGAGATCGGCGGGGCCTTCCGGGTGCCGGACGTGATGGTCCAGGGGGGCGCCCGCCTCATCGAGGTCGGCACGACGAACAAGACCCACCCGCGGGACTACGAGGGTGCGATCGGCCCGGAGACCGGGGCGGTGCTGAAGGTCCACAAGTCGAACTTCAAGATCCTTGGCTTCACGGAGGAGGTCGAGGTGGCCGAACTGGCTGCCATCGCCCAAGCACGTGAGGTGCCGTGTCTGGTCGATTGGGGCTCGGGGGTCTTCGTTGACCTGGCTCAGTTCGGCCTGCCGCATGAGGCGACGATGGCCGAATTGATCGCAGCGGGGGCCGACCTGGTCACCTTCTCGGGTGATAAGCTTCTGGGCTCAGCCCAGGGTGGGTTCTTGGTCGGGAAGAAGGCGTTGATCGAGCGCTGCAAGAAGCACCCGCTCACCCGGGCGCTCCGGGTCGATAAGCTGACCCTGGCCGCCATCGAGGCGACGCTGCGGCTCTACCTGGATCCGGGCTTGGCGATCCGGGAGATTCCGATCCTCCGGATGATGGCGCGGCCACTGGCCGAGATCGAGGTAGCGGCAGAGCGGATCGCCATCAAGCTGGAGGCGGCGGGGGTGCCGTGCAGCGTAATCGAGGGGCTGTCGACGATCGGGGGCGGATCGCTGCCAGGGGAGGTCCTGCCGACTCGGTTGGTGGCGGTGGAGCATCCGGCACCGCACCAGGTCGAGCGGCGGTTGCGGGAGTCGGAGCCGCCCCTGCTCTGCCGGGTGAGTGGGGGGCAACTCTTGATCGATCCGCGGACCTTGGCGGTGGAGGAGGAGGAGTTGGTCGTGCTCCTCTTGACTAGGGCGCTTGGGTAGGGCATAGGACGAGGCCGCTGGCGTGGGTGCCAGCGGCCTCGTCTGCTTGGTGGCGGCACAGTGATCGCATGCGTTACGCTGCCTGCGACGGGGCGCCCTCCACCGGGTCCGGGAAGCGGATCAACTCAACCCCGGCCCAGATCAGCCAGCCAAGCTGCAGGAAGGGGGCGAG
Source organism: Symbiobacteriaceae bacterium (assembly GCA_035298385.1). Classification (GTDB taxonomy): domain Bacteria; phylum Bacillota; class Sulfobacillia; order Symbiobacteriales; family Symbiobacteriaceae; genus DATGYC01. The sequence continues at coordinate 18,093 of DATGYC010000122.1, read as the reverse complement.
CGCAGAGAGCACCCCCTGGACCGGCGTATTCAGCCCTAGCCCCGGCCCCAGCAGGAGGATCAGCAGGTAGGTGGCCCCATAGCCAAACGAGAGAGAGCAGGTCACCCTGGAGACCCCGCCCGATCGGGAGGCCATCCCGAGCGAGAGGCCCAGCAGGGCCAGCAGGAGCATCTGCACCATACCGACGGCGACCGGGACCTGGAGGAAGGCGCCCCGGGCGCCCAGCCAAGCCTCCATCGCTGACGGCGGCAGGGTACGGGCCAGGTAGAACGGCAATCGGCTGAGCAGGTCGAAGAGCGCCGAGACCAGCAGGGCGCCGATGCCCCACGTGCGGGCGATCCCAGCCCAGACCGGCTGGTACGGCTCCAACCGCCTCGCCACCGCCTGTACCCCGACCATGCCAAGCAGGGCTGAGGTCGCCCAGAGGAGCATCGTCTGCCAGAGGAAGGGGTTCGCCTGCAGGTAGGCCAAGTAGGCGTCGGTCGGGCCCGTGGGGCTCGCCTTCGCCGTCGCCAACTGGTTCGCGACCAAGTCCAGGAGACCAGCCAGGGCGATGAAGAGTACGCTGGCGCCGCCCAGGCGCTGCAGGAGCTGGTTCTGCTGGGTTCTGTGCTGCATCGATTCGGCCTCCTATGGAGTAGTACGTCCTTCTGTGTTTCTCTAGCGCGACTATTCCTTCCTGCCGGACAGGTTGCGATACTGCCGAAGGGGTATCTACGCCCTCCCCTACAGGGTCTTAATCGAAGATACTTCCAACCGGAAGGAGGGCGCCCCATGAGCGACGCCGAGCGCATTCGCCTGACGCAGACCTCATCGAAGGCTGGCTGAGGCTGCAAGATAGGTCCGGGGGACCTAACCGAACTGCTCCAGTACCTACCGCCTTCCGTGCCCAACCCGAACGTGATCATCGGCCTGAACAGCCCTGACGACGCCGGCGTCTTCCGGATTAACGAGACGACCGCCCTCGTCCAGACCGTCGACTTCTTTACGCCGATCGTCGATGACCCGTACTGGTTCGGCGCCATCGCCGCCGCCAACGCCCTGTCGGACGTCTATGCGATGGGCGGGCGCCCGATCACGGCGCTCAACCTGGTCGGCTTCCCGGTAGCCAAGCTGCCCAAGCAGCTCCTGGCTGAGATCCTGCGCGGCGGCGCTGACAAGGTCCGGGAGTCCGGCGCCGCCCTGCTCGGCGGCCACTCGATCGATGCGCCCGAGCCGCAGTACGGCCTCGCGGTCACCGGTCTGGTCGACCCGGCGAAGATTGGCGCCAAGGCGGGCGCCCGCCCGGGCGACGTGCTGCTGCTGACCAAGCCGATCGGGATCGGCGTCATCACGACCGCCATCAAGCGGGGCCTCTGCAGCGAGGCCGACGCTGATGAAGCGATCCAGGTGATGGCTAAGCTAAATAACCAGGTGGAGGCGCTGGCGGCCTTCACCATCGCAGGTATGACCGACGTGACCGGCTTCGGTCTCTTGGGCCATGCCTCGGAGATGGCGCGCCACGGCCAGGTCGGCATTCGCATCTACGCTGACCAGGTGCCGATCTTGAATTCTACCTTCACCTACGCCGCACAGAACGTCTTCCCGGGCGGGAGCCGGAACAACTTCCGCTTCCTGACCGAGCATGAGTACGTCGCGTTCGCCCCGTCGATCGACGAGACGCGCCGACTGATCCTCTGTGATGCCGTCACCTCTGGCGGCCTCTTGATCGCCGTCTCCCGTGACCAGGCCGAGGCAGTGCAGGCCGCATTGCTTGAGGCGGGCGCGTTGACGGCCACTTTGATTGGGGAGGTCGCCTCTGACCACCCCGGAAAGCTGATGGTGATCTAAGTATGCGGCTCCAGCCGGTCCCAGGCGTGCGCCTCTCGCCCTCGCCTCTCGTCGATGCCTTTCTTCATGACTGGACCAAGGTCTCTGCGCTCTATCCCTACGACTGGTCGCAGCAGGGCTCTTACCAGGCCCGTGCCGACTTCCTTTTGGGCGGTGGTTATCGGGGGGACCGCAAGGCGGTCTCTGCCGCGCTGACCCGCTACAGCGAGGAACTGGGGGCGGACGAGCTCGCCCTGCAGAACGCGGCCAAGCTCGCGGAGCCTGATACCCTGGCCATTGTGACCGGTCAGCAGGCGGGTCTCTTTACTGGCCCGGCCTACGCTGTCTACAAGGCCCTCACGGCCGTCCACTTGGCGAAGGAGCAGTCCGAGCGTCTGGGCAAGCCGGTCGTTCCGGTCTTCTGGATGGCGGGCGAGGACCATGACTGGGCCGAGCATGCCGGTGTCCTAGTGCCGACCGCGGCCGGGACCCAGCGCCTGCAGTTCCACGACTCCTTCGAGGGTGATCGGCGCTCGGTCGGTCTGGCGCCGGTGCCCGCCTCGGGGCGCGCCCTGATCGATGAGTTGTCAGCCCTTCTGCCCGATACGGAGTTCAAGGTGGAGGTTCTCGGGAAGCTCCTGGATGCGCTTGAGGCGCCCCCGGCGCTGGAGCCGGCGGCTACCGGCGGCCAGCCCTCGCTGGTCGACTGGGCGGGCCGTACGATGGCCTGGTTGACGGCGGGGACCGGTCTGGTCTTCCTCAACTCGGCGGATCCGGCCCTGCGCCGGATCGAGGCGCCCTTCCTGCGCCAGGCGATCGACTCCTTCGGCGCCGTGGATGCGGCGCTCGCGCAGGGCTTTGAGCGGATGCAGTCCCTTGGATTTAGCCCGACGGTCGAGCGCCAGGCGGGCAACCTGAACCTCTTTATCTATGTCGACGGCGAGCGGTTGCCCTTAGTCGGTGATGGCGAGCACTTCTGGGTTCGTAGCCGGGAGGAGCTCCGCTGGACGAAGGCGCAACTGATCGCCCTGACCGAGGGCGCCCCGGAGCGGTTCTCGACCAACGTCGTCCTCCGACCGGTCATCCAGGGCTTCCTCCTGCCTGATCTGGCCTATGTTGGCGGCCCTGGTGAGATCTCCTACTTCGCGCTCTACAAAGAGGTCTTCACGACCCTGCAGAGCCAGATGCCGGTCGTCTACCCGCGCCGCTCGCTCACCCTGGTCGAGCCGCCCATCGCCCGCATCCTCGAGAAGCAGGACCTGACCCTGACAGACGTGCTCTACCACCTGGATGAGCGTCGCCAGGAGTTCCTGGAGCGGGAGGACCGGCTGGGCATCACCGAGCGGTTCACCACCTTCCGGACGGGCCTGGAGTCCCAGTACGCGGAGTTGCTCAGCTCGATCCTGGAGCTCGACCCGACGATGCGCCAGTTCGCTGAAGAGAACCGGAAGCATCTCTTCTTCCAGATCCAGAAGCTGGAGGAGAAGACCCGCCAGCAGCATCGCAAGAACTGTGAGGTCGCCCTCCGCCAGTTCGACCGGCTGAAGGGCAGTCTGACCCCGCAGGGGCTGCAGGAGCGTGCCGTCTCCTTCGTGCCCTACCTGGCGAAGTACGGGCCGAACCTGGCCCGCGAGATCCTGCCCTTGCTGGCCACGCTCGGCCCGACGGAGCACGGAGCGCTCTTCCTGGGCCTTGATGAGCACGCTTGATTGATTGCCAACCCTTCCCCTGGGGAATCCTGAGGGGAGAAGGGAGGCTGATCGGTATGCTCGGCGAGCGAATCGCCATCATCGGCGCCGGCGAGTCTGTGGCCCGGCTGGCAGTGGCCCTGCCGGTCCGGACCCGCAAGTGGATCCTAGCCTCAACCAAGGCGGAGGCGGCCTTCGTGGCGGACGAGGTCGGGGCGATTGCGACCGACCAGCCGCACATCCTGCGCGGGGTGGAGATCGTCTTTGTGCTGACCGATTCGAGCGGGGAGAACGGTCTGCTCCACCAGGCCTTGCCCCACCTGCATCCCGAGACGGTCGTCCTCTTCCTGGGCGACCGGGCGCCGACGCCGCAGGAGCTAACGGCCTGGCCTGATCTGCTCTTCATCCGCGGCAAGCTGATCGGCGATCTCCTCGTCCTCGGGGAAGGCCCCGCTGACGTACTTGATGAACTTGCAGAACTTCTTGCGGGCATCGGAACGGTGATGCGCGCACCGGAGTCTAACCTAGAGCAGATGGAACGGGTGGTAGACGAGGTTGTCCAGGAGGTGGCCCAGATCCTACGGGACAGGCTGGGCCAGATCGTGGACGACCCGGAGTTCAGCGAGGTCGTGATCGCCTCTGTCGCCCCGATGCGACTGGCGGCTATGGCCCGCATCTCCTCGGCTACTGCCCACCCGAGCTAATACTCCTGGTATTAAGGAGGAGATGTACGGTTGACTACGCCTATCTACATCAAGCGCCGTATCGCCGCCGGGGCGGCTGCCCTGGTGGTAGCTGCTTCCGGCCTACTCGTCTTCCCCGCCCCTGCCTCGGCTGCGCCGGAGGCGGCGGCCTGTGAAGTGGTCAAGTATGCCAAGTCTGCGATCATCATCGACCAAGTGACCGGGCAGGTGCTCTGTCAGAAGGACGCCGACCTCCAACTGGCGCCCGCCTCCCTGACCAAGATCATCACCATGGGCGTTACCTTGGAGAAGGTGGCGGAGAAATCCGTCGACCTGACGGATAAGGTGAAGGTTAACGAGGACGCCTGGGCGGCCAAGTGGCCGGGCTCCTCCCTGATGTTCCTGGAGCCGGGCCAGCAGGTGACGCTGGACGAACTCCTGACCGGTCTGGCCGTCGCATCGGGCAACGATGCTGCCACGGCGATCGCAGACCACATCTCCGGATCGGTCTCGAACTTCGTCAGCGTGATGAACCAGACCGTGAAGGACCTTGGCTTCAAGCACATGTCCTTCGTCGACCCGGCGGGTCTTGATCCGAAGAACAAGATCACCGCCCGGGAGTACGCCCAGTTCGTCAAGCTCTACTTGGATCGTCATCCGGATGCGATTCAGAAGTACCACTCGGTAGAGCAGATCGCCTACCCGAAGTGGGAGAACCTGCCAGCGGCCCGACAGGCCCAGGAGAACAAGGCGTCCTACAAGCCGATTACGCAGTTCAACCGAAACGGGCTGCTCGGCCAGAGCGGGATCGACGGGTTGAAGACGGGCTTCATCGATGAGGTGGGCTACAACATCGCCCTGACCGCCAAGCAGGGGGAGATGCGGCTGATCGCGGTCGTCCTGGGCGTGCAGGGGTCGGATCCGGCGCAGGGAACGGCTCGGCGTGAGGAGGATGGCAAGGGCCTCCTAGCCTGGGGCTTCGCCAACTTCCAGACTGTGAAGCCGACCTTGCCGGCCTCGAAGCCGGTCCGGGTCTATAAGGGCGCCGCCACCGATGTGGCGCTGGCGGCCAAGGGCGCGGGCGCCCTGACGGTCAAGAAGGGCCAGGAGGCGAGCCTGACCACCACCGTTCACCAGGAGGCGTCGGTGATCGCCCCGGTGGCGAAGGGGACGAAGCTGGGTGAGGTGATCTTCTCGGCCGATGGCCAGGAGGTTGGCCGGATCGACCTGGTAGCGGCGAACGATGTCGCCCAGGGTGGCTTCTTCCGCCGGATCTGGGACGGGTTCGTGCTCTGGATTCAGGGCCTGATCGGGAAGATCAAGAAGTAGATGATGTGAGACCCCCTGCTTGCGAGGCAAGCAGGGGGTCTCTTTGCAGTTCTCTCGGTCCAACATTGCACGCTCTCCCCATACTTCGGCATGCAAAGAGGGACCCAGAGGCTCCGTCGCCCCCTGTTTGGGGCGATCGTTGCCCCCAATCGAAGGGTATCTCCGGCCTTGGGCCCAGATTGCACGCACAGGCAGGGCGCCGTCATGCAGAACTGGACCGAGAGGAGCGTTCATTCAAGTGAAGGCGGTTACCCTACGCGTCCAGATCCCGGTCTAGGAGGGCGCCCAGCGCCTCGAGCGCCTCAGCGGCATCCGGGCCCTCCGCCCGGAGCACGAGCTCCTCGCCCTGCTTGGCGCCCAGGGACATCAGGCTGATCAGGCTCTTGATGTTGACGGCCTTGGCGCCCCTCATGAGCTCAATCTTGGACTGGAACTTACCGGCTGCCTTGATGATCTGCGCAGCCGGACGGGCGTGCAGCCCTGCCTTGGTACCAATCGTGACATTACGCTCCATACCAATCACCTGCTTAGCCATTCTTGGATAAAGGCGGCCACACCGTCTTCGTCATGGTGCGGCACGACCCGTGGTGCCTGTTCCTTTACGGCGGGGATGGCGTTCGCCACCACCCCACCAAACCCTGCCCACTCTAGCATCGCCAGATCGTTTCGCTCGTTACCGATCGCGGCCACGTCCGCCTGGGCGACGCCCAAGTGATTGGCCAGGAAGGCGAGCGCCGTACCCTTCGTGACGCCGGGCGCCATGAACTCCAGGTACTGCGGCTCGGAGCGGATGATCGAGAGCTGGGCGCCCCAGCGCTCCCGCGCCTCGACCTCAAGCAGGTCGATCCGTGCAGGGTCCTCCGTGAGGACCCCCTTGGTCGGCCCCTTCGGGAGAATCGACGCTAACGCCGGCTCCACATGGTACACAATGCCGCGGGCCTGGCAGAAGAGCCGGGAGGATTCCCGATCCTCCGTGACCCACATCTCGTCATCCAGGTAGATCTTGAAGTTCAGGCCGTTCACCTGGGCCCAGCGGACCACTTCGGCAGCGATCGCTCGCTCAAGCGTCCGCTCGTAGATCGGCTCGCCGCCACGAGCGGGCCGTACGACCGAACCGTTCCCCGTGATCATCCAGAGTGAGTGGTCAGGCCAGTGCTCGGCGTAGCGGGCCGCGGCCCGGTGGACCCGACCGGTCGCGAGCGCCACGAAGTTGCCGCCTTCCAGGACTTGAGCGACAGCGACCTGATTGCCGGGGGAGACCGTCAGGTCGGAGCGCAGGAGCGTCCCGTCCAGGTCCATCGCGAGGAGCCCGCGGGCGGTCATTAGCCGACCACCCGGCGGAGCTCCGTCAGCAGATCGGCCGCCTCGTTCGGGCGGGTCAGGCCGGTCGCCGGATCGACGATCGCCGTGTAGACGTGAGGGATCACGACCTGGGCGCCCGCCTCTAGGACGGCTTCGACGATCTTGGCGACGTTCTTGACCAGGATGCCGCCGGTCGGCTCGAAGACCTTGATGCCGGCCTCAGCGGACGCCTTCGCCATCGCCTTAACCTCGTCGAGGCGGGAGTCGCCCTTGATCGGGAAGAACTTGACCGAGTCGACGCCGACGTCGGCCATCAGGGCGGCGGCGGCCTCGCACGTGACCTCAGCGGGGGCGCCAGACTGGCTCAGCGGGCCGGTCGAGAGGTAGACCTTGCCGGGGGTGCCGGACGGGGTGACCATGGCGTTGACCACGTTCGACTCAAGGATCCCCTTGGCGTAGAGGGCGCCCAGGGTGTACGGCGCAGCCGGGAAGACCTGGTTGATGTGGCCCGGGTCGGTCGGGAGGGAGGCCTGCACAACACGATGCCACTGCTTGGGGTCGCCGGCGCCCATGCCGACAGAGACGATCGGCAGGACGGCCTGCAGGGAGCGAATCTGCTCGATGGCGGCCTCGACGGTCGGGTATTCGGCGAGCATGACGCCGACGAGGGCGTGGCCCTCGGTCGCTTCCCAGACAGCCTTGGCGTTCTCCTGGTTCTTGGCCAGCAGGTTGATCGCAACCTTACCGTTATAGAGCGGAAGTCGCTTCATGGTGGTTAGCCCTCCTTCACAATCGCCACGAGCTTGTTCAGCAGGATCTCTTCCTGGCCGGGCAGCATCGGACGGGGGTCGACGTTGATGATCCCCAGGTTGACCTGGTGGTTGCGGGTGTAGATCGCCGGGTTGCCGGCCTCCATCTTCGCCACGACAGCGGCGGCGGTCAGGCCGGACTCCGGCAGAACCTCGATCGAGCAACGGTAGATCGCACGGCCAGCCTCATCTTGGGTGATGCGGGCCTTCACGCCCTGTACCGTCGCCAACTGCTGGACCAGCCACTCCATCCGGGCCTTGTCCTTCAGCGCATCCGCCTGCATGTCGCGCTGCTCGTACCGCTCGATGGCGGCCAGCAGGCCAGCGACTGCCTCCTTGGAGACCTTCATCGCCCGGCCAACGCCCTTGTACTGCATGACGCAGGCCTCGACCAGCTTGCGCGTGCCAGCGATAAAGCCCGCGGTCGGGCCGCCAATCGCCTTGCCGCCCGAGTAGAGGACGAGGTCGGCGCCCATGGCAACGTACTTCTTCAGATCCTCCTCCGCCGCAGCGTCCACGATGACGGGCAGGTCGTGCTTATGGGCGATCTTGATCAGGTCGGCCAGGCTGACCATGCCCTTCTGGACGGCGTGGTGGGACTTGCAGTAGAAGAGGGCAGCAGTCCGTTCGTTGATGGCGGACTCGATGTGCGCGGCGGTCACCAGGTTGGCATGACCAGCCTCGACCGGCACGCCGCCACCGATGCGCATCATCTGAATGATCGAGCCGCCGAAGTGGACGGCGTGGCCCTTGGGCAGGACGATCTCGGTCCGGGTCGTGGTAGTCAGGGGGAGTAGCTCCACGGCGCCGATGTCGGTTCCAGCAATGCAGGCGGCCACGGAGATGGCGATGCCGGAGGCGGCGCCGATCGTCGGGACGGCGAACGCAGCGCCGGTCGCCTTGGCGATCCGCTCGCCAGCGGCCTCGTAGAGCTCCTCGATCACGACGTAGTCACCCGCAGCGGCGGCGAGGACGGCGCCCACCTCGGGATGGACGGCGCTGGCGCCGAGGGCGGTCATCTTGCCGCTGGCGTTGATGACCTGACGCAGACCCCAACGTTCGAACTGACCCATGGAGCAACACTCCTTTTCATGTACAGATGGATCAAATGGGGAGACGGCGAAGCACCGCTTCGCCGTCCCATTCCCTTACTTAGCGATGACCGGGAAGAGGGCGCCGAGGATCATGGCGCCCAGGATGGCGCCACCGGCGATGGGGCGCTTCCAGTAGTAGAAGGCAGCAGCGCCGACGAAGGAGCCGAGGCCAGCCGGGATCGAGTACTGGATGGCGGAGAGGATGATGATCGGGCCGAGCCACTGGCCCATGGCGTTACCGGCGCCCATCATGACGTCGGTGCCGCTGGCGGCCATGCCCTCCGGCATCAGCTTGCGAACCAGGATGATCAGGGCGCCAATCACGCCGCCGATCACGGCGCCGAGGAGGAGGGAGACCGGGAAGGACTCGAGCGGCCAGCGGATGCCGGCGGAGAGCATCACGGCCGGGATGCCGATGCCCAGACCGGTCATCAGGGCGCCGCCCAGATCGAGAACGCCGACGAGGGGACCTTCGAGCAGGCGAGCGACCAGGAAGCCAGCAGCGAAGCCAGCGGCACCGGCGTAGTCGCCACCCTTCAGGCCCTTATCCATCAGCTGGGTGACGAAGATCTCGTTGAAGGCACCATGGCCGTCGACGATGTACATGTGAGTACCAGCGATGACAGCAGCCGTGGCCATCGCAAAGAGGAGCGGGAAGGCCCAGGGGCTCATAAGGAACCGGTTGAGCTTGCTGTTCATTCTCAGTATCCTCCTTAGAACGCCGCGACCAGCGTCTTGTAGAAGCCACGGAAGTAGGCGATGAGGGCGAAGAGGATGATCACGATGGCAATCATCGTGATGGTCGCCTTGTTGTAACCCTTATCCTCGACCGACTTGCCGATCAGGATGCCAAGGACGAGGCCCGGAACGGCGTTGCCCATGATCATGTGCGCAGCGCCACCCAGCATGGTCGCCCAGATACCGGTCGTACGGCCAGCGTCCAGAGCCGCCAGCCAGAAGATGATCGGCATGACCGGGTTGATCAGCAGGTTCGAGGCCGGGCCGAGCACCTTCGAAGCGACGGTAGCGGCCGACTTCGGAATGACCGAGGCGATCGTGTTCAGGAAGGTGACGACGACGGCGCCAACCAGGGCGCCCGCCTTCAGCATGGCGGCCGGGTTGTAGAGCGTCTCCTCGACGTTCTTGTTCTTGATCAGGAGCAGGCCAGCGGCCCAGTTCGGGATGATGCGGTGGACCACGTCCTGGGTGAGGGCGCCGGCGCCCGCCACGGAAGCAGCGGCGTTGAAGAAGAAGCCCAAGCCGAAGGAGAAGTGGGTGATGGGGTCGCCCTTGCAGGCGTTCAGCTCACCCAGGGTCCGGAAGGCGCCCATCGACTGGACCTCAGGGGCATGGAACATGCGGGCGGCGCCCGCAGCGACCGCGGCGCCCAGGATGGCGCCGATGATCAGCGACTTGATTACGATCATAACGATCACAATATGTGTCCTCCCTCATGTGAACTATAGCTATAGGGGGATGAGACCGGAGTCTACTCGATGAACTGGAGCCAACGGACCTCGACTTGAATGCGGGCGTCCAAGTTGAAGCGAGTCCGGGTCCGGGGCCAGAGGAGCCCAAGGAACTTCTCGGTCTCGTGCTTGGCGCTCTCCTGCTCGATCTCCAGGCCGACGGGCGCCATGAAGAGGACGGGTCCGCCGACCTCCTTCATGATCTGCTGGCGCATCTTGGTCAGGATCTCGTTCAGAGCGGCCTCCCGAGTTTCGCCGGAGCCGGTCAGGGTGAGGGTTCTCACCTCCTGGACAAAGCGGCTGGTCGTAGACATTAGGCCTTCCCCTCGCTCTGCAGCTTCTTGTACTCCTCCACCAGACGGCGGCCCAACTCCTCGACGTCCATGAAGCCGAAGCCCAGGACCCGGGCGCCGTTCCGGAGGGCGGTCACACCAGCGTCAATGGAGCGCAGGTGGTCAGCCGACTTGTAGCCGTACTTGGTCGAGGCCGTGATGGCGCCAGCGCCGCCGGAGCCACAGAACGAGAGGCCGATCTGTGCCTGCTCCTTGTTCATCACGTCACCAAGCTTCATGTCAGCCGCCATGCCGGGGATGACGACGGCGACGCCGCCAGCGGCCTCGACGCCCTTGGCGATCTTCTGGCCCTTGCCCAGCCGATCACCGATGACTACCTTGATCTCGCTCATGAATGATCTCTCCTTATGCAGAAAGTGCGGTGCGCTCCTGGGCAGCGCCGAAGTGCAGCGCCACCAGGCCGATCTCGACCGGGTCTACGGGCAGGTCAACCTGCGCAAAGCAGGGGGCAAGCAGTTCGCTGGCCATGGCGCGGAGTTGGGCGGGGACCTCCTCGAACATGGAGGCGTCTACGCCCTCTACCCGCTCACCGCTCGCTAGGCGGCGGAGGAGGTGGCCCAGGTGGGCGCCCAGGCCCAACCGGGCGTCGTCGTCCAGACCAAAACCAGCCTTGGTAGCGAGGGACTCAGCGGCCTGTAGAAGCGCTACGATAGCCCCACGCTCCTGCGTGTTGAGGGAGAGGCGCTCGGTAATCTCAGCAATCGGGTTCAAGGCTTATCGCTCCTTCTGGACAATCTCGCCGCGGCGGAGGGTGTAGACCGGCTCAAAGGCCTGCGTGCCGGCCTCCGGAACGCCCTCCGAGTCGACCATCGGGAAGGTGCCCTGCGTCAGTCGGACGATGCTGATGTCGGCCTCACGGCCCACCGTCAGGGCGCCGATCTCGGACTCCCGCCGGATCGCCTTCGCAGCCCGCCAGGAGGCGGCAGCGACGACCTCGGGCAACGGCATGCCGATGTGGAGGAGCTTGGACATCGTGAAGAGCTGGCTGAAGACCGGGCCGGTCTCGTTCCCCTTCCAGAGGTCGGAGCTGATCGTGTCGATCTGCCGCCCCTCGGCGAGGTAGCGGCGGGCCGTCCCGAAGCTGAAGCTGGACTGGCCGTGGCCAACGTCGAAGATGACGCCACGCTTCAGCGCCGCCTCGGCCGCCGGGATCAGGCCGTTCTCATCGAAGATGCCGCCCGGCTTCCCGTGCCAGGCGTGGGTGACGATGTCGCCCTCCTCCAGCAGCTCCAGGACCTCCGGCAGGGCGGGCGGAGCGTTGCCGATGTGGACCATCATGGGTACTCCGGCCCGCTTCGCCGTCTCCTTGGCGATCTTGATCGGGGTGATGCCAAGGGTCTTGACGACAGAGGCAGAGGCACGAGCCTTGATGCCGACCAGGACGTCAGCGTGCGCCTTCAGGGTGGCGATCGTCGCCTCCGGGTCGAGGTTGGCCAGGTCGGCCAGCTCACCACGCCCCTTGGCCAGGCCGTCCTTGGCGATGTTCAGGAAGCCGAGGACCCGGGTCTTCGCCGCCCGAGCCTGCTGCAGGAAGAGGTGGAAGTTCGCCGAGCCAGCGCTGCCGGCGTCGACGATCGTCGTGATCCCCTGCTCGACGCCGATCTGGTCGGGCCGGAGGCCGAGGCTGGTCTCGCCCTCAAAGCAGTGGACGTGGAGATCGATCAGACCGGGCAGGACCAGCAGGCCCTTGGCGTCGATCACCTCGTCGGCCTGGAAGGGGGCGCCCTCTGGAAGAAGGTCGGCGATCTTGCCGTTCGCCACCAGCAGGGTGGCGATGCCGTCGAAGTTGACGGCCGGGTCGATCACCCGACCGCCAGTAATAGCGAGACGCATTTATTTAGTCATCTCCTCGAGTGGCTTGTAGGATATAGCGCAGGATGGGGACGACCTCGACCTCGGGGATCGTCACGCCATGCCAGCGATCGATTAGCTGGAGTGCTCGCCAGACCGCTTGGAAGAGCGAGCGGTGGGCCTGCTTCATCCGGTCCAGCTCCGGCTCGGTCACCAGCTGGCCGGCCCGGAACCGGGGCAGGGCCATCTGCAGGTGGATCGCCAGTCCTTGCTGGGTCCGGGCGTCCAGGGTGATCCCCAGCAGCCCGACCTCCCGAAGGATCGGCTCGATCAGCTCGAGCGGGGGGCGCTCGTGGACCACGTAGCGATAGAGGTCCTTCCGGAGGCCCTCCTCGTCCAGGATCTGAGCATGGGCTGCGATCAGGATGTGGAGTTGGTCCAGGCTAGGGAAGGCGATATCCGCATCGGCGGTTTGGGCGCCCGATCCGCCACGCATTGCCCGCCCGACCCGTTCCGCCTCCTCGGCGGTCAGGATCGGCGAGACCCGTACGTTCGGGATCGGCAGGGTGGGGAGGGGGACGGTGCTGATCACCAGATCGACCCGGCCCTCCCAGTCCGTCGACTCCAGGGCGGAGACGACGCCGACCACATGCAGGTTCGGAAAGAGGCGCATCAACCGGGCGGCTAGGAGTTGGGCGGAGCCGAGTCCGGTCGAGCAGACCACTAGAACCCGCTTACCGGGGGGCTCGCCCTTCCGCTCCAGGGCGGCCGCCAGATGAATGGTCAGGAAGCCGACCTCATCATCCAAGAGATCGCCCAGATCGTCTTTGAGGAGCTGGACGATCTCTTGCGTGGAGCCGAAGACTCGGCCCATCTGCTGGCGGATCTCGCTCATCATCGGATTGGTGACCCGGACCTTGAAGCGCATCCGCTTGAGGAGGCCGGAGAGGTGCCAAGTCAAGCCATCCCGGAGGACGTCGTCATCGGTCAGGGCGACCCCGAGCCGCTCGCTGGCTAGGTGCAGGAAGCGTTCGACCAGGGAGACGACCTTCGGGTCGGGGGCGAGCGACTCCGGTGGCGCCGGGTTGGCCGCTAGGGGCTGGGCCCGTCCGCTGGAGAGGTGCAGCACGAGGTAGGCGATCTCTGGGGCCGGGAACTTGACCCCCGTCGCCGCCTCAATCTGCGCCGCCATCACCACCGCCGTCGGCCATTCCGGGGCCTGTTTCAGCTCCGCCAGGCGGCGGGGCGGAACGACCATCGAGCGCCCATCCTTTAGCCGCTGTAGGGCGACGGCCAGATGGACGACCAGGGAGATGAAGGACTCATCGGTGAAGGTCCGTCCGAGTCGCTCCTCGCTTCGCCTTATCAGGTCGGCGAGGAACTGGTACGGGGCGGGGCCAGTTGTCTCGGGCTCGGCGCCCGGCAGGCCGGGTTGATGCCGAGTGAGGAGGCGCTCCTGCTCCAGTTGCTGGACCAGATCGTGCACCATCGCCTCCCGCCGGTCGCGTTCGTCGCCCGTCACGACCAGCAGTCCCCGTGCCCGGCTAAGCTGCAGGCTGAATCCCTGCAGGCGTTGCTCAACCAGCGTTAGGTCCCGGGTGATCGTCGACTTGCTGCAGCGCATCGCCTCTGCAAGGTCGTCGATGCTGGTCCCGCTCTCCCGACTGAGCAAATGGTGCAAGATCTGATCGACTCGCTCGGTCGGTTCGAGGATGACCGCTTCGTCGCTCTCGGTGAGGAGGCGGGCGACAGCCTGACGGCGGTCCGGTGGTCCTTCGATCCAGATGCCTTGGTGGGGCTTCGCCTCGACGTGGAGGCCTGTCCCCTTCAGCGCGGTCCGGATCGTCTCCAGGTGGTAACGGACTGAGCGAAGGCTGATGCCGTGTCGGGCCGCTAGATCCTTGGCCGGGATCGGCCCGGAGCGGTCAAGCAGGGTCTGGCAGATCGCTCGTTGCTTGGCGTTCAGTTGAATCAGCAAACGGCTATCACCTGCAATCACTTGATGGCGAAGTCGCTTCATTTGCCTTCTGGGACCATGCTAACACGTACCGTGGTAGGAGCGCGGGTTCATCCCTGTAGAGGAGAATGGTGCAAGCTTGATCGGTCATTTGTAGGAGATCCAGTCACGTCGCCCCTTGGCGCCCCATCCGCATCAGGGTTGCACCATTCAATCTCCCCCAAAAGGAGGACCCCCTTCCGCCAGAAGTAGCAGAAGGGGGTCCGTATAAGATCCGTCACCGGGCGGGGCGCCCGGTTATATGATGGGTAGCCGCAGAGGCTACTGACCGGCGCCCACGATCGCAACCGCATCGCGGGCGATCATCAGCTCCTCGTTCGTCGGGATGACCCAGACCTGAACCGCGGAGTCATCCGTCGAGATCCGGGTGTTCTTCCCCCGCTTGCCGTTCGCCTCCTCATCCAGCTTGATGCCGAGGTAGGCGAGATTCTTCAGCACAGCCGCCCGGAGCAGATTCGAGTTCTCACCAATGCCGCCCGTGAAGACGATCGCATCGACCCCGTTTAGGGCGGCGACATAGGACCCGATATACTTGCGCAGGCGGTACTCGAGCATCTCAAAGGTCTCCTTGGCCCGCTGGTCACCGGCGACCATCTCGTCCTCAATCTCACGCATGTCGGAGGAGATGCCGGAGATACCCCAGAGGCCCGAGTGCTTGTTCAGCATCGAGTTGAGCTCTGAGAGCCCGATCTCTTCCCGCTGTGCGATGAAGGAGAGGGCGCCCGGGTCGACATCGCCCGAGCGGGTGCCCATGATCATGCCCTCCAGCGGGGTGAAGCCCATGGAGGTATCGAACGACTCACCGCCCTTGATCGCGCAGAGCGAGGAGCCGTTGCCCAGATGGCAGGTGATGATCTTCGTCTCCGCTGCCGGCTTGCCCAGCAGATCGACCATCACCTGGGCGACGTACTTGTGCGAGGTCCCGTGGAAGCCGTAGCGGCGCACCTTGTGCTTCTTGTACATCTTGTAGGGCAGGGCGTAGAGGAAGGAGGTCCGCGGCATCGTCTGGTGGAAGGCGGTGTCGAAGACCGCCACCTGCGGAATGCCCGGCATCGCCGACTCGGCTGCGATAATGCCCGTCAGGTTCGGCGGGTTGTGCAGCGGGGCGATATCGTAGAGCTGCCGAATCGTCCGCTTCACCTCGTCGGTGATCAGGACCGAAGCGGCAAACTCCTCGCCGCCGTGTACGACACGATGACCAACAGCGCCGATCTCGCTGATCTCCTTGATCACGCCGATCTGCGCATCGGTCAGGCAGTTCATGATCGAGCGGATCGCCGCCGTGTGGTCAAGGATCGACTTGACCTCCTTCAGCTTCTCGCCCGAGCCCTTGTATTCGAAGATGGCGTCCTCCATGCCGATGCGCTCGACCTTGCCGATCGCCAGGACCTGTTCGGTGCGCATGTCGAGGAACTGGTACTTTGCCGATGAGGAGCCGCAGTTCAGAACGAGGACCTTCACGCTACTTGCCCTCCTTGATCCGGGCGCCGTTTCCGTCGTACCTGAAGAAGCCCTCGCCCGTCTCTGCGCCGAGCAGACCGGCCCGGGCCAGCTTCTTCAGATTCGGCGCCGGACGGTAGCGGTTGTCACCCGTCTCGTGCCACATCCGCTCGCAGATAACGACGAAGGTGTCGAGGCCCATCCGATCCGCCATCTCCAGCGGCCCCGCCGGCATGGAGAAACCGACGCGAATCGCCTTGTCAATCTCTTCTGGAGCAGCGACGCCCTCCATAAGCATGGCGCAGGCCTCGTTGACGAGCGGCACGAGTAGGCGGGAGGTGATCAGGCCGATCGACTCATACGATTCGACCGGGGTCCGCCCCAGCGACTCGATCAACTGCCTGACAGTCGCTACGACGGCGTCCGAGGTCTTTAGGCCCCGGGCGATCTCGACGACCTGGGTCTGGGTGACCGGGTGCATAAAGTGAACACCGATCACTCGATCCGGTCGCATCGTGTGGGCGCCGAACTCCGTGATGGAGAGGGTGGAGGTGTTCGAGGCCAAGATGGTCTCCGGCTTGCAGATCTCATCCAGGCGGGTGAAATGGGCGTTCACATACTCGACGTCTGTCACCAGCGTCTCGATGACGAAGTCAGCATCGGCCAGCTTCGTCAAGTCGGTCGTCAACTCGATACGGGCGACGGTCACCTTCTTCTCGGCTGAGGTGATCGCCCAGCGGTCGATCTTCTGCTGCAGGCTGCTATCCACAGCCTTGCGGAAGGAGTCGAATTCGCCCTCCTGCTCGCCCCAGACGATGACGTCATAGCCCTTAAACGCAGCCAGTTCGGCAATGACGCGGGCCGAACGACCCGTGCCGACAATGCCAAAGGTCTTGATATCCATTCCGACACTCCTTTTTAGTCAAAGGATAGAACTTTCGTCAGGTATGATACACCTTACATATTACTCCTGTCTTCATCCAAAGGGATGAGGTTCATTTCGGATCTATCTTTGCGGACCATGCGAGTTTAGCCACACAGGCGATAGAGCCGAGAGCCTAGACGCCCGTCCCTAGGCGGGTCATGGAGCCTAGTTGGGCACAGGAAGCAGGCTATTTTCATAGGATGACCAATAGGAGGCGGGTGTTTGCCCTGACCTCCGGTTCTGAATGTCGGACGCCACATATCATCTCTTGCGGACCGATACACGGAACCCACGCGAATCGGAAGGGGGAACATCCGACCATGGCGGAATGCACCCAGCTCCTCAAGCTGGAATGCCTCGTGTGCGAATCGCAGGGCGAGGCCTGCATCGAGTCCCGCTTCGTGTTACCCCGACGTGCGAAGAAGATCGTAGAGATTCAGGCACGCTTGGTCGACGTCACCGGCGAGGTCGTCGATGGGCAGGTCTTGGTCTCAGGCGTGCTTCACAAGCAAGTCTTCTTCGTGGGGGAGGACTGTCTCGTACATCATGTTCCAGAGGACGTTCCCTTCTCAGTCTTCGTGGACTGCCCGGGCGCCCAGGCAGGCCAGGAGGCCTTCGTTGACGCCCGGATCGCTCGGCTGACGCACGAGTTGCAGTGGTGCCAGGAGGTCGTGCAGAAGGCGATCCTCCAGTTCACGGTCCGGGTGACCGAGGAGTGCCAGGTCAACGTGTTGCTCGACCCGAACGGTCCGTTGGTCAAGGCCGAGTGCGTCGTTGGCGAGGCGACCAAGGGTGTCACCGTCGAGAACATCGTCGAGCTCTGCCGGCGGGCCAAGAAGATCCGCGAGATCCAGGTCTTCCTGGAGGAGGTCTGCGCAGAGGCCTCCAACGACCAGATCATGTTCCGGGGTACGATCGTCAAGAACGTCTTCTTCATCACCGAGGATGACGTCGAGTTCTTCCAGGAGGAGCGGGTTCCGTTCAGCGGCATCGTTGAGGTCCCGGGCGCCGAGCCGGGCGACAACGTGGCCCTGACGGCACAGATTCTCCGGGTCGACAAGTTCCTTTCGAACAGCCGGGAACTGCGGCAGCGGATCTCCCTCTCGCTCTTCGTTAAGGTGACCCGGACCTGCCAGTTGAACGTCGCCCAGGATGCGAACGGCCCGCTGGTCAACGCCTCCCAGGTGATCGCCACCAACTCCAAGCAGGTTCTGGTCGAGAACATCGCTGACCTGAACCATCCGGCCCGCAAGATCCACGAGATCCAGGCCCGGGTGGAGGATCTGATGGTCGAAGTGATCCCGAACAAGGTCGTGATCCAGGGCAACCTGCACAAGCAGGTCTTCTTCGTCGCCGATGACGACATTATTCGTCACCAAGGCGA
>DATGYC010000121.1:0-5659 GCA_035298385.1 Symbiobacteriaceae bacterium | reverse complement strand
CGGGGGCGCCCGGTGGTGGCGAGGGCGAAGGAGACGTCGTGCATGGCCGCCTCAAGCGACTCATATGGCTCTACAGTCTCGATGATCCGCTCGGTGTGGTGGGCGATCCCGGCGATCCGATAGGGATCCCAAGCCGCGGGGGTGATGAGGCGGAGGGTGGGAAGGCCAAAGTTCGACATGCCGCGGATCACTGCGGCCACGTTGACGATCTCTTGTGGTTGATAGAGGATCAAGACCAGATTACTGGCCGCCATTGGGCAGGACTCCTTTCCCCAACGTGGAAACCCTGAAGAATGAGAGGGTGGGCAATCGGCTCGAACCTTTTACCCACCATACCGAATCCTACAGGGTGGAGAGAGTTCAATGCAAATACTTTTGATCTTGTCCCTCGTCGTCGCCGTCATCTACTGGGCCCGCCGGACTCGGATCCGCCGTGACAAGGGTCTGATCGCTACGAAGGTAGGCGAGCTTGGCGCCGAACTGCGCCACGCGATCCCTGCCAAGCAGGGGCACCCCTTCCCGGACACCGGCCGCGGCTGGTGGGCCTGGCGGATCGAGTATACGGAGGCGGGCAGCACGCAGATCGCATGGGCGTTGACGACCCGGGATGGGCTCAAGGAGTGGAGGGATGCCTAAGTGAAGATCTCTGGAGTCCAGCTTGAGTGGAGCGCCACCGACATCCAGGCCGCCCTGGTTAGCTACGGCGGCAACTGGGCCGACCAACCCGAGGTGATCCTGGAGTCGGGTGCGGCAAGGGTCCGGGTGAAGGTGACGCACGAGCGGCTTCCGGTAGGGTTGCCGGTTGAGTTGCGCTTTACCGTGCTCCACTGTGAGGGGACTACCCTGATCCTCGGCGTTACCTGGTCCAACCTGGGGCTGATCCCCGGCTTCCTCAAGGAGATCGCCCTGCAGAAGGCGTTCGAGCAGATCCCGGGGACCTATGAGAACGGTCAGCTCCGGCTAGAGCTCGGTGAACTGCTGGACGAGGTGCCAGCCACCTTCCAGCTGGAGACGGTGATCATCGGTTCGGAGCGGGTGATCGTCCGGATTCGTGATCTGGTGGCGGCGCTCCTGCCGCTCACCGATTCACAGGCGACGGAGGTCCGGGCGGCGGAGGCGGCACCGGTGGTGCTCGAACCGGTCCTGGTGGAGGAGCGGGCGCTTGAGGTGGTGCCGGAGCGGACGGTCGAGGAGCACGGGCTCTACTACAAGGAGATCCGGGCGAAGATCCAGACCTTCGTGAGCGGCCGGGTGCCCGCCTGGGTCCAGCCGGTCGTGCCCTGGCTCCTGGCGGTGCCGGACTTCTTCGTGATGATGGTCCGGCTCGTGCGGGACCCACGGGTCTCGGCCAAGTCGAAGATCCTGGTAGGCGCAGTGATTGCGTACTTCCTCTCGCCGCTCGATCTGATCCCGGATCTGTTGGGTGGACTGGGCCTCGTCGATGACCTGGCGATCGCGCTCTTTGCGATCGATGAGATGCGGAGCGCGGTCCCAGCGGCGGTCCTGGAGGAGGCCTGGCCCGGTGAGGGCCAGGTCCTGGAGACGGCCGCAGAGGGCGTCCGGCAGATGACGCAGGTCCTGCCGGGGCGGACGAAGAATGCGCTGCTGCGGTTGGTGCGGCGGCGGTGAGTTGAGCGGGCGCCTCCCTGGCGGGGGCGCTCGCTTTTTGGGTTTGGTGTAGTCGTTTTTTTACAGCTGATCAGTTAAGGAGGTAAACATGATGAAACACATCAAATGGGCCGTTGGCGCGGCGGCTCTCGTCGCCGCGGTTATCGCCCTACTCGTCACTGAAAAGCCCGCGCCTGACGACGCCTGCGGAAGTCGTAAGGCAATCCAAGAGAACCTGCGGCTTGCTGCCGAGAAGCGTCCGGTGGCTGATTGGGTCATCTATACGGATCGGGACAGCCCTTGGAAGGACGAACGGACCGCATCCGAGGGTACGATCAATTCACTTCGCGACCTGACGGGACGCACACCTGAGCAGCTAAGGAAGATGCATGCGAATGGGCACTTGTCCTATGCCATTGAATTAGGGAGTGTCACGGTTACTTGGAGCGTAGGTCCGTTCCAGAAGGACCCCGTGATCATTCATTCTACTTACAGATTTCCGATGGGGTCAGTTCAAGTTGGTGATGAAATTGACACCGTGATCGCGCAACTCCGAGCGGCCCATGAATCAAGGCAGGTACGCTACTTCTCGGTGATGACGTATAAGTCTGCGATGGATGAGTGGAATGACTCTGATTATTACTGGGGGACACTGTCAAACGCAATCAGAGCGTTTGGTAACGGCAAGGAAGCGTTTCCATGTGTCCAAGTAACACTGGCGATTGCGGGAGGAGATTTCTCTCGCCCACTCACCCTACCAATGCTCGAAGTGGGCAGGGGTAGGTACGTTGGGTTCTTCGAGTCCAAGATTATCACTCATAACACCTTTGAGGGATGGAGTTCGGACAAGGTTACGACCCGTTGGTACCTATTTCCAGAGTGGAAGTCGTAAAGTTCTTACCGCTGGTCTCTTAACCCAAGACCTGGGCGTCTAGTCAGATGCCCAGGTCTTGTTTCATCATGAGTATCGCCCAGCCAAGCTACGCATCGAACGTGCGAGAGCCGCGATCCTAGCCCAGGAGCAACAGTTCCTGCGGACACTACACCAGGGAATCAGCGTAATCAACTGTAAAATGCCTAAAAACCCCCCCGACGCTCAACGCATCGGGGGGGCTTTCGCTTATGCGGGTCGAATCGCGAGGCGCTGCCCTTCGTAGAGGGCGCCCCCGAGGTCGGTGGGTGCGCCGGCCGTCTCGTCCCAGACGATCAGGCTCCCGCTCGTGACCCGGGCGATGAGTTCATGCCCACCGGCCCAGTTCAGGGCGTGCTTCACCTCGGCGCCCACGAAGAGCCGGACCTCCTTGCCGTCCACGCTAACCGTCAGCGCTGGCAGGGCCATCGGCTTAGCGGGCCTTCAGCAGCTCGGGGTAGGCCGGGTTGAACTCGTTCGTCACCGGGCTGTAGTTGGCGCCACGGGCGTTGTTCGTGTTATCCGAGACCTGATCGCTGTTGAAGCGAATCACCGTGCCCACGCCAGCGGCGATGTTGTTCATCTCCGTGGCGTTCGCGTTGCCGCCGAAGTCCGACTGGGAGGCGAGGATCAGCTTGCCGCCGCCCGCTACCCAGCTCTTCAGCACGGTCAGCTCGTCAGCGGTGTAGGCGCCAACCACGTCCGGGGTGGTGATCATGAAGACCTTCACACCGACCAGACCCGCCGAGGTGATGCGGGTGTTCGTGTTGGTGAAGTTCATCGTCCAGCCGCGGTCAGCCAGGAAGGAGGTCAGCTGGGTGAAGCGGCTCTTGCCGTAGTACTGGCCGTGGCCGGCGTCAACCAGCAGGGTGCCAGTCTTGCTGCCGTTCAGATAGTCCAGCACGTTGGTGAACCACTGGGCATGCTGCCAGCCGGTCTGGTAGCCGTTGGCGAGCAGGATGGCGCCCATGCCGAAGACCTTGCCGCTGCCCACGTTCTGGATGGCGGCGAGGGGGAGGGGCTGACCCGCATCGACGTGCTCAAAGTTCTTGGGGGCGTAGTCGCCGCCGCTGTTGTCGATCTGGTAGGCGGTCGACTCAGCGCTCACCAGCACGTCAGCCTGGTTGGTGAGGGGCACCAGGGCGCCGCTCTCATCAGCCAGCAGGCTGGCGGTGCTGTAGAAGTTGACCGAGGTGACCGGGATCGGGGTCGGGGAGGTCTTGATCTTGATCCGGCCCTCGGTGGTCTTGTAGTCGACCGTGCCGAGCTTCGTGACGAAGTTCGCCATGGCGATGGCGTCGACCTCGGAGGACATATCGACGATGGTCGGAAGCGTGGTCCAGTACTGCGGGGTGGTCGCGACGTAGTCGCTCAGGGCCATGGTGTAGGTCTGGTCGAGCACGAGCGGCTGACCGGCCACCTTCACATCGAGGTAGTCGAGGGAGCCGTCGGGCTTGGTGAAGACGGTGTAGGAAGCGCCGGAGATCTGCAGGTCGATCGAGTTGCGCTTGGCGAAGGAGCGGGTCAGCAGATCGATGACCTCGGCGCCGGTCACCGTCGCCTTCCAGGGGACGTTGCCGAAGGGCAGCACCTTGTAGATGGAGTTCATGGTGATGTCGCCAGCCGGCAGGTCAGCGCGGATGCCGCCGTTGTTCCAGATGCCCATGTCGGCCTGCATCGCGTCGCGCAGGCTGTCAGCGATCAGGTTGCCGAGGCCGGAGTCGTTGGCGGTCTTGCCGCCGTCGGCGTCAAGCGTCCGAACGTTGGTGCCGATCTTGGTGGCCAGGATCGGGGCCATCTGCTCGTTCCACTTGGTGACCGTCGCCTGCACGTCGGCGTCGACGGCGGTCATATCCTTGGTGGCGACGGCCCACTTGCCACCAGCAGCGCCGGGCGTGAGCGCGACCGTGTCGGTCTGGGTGAGCACCAGGTCACCGATGTTGGCGGCGCTGGAGCCGACCTGCATGATGGGGATGCCGGCCGCGACGGTGGGCTTGGAGAGGTAGGTGTGGGAGTGAGCGCTGATGATCAGGTCAGCGCCGCTCATGGCCGGCGCGTTGGCGATGTCCCAGTCGATGCCGTTGTGGGAGACGATCACCAGCAGGTTGACCTGGTCGCGTAGCTCCGCGATCAGTTGCTGCGCATGAACGGCGGGATCCTCAAACCGCAGGCCGACCTGGTTCTTGACGCCGGTCGCCGGCGGGTCTTGGGTCAGGCCGATGAAGGCGATCTTCTGGCCCAGCTCGTTCGTGTGGATCTCATAGGCCTTGAAGGGCTGGATCGGGGTGAGGGACTGGTCGGCCACAAAGGTGTTGGCGCTCAGCCACTCAAAGTTCGACAGCTCGCGCAGGGCCTGGGTGTTGGCCGGGCCATGGTCGAAGTCGTGGTTACCGACGGCGAAGGCGTCAACCGTCATCTGGTTGAGCGATTCGATCATCGGCACGCCATGGTTCAGATCAGAGACCGGGTTGCCAGAGAAGTTGTCACCGGCATCGACGAAGAAGACGTTGCCGCCCTGGGCCTTGGCAGCCTTGATGTAGGCGGCCATCTTGGGCAGGGGGTCGATCGCAGCGTGGATGTCGTTGGTGTTCAGGATGCGAGCGGTGAACTTCGGTGCCTCGACCTTGATGGTCGCGGTGGCGCCCGGCTTGCCGAGCGACTGGATCGCCACGGCGTTGGCGCCGTAGGTGACCAGGCTGGAGATGTCCAGGGCGAACTCGCCAGTGCCGGTCGGGGCGAAGAGGTCGTTCAGCTTCAGGTGCTGGCCATTGATGGCCACGTCCAGCTCCTTGACGCCGTCGTTGGTGATGGTCAGCTTGGCGACATTGGCCTTGATATCCATGGTGTAGAACGCGGTCTCGGCCTTACCGGTGGAGCGTTCGGTCGTCTGCGCAAGGGCGGTGTACCAGTCATAGGTCTTGCTGGCGTCCCAGAGCACAGGGGCGACCTGACCCTGGTTACCGGTATCCGTGGCTAAGGCGGCGGTCGAGAGGCTGGCTACGATGGCCAAGGAGAGTAGGAGCGAGAAGAGCTTACGGAGACGATTCAAGTAGGAATTCCTCCCGTGAAGCAATATTGCGGCCAGATGGAATTTACGACTAATCTCGGTGAAATCCTTGTGGCAAAAGAGGGTTTATTGGG
>DATGYC010000120.1:0-1717 GCA_035298385.1 Symbiobacteriaceae bacterium | reverse complement strand
TCATCAGCGGTCATTGCGGGGGCGACCCAGAGCGCTCGGCAGTGGGGACTGGCGCATCAGCTCCTGAGCGCCAAAGAGATCCGGCAGCGCTTCCCGGCCTTCGCCCCCCGGCCGGATGAGGTGGGTCTGTATGAGCCGGAGGCGGGCGCCCTGAACCCGGAGGCCAGCGTCCTGACGCACTTGGACCTGGCAGTGCGGGCCGGGGCTGAGGTCCGCTTTGGCCAGCCGGTGCTCGAGTGGCGGGCGCTCTCTGGCGGCGGCGTCGCGGTGACGACGGCAGAGGGGGAGTTCACCGCTGAGCGACTGGTGATCACGGCGGGAGCCTGGCTTGGTCAACTGGCGCCGGAGATCGGCCTGCCCTTGCAGGTTGAGCGGAACGTGATGCACTGGTTCGAACCGCTCGCCTCGGCCACAGACCTGCCGGTCTTCATCGTGGAACGGCCGGACGTGCCGCTCTTCTACGGTTTCCCTGATCTGGGCGGGCACGGGCCGAAGGCGGCGTTGCACCACAGCCACGTGCTGACCACGCCGAGCGAGATCGATCGGACGGTGGCGCCCGGTGAGGGTGACGAACTCCAGCGGGTGGTTGCTGATTGGATGCCGGAGGTCATCGGCTCGGTCAAGCGGTCAGCGGCCTGCATCTACACCAATACCCCGGACGAGCACTTCGTGATCGGGCGCCATCCGGTCCATGAACAGGTGGTCATTGCGGGAGGCTTCTCGGGCCATGGGTTCAAGTTTGTCAGCGTTGTAGGGGAGATCTTGGCGGACTTGGCGACGGCGGGGAGCACGAGTCTACCGATTGGACTCTTCGACCCGTCCCGCTTTCGGCGCACCTAAGTAAAGAGAGCCCCCTCAAGCCGACCTTCGGCCTGAGGGGGCTTTCACATCTGCTTAGGCGTAAGTTGCTCCGAGCAACGATCGCCTCGGTGGCTTTGAAGCTGGACTTTAGTGACGTAGCAGCGTCTCTTTGACGGCGGAGACGGTCTCCGCAAGCAACTCTGGCGCTTCATAGACCAGGTTACCAACGACTACGGTATCGGCCCAGGGGGCGACCAGAGCGGCCTCAGCAGCGCCCTTGATGCCGCCACCATAGACCACGTGAGCGGGCCCGGCGGCCTCTTTGACCTGCCGCAGCAGTTCCAGATCGCCGAAGCGCCCGCTGTACTCGACGTAGAGGAGTGGCAGTCGCCAGACTCGGCCGGCCAGGGCGCCCCACGCCGCAGCCTCCTGCGGCGTCAGATCCGTCTTCGCTCCCGTTAGGCGAGCGGCGGTGGCCTCTGGGTTCAGGATCAGATAGGCCTCCGGTAGGAGCAGATCCCAGGGGATGACCGGCGCCAGGTGGGGAAGGAGTTTGCCGAGTGCTTCGGCTTGGGCGCCCCCAATCCAGGCGGTCTCCCCGGCGTTCAGCACAAGCGGAATCAGGAAGAGGTCCGGCCCCGGAATCGCCGAGGCGAGCGTGGAGACCTCCAGGGCGACGGGCAGGGGGGCGCCCTGGAGTCGGGTGAGCAGTTCGCTGACCGCCTCCATGGTCATACCGGTCGAGCCGCCGATTAAAATGGCGTCCGTCCCGCTTTGGTAGACCAGGTCCAGCGCCGCCTGGGATAGTGGGCGGTCCGGATCTAACTTGGTCACATGGCGCCAGGAACGCCAGTGGGGGGGAGCAGGCCAGGTGAGCATCGAGACTGCCTCCATTTGCGTACACGTGTTCGGTTTG
>DATGYC010000119.1:0-2609 GCA_035298385.1 Symbiobacteriaceae bacterium | reverse complement strand
ACCGGCCACTACGAGGCCGTCCAGATCACCTTCGACCCCGCCCTCTTCCCCTACGAGCGTCTCGTCGAGCTCTTCTGGCAGCAGATCGACCCCACCGACCCCGGCGGCCAGTTCCACGACCGCGGCGACTCCTACCGGACGGCGATCTTCTATCACAATGATACCCAGCGGCAGATCGCCGAGGCCTCCAAGGCCGCCCTCGAGGCGAGCGGTCGCTTCGACAGGCCGATCGTCACCCCGATCCTCCCCGCCGCCCCCTTCTACCCGGCGGAGGAGTACCACCAGGGCTACCACAAGAAGAACCCGGCGCACTACCAGCGCTACAAGGTCGGCTCCGGCCGGGCTGCCTTCATCAAGCAGAACTGGGGAAAGCCCAAGCCGGCCGACCTGCGCTCCCGCCTGACGCCGATCCAGTACGAGGTGACGCAGAACAGCGGTACCGAGCCGCCCTTCCGCAATGAGTTCTGGAACCACCACGAGGAGGGCCTCTACGTCGACATCGTCTCGGGTGAGGTGCTCTTCAGCTCGCTCGATAAGTTCGACTCGCACTGCGGCTGGCCGTCCTTCACCAAGCCAGTCGTGGCGGCGAACGTGACCGAGCACCTCGACGTCACCCACGGGATGGTCCGGACGGAGGTGCGCAGCCAGGGCGCCGACTCCCACCTGGGCCACGTCTTCCCCGATGGGCCTGGCCCGGATGGGCTGCGCTACTGCATCAACTCGGCGGCGCTGCGCTTTGTGCCAAAGGCTGAGTTGGAGCAGGAAGGGTACGGGGCGTACCGGAAGCTGTTCCAGGGCTAGTCATAGAAGACCGGGCGCCCTGCAGGGCGCCCGGTCTTCTATTTCCAGAACTTGCATGGACCGAACCCCGCCGCGGGGGCGTACGTGACAGCGAGCGCTACTGCCGCCGCAAGAAGCTCTGAGTATCCCGCGCCTGCAGCTCCAGCCCCGTTAGCTGGGCGAAGGCCGCGGCGCTGATGTAGGTCGTGCCCCCATCAAGCAGGATCGGGGCCTCACCACCAACCGGGGCGCCCCCGATCTGCATCGTGCCCATCGTCGGGTTGACGAGGACCGACTGCTTGCCGTAGGTGGCGGTCACCATCCCCGTCGCCGCCGACCAGTTCACCTGCACCGCCAGCGCCTCCAGGGCGAAGCGCAGCGGCAGGTAGGTGACCCCCTTACGCTCTACCGTCGGGATGGCGGTCTCGATCGCCCGCTGCGAGTCGAGCAGGTGCACCGCCGCCTGCAGTTGGACCGCCTGGGTGGTCACCACGAGATCCGGCTGCAGGCCGACCTTCTGCAGGCTCGTCCCATCCGGCAGGAACCAGTGATCGGTCGTGAGCTTCAAGACCCCACCATTGGCCAGAGGGAAGGACTGCTGCATGGTCCCCTTGCCAAAGGTCCGGGTGCCGAGCACCAGCGCCCGGTGATTCTTCTGCAGGGCGCCCGCTAAGATCTCAGCGGCGCTGGCGGTATGCGCATCGACCAGGACCACCAGCGGCACCGGATCGGCCGCCTCATCCGCCTCGATGCTCTGCTGCTCGCCGCTGCCATCTCTGATCGAGAGGATCGTCCCGTGGGCGAGCAGGTGATCAGCGATCTCGACGGCCGAGAGCACCGTCCCGCCGCCGTTGCCCCGCAGGTCCAGGACGATCCCCTGCGGCTGATGCAGGTCGCTCAGGGCCTTCAGAAACTCAGCGGTGGTCGTCTCACCCATGGAGCGAATCTGGATATACCCCAGACCGGCGCCCAGATCACGCCCCTCCGCCGAGGGCAGGTCGATCTTCGCCCGCTGGATCCGGTACGCGGCCGGCGCAGCGGTGCCACGCTGGATCAGGAGGGTGACGCTCGTCCCGACTGGTCCGATGATCTGACTAGGCGCCTTCTGCGCGTTCTCCTGGGTGATGGGCTGGCCATCCACCGCCAGGATGCGGTCACCAACCTGGAGGCCAGCCGCAAGGGCGGGGGCGCCCGGGAAGAGCTGGGTGATCTCCAGGGTGCCATCGGCCGGGGTGAGCAGAACGCCCACGCCGCCATAGTCGGCGTCGAGTGCGTTCTTAAACGCCTCGAACTCAGCGGCCGACATCGCGCTGGCGTAGGGATCGCCGAGGGAGTCGATCATCCCCTTGATGGCGGCCTGCAGGAGCTGATCCTCATCGATCAGGTTGTAATGCTCATAGAGAATCGTCTGGTAGGCCTCGACAAGGCTCTGCTCCAAGGGAGGCGGGGTCGGTTCGGCGGCGGCAACCGGACGCGGTAGGAGAAGACCCAGGCAACAGACGAGCGCGACGCGGGCGAACCAAGGTTTCAAGGGGATCCTCCTAACGAATAGCTGACCTATACCATATAGTACCATAGCTTCGCCCTGGCGCGGGAGGAGGGCGCACCGCTGTGGGGTAGGTAGTGAAGTGCGGGTGACCGTGCGGGCAGGTAGGCGACGGATGCCGGACCCGGAGTCGCTCGCCCTCCTCTTCCAGCGCGGCGGGTGGCCTGATCGTGGTGGGAACAGGAGACCCCGCCCTGCTCAACCTGGCTGAGCGGGCGGGGGGGCGGTTTGGGCTGGCCAGTGGGCAACAAGGAGATTCGGCACGTTCTTTCAGTCCGTCCTG